>JAUNWR010000019.1:0-25350 GCA_030540215.1 Coriobacteriia bacterium | reverse complement strand
TTGCGCTTGCCGAGCATGAGGCACAGGATAAGGCCGGTCAAGCCAGAGGAGATGTGCACAACGTCGCCACCTGCGAAGTCGAGCGCGCCGATGGTGTCGCCGATCAGGCTGCCGTCGCCACCCCAAACCATATGGGCAAGCGGCGGATACACCACGATGGTCCACACCGCCACGAACGCGCACACCGCACCGAACTTCATACGGCCGGCAAGGGAGCCCGTGATGATGGCGGTGGTGATCATGCAGAACGCCATCTGGAAGATGAAGTCGATGATGCCCGGATATGTCGCATCTTCGGGAACCGCCTCGGCCTCAGCGAGCATGTCCGTCACGCCGCCCAGGAAGCCGAGCTGATCAAAACCTCCGAAGAACGGGCTAGAGCCGTCCCCGCCGTACGCCAGCGACCAACCGCAGATCGTCCACGTGATCGCCACAATGCCGATGGCCGAGAACACCATGATCATCGTATTCACAACGTTCTTTCGACGCGATAGGCCTCCGTAGAAAAACGCCAAGCCTGGTGTCATGAGCAAGACGAGCATGGCGCATACCAGCATGAATGCCGTTGAACCCGTGTCATACATCGCGCTACCTCCTTCGCTTTCCGTACCCATTCCCTCTGAGCACCTTTTCCTTACGCATTCGATACTGCCACTGATTGACCTGGCCTTTTGCGTAATGCGCCATTGTTAACGCTCTGGGAAACGCTTTGTAACGAGCACGAGACGCGAGTGTTACAATGTGGAAACAGGCGAACTTGGTTGAAAGGAACGGGCTTATGAGCGTGCGATTCGTTGCCGTTGAAACGGACGAAGATCAGGAAAAGCTGGCAAAGCTTGCTGACGAGATTTGGCACGAGTACTGGCCCGCGATCATCGGCGATGCGCAAACCGACTATATGGTCGAAAAATTCCAAAGCCTGGAAGCCATCAAGCGAGACATGGCCGAGCATGCCTACGAATACTGGTTCGTGGTTGACGAAGCCGGTAAAACCGTGGGCTACACCGGCGGCTGCGAGGAACCGCAGACAAGCCGCTACTTCATCTCGAAGATCTACCTTCTGGCCGAAGAGCGCGGCAAGCACTATGCATCGCAGATCATCGCCTTCTATACCGATATATGCCGTTCCCGCGATCTGCATAGCATGTATCTGACCGTGAACAAGCAGAACGACCTGGGCATTCGAGCCTATTATGGCAAGGGTTTCGTCACCATCGAATCCGTCAAAAACGATATCGGCAACGGGTTTGCCATGGACGATTACGTGATGGAAAAGGAAGCGTGAGCGCTTCCGCCTATCTGCCGTGAGGCCTTGAACGTCCTTACGGCGCAAGAAAGGCCCCACGCCCTCGGCTCCGTTCGCCGCATTGCAACGGCAACGCAAGCTCATGCGACTTGCGTGAACGGATTCCGAATGACGTGGGGCCTTTTGCTGTTTACCAAGCGAATAAAGCTGCGGGCTACAGCGCCCGGTAGCGCTCTTCCACGCTGGCAGCGATGCCCTCGGAGTCAAGCCCCTGCTCATGAAGCAGCTGGCCTACCCCGCCTTGCGTGACGAACGCGTCCTTGATGCCCAGGTTCATTGCCGGGGTATGCAAGCCCATGCGGGCCATCTCGCCGAGCACGCCTTCGCCGACGCCGCCGGCGATGACGCCCTCCTCCACCGTGACGACCAGCTTCGTTTCGGCGGCTGCTCGAATAGCCTGCACATCAAGCGGCTTAACCCAGCGCATATCCACAACACGAGTGCGAATCCCCTGCTCGGCAAGCGCGTCGGCAGCTGCCAAAGCTTGGCCGACCATGCGGCCGAATGCCAAAATGGCGACGTCTTCGCCTTCGCGCACCACGCGCCCCTTCCCCTCCGGCAGCACCTCGGCTGCCTCGGGCAACGGCACGCCCTCGCCCTCGCCGCGCGGATAGCGGATGGCGAACGGGCCGCCCATGGCAAGCGCCGTATGCAGCGCATGCACGAGCTCGGCCTCGTTCGAGGGCGCCAGCACGCGCATGTTGGGCACCATGCGGGCATACACCAGATCGAACACGCCGTGATGCGTGGGGCCATCGGCGCCCACGATGCCGGCGCGATCGATGGCGAACACCACATCGAGCTTCGGCAGCGCCACGTTGATGATCATCTGATCGACGGCGCGCTGCATAAACGTGGAGTACAGCGCCACCACGGGTTTCTTGCCGTTCGCCGCCAGGCCGCCGGCAAAACCGACGGCATGTTCCTCGCAAATGCCCGTATCCACGAAGCGCTCCGGGAACTTCTCCGCGAATTCGTCGAGGCCGGTGCCGCCCTTCATGGCGGCGGTGATGGCGACGATGTCGGTGTTGCTCTCCGCCTCGGCGACCAACGCCTTGCCGAACACGTTGGTGTACTTCGGCGCGGAGGGCTTGCCCGACTTGATGACCTCACCGGTTGCGATGTTATAGGGCGCGATGCCGTGGAACTTCTCGGGGTTGCGCACAGCAGGCATGTAGCCTTGGCCTTTGCGCGTGACCACGTGCATGAGCACCGGGCCGTCGGCGTTCAGCACGGCTCGCAGCGTTTCCCGCAGCTGAGCGATGTTGTGCCCGTCGATCGGCGCCGTGCATACGATACCCAGCTGCTCGAAGATCATAGAATGGGGAATGACGAACTGCTTCATCGATTCCTTCATGCTGCGGCCGAAATTGGTGATCGCCTTGCCCACCGGGCCGCTGCTCTCCAGATGTTCCTGCACGTTGTCGCGCGCCTGGCGATATTGCGACGATGCGCGCATGTAGCCCAAATGCTTCATAAGCGCGCCCACGTTGTGCGAGATGGACATCTCGTTGTCGTTCAAGATGATGACCATGGGCGTTTGCGCCTGGCCGATATTGTTCAAGGCCTCGAAGGCCATGCCGCCGGAAAGCGCCGCATCGCCGATGAGCGCAACGACCTTCTGGTCGGCACCCGCCAAATCACGGGCCTCCGCCAAGCCGAGCGCTACCGAAAGCGAGTCGGATGCGTGCCCGGAATAATGCACGTCGTAGGGGCTTTCGCTGGGCTTAGGGAAACCGGAAAGGCCGCCATAGGTGCGCAGCGTGCCGAAGTCCTTCAAGCGTCCGGTAACCAGCTTGTGCGCATACGCCTGGTGCCCCACATCGAACACGATCTTATCCTTGGGGCAATCGAGCAGGCTGTGCAGCGCCAAGATGATCTCGACCGCACCCAAAGACGAGGCGACGTGACCACCGGTTTTCGAGGTAGTGGTCACGATCTCCTGACGGATCTCTCCCGCAAGTATAGATAGCTCCTCATTGCTGAGGAGCTTCAGGTCGGCAGGGGATGCGATTATGTCCAGAATGCGCTTGTCGCTCATGCTGCGCCTTTCCTTTTGTCATGCCATCCGATCGCCTTGCGCGACCTAGACGGAAGCAGCGGCCTGGCCTTGCTGTGCCGCGCCGCCGTCCGTTTGACCTTCCTTATGCGCGCCCGCCGCAGATGCCGCGGGTTGCGCCGAATCATCGGCAAGCCCTGCCGGGGCCTCGGAGGCCAGCGCTTCTTGGACGCTGGCCTCGTCGATGCCCTGTTCGAGCAGATCGCTTGCGCGAAGCCCTAGCCAAACCGCTTCCTCATACAGGGAAAGCGCCTGGTCCAAGGGCAAATCCTTATCGTTTACCGCCTCGACGATCTCATCGAGGCGGCTTTTGAGCTCCTCGAAGGACCCATACGATTCCAATGCCACCGAATCGCGCCTTTACAGCACCAGGGGCTGCGCCGGGTCATCGCCTGCGGGAGCCGCAGCGGCCCCATCATCGATGTCCTTGGCGATACGTCCCAGCACGCCGTTAACAAAGCGCGGGGAATCGTCCTCGCCGCCGAAATCCTTCGCCAGCTCCACCGCCTCGTTGATGGCGACGCTGGTGGGCACATCCTGAACGAACATGATCTCGTAGGCGGCCAAGCGCAGAATGGAGCGGTCCACGATGGGCATGCGGCCCAGCGACCAGTTCTCCGCAGCGGCCTTCAGGCTGCCGTCGATGACGATGCGGCTCTGCTCGACGCCGCGCACCAGGTCCTGAGCGTATTCCGAAAGCGGACCCTCCTCAGACGGGAAGACGCCTTCAGCCACGATCTGAGCAGCGGATGCGCCCTTGATCTCGGCGGTGTACAGAACCTGCAACGCGACGCGACGTGCCGTCGTGCGCTCGTGTCTTTTCGATGCCATGTGCAAATAATCCCCTGTGCTTCTTCTTGTTCCTAACGGTTGAACTGGACGCCGTCGATGTAGACGTCGACCGATCCAACCTGCGCGCCCACCTGGCTTGCCACGGCGTCCGCCACGGACTGGCGGACCGCAGCCGCCACGTCGGGCAGCACATGTCCATAATAAACGTCGATGCGCACCGAGATCTGCAGCTTGTCGTTTTCGTCCGCTGCGATCTCGATGCCGGACGTGGAGGGCTTGCCGCCGAGCACGCCGCGGATGCCGCGGCTTGCCGCGGGGGCGTTGCCCACGCTGGCGACGCCGTCCACATCGGCCACGGCGATGGAGACGATGGTCTCGACGACGCCCGGCGCAAGCGCCATGCCGTCAACGGTCAAATCGCTCATAACACATCTCCCATCTGGGTTTCGATGAAGTCCGTGGTGGCCTCGCCGGCGCAGAACACCTGGTTATCCAGCACGCGGCGGTGGAACGGCAGCGTGGTGGGAATGCCCTCGATGACGAACTCGTCAAGGGCGCGGCGACCGCGCGCCAGGCACTCCTCGCGATCCTGGCCGTACACGATGAGCTTGGCCACCATGGAGTCGTAGAACGGGCTGATCTTCGAGCCGGAATGCACGTAGGCCTCCACGCGCACGCCCGGGCCCGCCGGGGGCTCGAAGCGCGTGATGGTGCCGGGGCACGGACGGAAGCCGTGCTCGGGATCCTCGGCGTTGATGCGGAATTCCATGGCGTGGCCGAACGGCGTGAACGGTGCCCTGTCGGCGCAGCTCATGGGCTCGCCGGAGGCGATGCGCAGCTGCTCTTTGATGATGTCGGTGCCCGTGATCTGCTCGGATACCGGATGCTCCACCTGCACGCGCGTGTTCATCTCCATGAAGTAGAACTTGCCCGTGGTGTCCAGCAGGAACTCGATGGTGCCGGCGTTGCGGTAGTCCACGGCGCGCACGGCCTTGATGGCGGCGACGCCCATGGCACGGCGCAGCTCGTCGGTCAGCGCCGGAGAGGGCGCCTCCTCGATAAGCTTCTGGTGACGACGCTGCACGGAGCAGTCGCGCTCGCACAGGGCCACGTTGTTGCCGAAGTCGTCGGCGAGCACCTGCACCTCGACGTGACGCGGACGCAGCACGAGCTTCTCCAAGTACACCTCGTCGTTGCCGAACGCGGCGCCGGCCTCGGCGCGAGCAGCCTTGTAGTGCGACTCAAGGTCGGCGGGGTCGTGGACCTCGCGCATGCCCTTGCCGCCGCCGCCGGCGGTCGCCTTGATGAGCACGGGATAGCCCACGTTCTCGGCGAACTGGCGAGCCTCCTCCACGGTGTCGATGCAACCATCGGAACCGGGGACGGTGGGCACGCCGCAGGCCTTCATGGTCTCACGGGCGGAGGACTTGTCGCCCATGCGCTCGATGCACTCGGCGGAGGGGCCGATGAACACCAGGTCGTTGTCGGCGCATGCGCGGGCGAAGTCGGCGTTTTCCGCCAAGAAGCCGTAACCGGGGTGGATGGCGTCGGCGCCGGTGATGTTGGCAGCCGCGATGATGTTGGACATCACCAGGTAGCTTTTCGTTGCCTGGGCGGGGCCGATACACACCTTCTCGTCGGCATACTGCACGGGATAGGTGTTCTCGTCCTCGGTAGAGTACACCGCCACGGTCTTGACGCCCAGCTCCTTGCAGGCGCGCATGACGCGCAGGGCCACCTCGCCGCGGTTTGCGATGAGTACTTTCTTGAACATGTTACTGCTCCGAGACGGGCTGGACGGAATGGGGCTCGATGTAGAACAGCACGGTGCCGAACTCGACGGGGTCGGCGTCCTTGACGCACACCTCGCGGACGGTGCCCATCTCCTCAGCGGTGATCTCGTTCATGAGCTTCATGGCCTCGACGATGCACAGGGTCTGGTTGGCGGCAACCTCGTCGCCCACCTTCACGAACGCGGGCTCGCCCGGTGCGGGAGCGGCGTAGAACGTGCCGACCATGGGGGCCTTCACGGCATACCAGTTGGCGGGACGCTCGGGCTCGGCGGCAGCGGCGGCCGGAGCAGCAGGTGCTGCTGCGGGAGCTGCAGGTGCGGCGGCGACCGCCGGAGCGGCTGCAACCGGTGCGGCCGCCGGCATCGCGCCGGGCATGCGCACGGCGATGCGCTGACCGCCGTCCTCGACCACGATCTCGCCTACGCCGCTTTCCTCGGCAACGCGAACCAATTCGCGAATCTGATTGATATCCACGTAATCGTCCTCCTTGGTATTGCTGGACTCCTCCTGCATGAGGAAGTCGACTTTCTCGGATGCGCGGTGCTTGCTCAGGAAGGTGCGCGCCTCGTTGGGGAACAGGGCGTACATGAGCACGTCCTCTTCGCTTTGGGCCAGATCGCCGATCTCTTCGACGACCTCGTCATAGGTGGTGGTGACCAGGCTCGACGGCGGCACGTCGTCGGGCAGCACCTGCGAATTGCCCGCGACCTTCTTCATGATCTCGGGGTCGATGCGTCCCGGGGCCTTGCCGTAGTAACCGCAGATGTAGTCCTTCATCTCCTTGGACACGACGCCCCAGCGCTTGCCGGTGAGCACGTTGAACACGGCCTGCGTGCCCACGATCTGCGACATGGGCGTGACGAGCGGCGGATAGCCGACCTCTGCGCGCACGCGCGGGATCTCCTTCATGACCTCGGGCAGACGGTCGGATGCGTTCTGCACCTCGAGCTGGCTCATGAGGTTGGACATCATGCCGCCGGGCACCTGATGCGAGTACACCTGCATATGGATAAGCGAGGACACGCCGCGCTTGTAGTGGCTGCGCTTGCGCACTTCCTCCCAGTATTCGGCGATCTCGAAGAGCAGGTCCAGATCAAGGCCGGTGTCGTAACGGCTTTCCTGCAGCGCCGCGACGATCATCTCGACGGCGGGCTGGGAGTTGCCGAAGGCCAGCGGAGCGGATGCGGTGTCGACGATGGACACGCCCGCCTCGGCCGCCTTGAGGTAGTTGGCCGGGGCCATACCGCCGACATAGTGGCAGTGCAGATGCACGGGCAGGCCGATCTCGGCGTTGAGGGCCTTCACGATGCGCTCGGCACGGTACGGCGTCATAAGGCCGGCCATGTCTTTCACGCAGATGGAGTCGGCACCGAGCTCCTTGAGCTGCTGCGCATATTCAAGGTAGCTGTCAAGCGTATGCACCGGGGAGATGGTGTAGGAGATGGCGCCCTCGAAGTGGCCGCCGCATTCGTTGACGGCCTCGGCGGTATCCACCACGTTGCGGATATCGTTGAGCGCGTCGAACACGCGGAACACGTGCACGCCGTTGCGCTTGGACGCCTTGATGAAGCGGTTCACGATCTCGCGGGAATAATGCTTATAGCCGACCAGGTTCTGACCTCGGGTGAGCATGGACAACGGCGTGTTCGGCGTTGCCGCGTTGATGGAACGCAGGCGGTCCCACGGATTCTCATCCAAAAAGCGCATGCACGAGTCGAACGTCGCGCCGCCCCATGCCTCGATGGCCCAGTAGCCGACGCGATCCATCTTCGGCAGGATCGGCAGCATGTCGCCGATGCTCATGCGCGTGGCCCACAGGCTTTGCTGGCCGTCACGGATAGTGGTATCCATGATCTGAAGCCTTGACATGAACTCGCACCCCCTTCGTTTTCAAGTGATACAGACCGTATTGATCGAAACCAGGATTATAGAAGATGCCGGCGGCGATACCGTGCGCACACGGCGAATTCACGGGCAAGAAACAGAAACGCCGCCCAGGCGGCGCGCTTCGCAAGCCCTGCAGCCGCGATGGTCCGCGCATACGGCGACGGCCTTCGCACACCGGAAGGAACCGCCCTAAATACAGCGAATGCGCCCTGAACGGGCGCATTCGGAGATATCGTCGCGTTTGACGAACCTTGATTCATGCTTCGGCTCGCCCAATATGAGCGGATGCCGGCTTCCGCAGGCGCCTTTTGCCATGCTTCAACCGCGCAGCAAAAGCCGTTCGATGCGAAAACGCGGTCATCGACCGCCGAGGCGATGCGAACTAGACGCGCTTGATGACGCGGCCGTCACGGGTGTCGATCTGCAGCACGTCGCCGATCTCGACGAACGTGGGCACCTGCAGCTCGACGCCGGTCTCGAAGGTTGCCGGCTTGGTGGTGTTCGTGGCGGTGTCGCCCTTGAAGCCGGGCTCGGTGTGCGTGCACTCCAGCTCGACGAACATCTGCGGCTCGATGCTGATGAGCTCCTCGCCGGCGTACAGCAGGCTGGCCTCGTCGTTCTCCTTGAGCCACTTGGCGGTGTCGCCGACGGTCTCGGCGGGCATGCTCATCTGATCGTAGGTGTTGGGATCCATGAAGTAGAAATCGGAACCGTCGTTGTACAGGTACTGCATCTTGCGGGTTTCCAGGCGCACGGTGTCGAACTTCGTGCCGGCGTTGAACGTGTAATCGACCACACGGCCGGTCTTGATGTCGCGAAGCTTCGTGCGGACGAAGGCGCCGCCCTTGCCGGGCTTGACATGCTGGAACTCGACGATGGTGCACATCTTGCCGTTGTTGACGATGCACATTCCGTTCTTGAAATCGGCGGTAGAGATAGCCACTGGTAGATCCTTTCAACCGTTCAGGCGACCAAGGCCGCCCCTTTAGTTCAACCCTTAAATTATAACCATGTCATGCGTAGATTGCGTGAAAATCTGGAATCCCGTTTCGGTAACCACGCCGAAATCCTCTAAACGCATGCCGAAATCGCCCTCCAGATATATGCCCGGTTCCACCGTGACCACGTTGCCGGGGACGAGCGGCTCCTTGTTGCGAGGCGACAGCACGGGCTCCTCATGGATGTCGATGCCCACGCCATGACCCAGCCCGTGGCCCATCTTGCCGGCGAATCCGCCCGCAGCAAGGGCGTCCTCGGCCATTTGATGCATCTGCGCGCCGGTGACGCCGGGTTTTATCGCGGCCTCCACCTGCTCATTGGCCTCGCGCAGAGTCTCGTATGCCGCGCGCATGCGCGCATCGGGCTGGCCGATGAACACGGTACGGGTCATATCCGAGCAATATCCGTGGGCGCGGGCGCCGAAGTCCATAACCACGCACTGCCCCGCTTCAAGCCTTGCCTCGCCTGGGATGGCATGCGGGCTTGCGCCGTTGGCGCCGCAAGCCACGATGGATGAGAACGCCAGGCCGGACGCGCCATGACGCAGCATCCAGTCCTCAAGCTCGATCTGCACCTGCCGTTCGGTCATACCCGGCTTCATGTAGGTGATGATATAGGAGAACGCCGCATCGGTGATGGCCTGGGCCGCTTTCATACGCGCAACCTCCGACGGCTCCTTGATCGCGCGCAGCGAGCGGACGAAGTCCGAGGTCTCGCGCAGTTGCGGGGACGCCGGCGCCTTGGCAAGGGCGCCCTCGAGCGCGCGGAACGCCGCAAGCGTCATGGAGTCCTCGATGCCGAGCACGATGCTCTCGGGCGCCGGCGATCCGGCGGGCGCGTTTGCATGCCGGGCCGTAAACACGTCGGCAACCCATTCGCCGTGACCCTGACGCGCGTCATCAATGGCGATAACGCCTTCGCCCTGCGCCGCTTTGCGCGCCGCGCCGCTGTAGCGGGAATCGGTGTGCAGCACCGCGTCATGCGGCGTGACCAGGAGCGCATGCGCCTGTTCGTCGTCGAACACGCCGTCGAAGGCCGTCAGCCATTCGATGCTTGCCGTGTCGCGCACCAAAAACGTGCGGATGCCGTTTTCCGCCGCCGCATCGCGCAAGCGATTCAAACGCCCTGCGGCCTGGGCTTTCATGCTATTCGTCAATGAGATCACGTCCTGCCACGATGACCTGGCCCGGCGCGTAGCGTCCCTCGAAGCCCTCGCCCAAGCGCTCGGTCGCGCCTTCCAGCAGGATATCGAGCGCATCGTTGTAACCGGCGAAGCCGCGGCCCTTGACCTGCGCCACGCACGCCGGGGCGATCACCGAGATATGGCGGAACGCCTCGCGCGTGCTGACGTCGGAGATGTGCACCTCGACGCACGGCGTGCTCACGCTGCCCAAGGCGTCGCGCAGCGCGTAAGAATAGTGCGTATGCGCACCGGGGTTGTACACGATGCCGTCGCACGTGCCGTGCGTGGCGTGGATCTTATCGACCAGGTCGCCTTCATGGTTGGACTGGAAGCACTCCACCTCGCAACCGTGCGCGCGGGCATATTCGGAGAAGCCCGTCTCCAAATCCTTCAGGGTATCGTTGCCGTACACGCCCGGCTCGCGGATGCCGAGCATGTTCAGATTAGGCCCGTTCATCAGCAGGATCTTCTTCATGTTGCATACCTTTCGTTGCTTTCCGTCGCCGTGTTCGACAGCAGCTTGAAACGAAGATGGTCGCCGCGGCGGCTTTTCAAGCCAACCCGCAAGGCGACCTTCTTCCCATACGCTCAACCTTATGCTAGCGCAACGTCACCGCCGTTTCTGCGCGAAATACGCCTCCAGCTCTTCCAGGATCACGCCATCGGCCACATCCTGGAGTTGCCACTGCCCAACATCCTGCAAGCACACGAAACGCACCTGCCCGCGACGCGCCTTTTTATCGCGTTTCATGACTTCGAGCACCTGCGCCGGGGAAGCGCTCCAATCAAGCTCGGGCAAGCCCAAGTCGTCGAGCAGCTGCCCTTGCGCCTGGACGAGCTCGGCCGGCATATCGGCGAGCCGCATGCCCATACGGGCCGCGAAGCGCATGCCCTCGGCAACTGCATGCCCGTGGCTGTACGTGCCGTAGCCCGACAGCTTCTCGATAGCATGGGCCAAGGTGTGGCCGTAGTTCAGGCACTCGCGCACGCCGCGGCTTTCCGTTTTGTCCTGCGCCACCACGTCCGCCTTGAACACCACGCAGCGGGCGATGGCCTCGGAGACGGCATCGGGCCGACGGTCGACCACGGCCGATGCCTGGTCGGAAAGCCAGAAGAAGAACTCGTCGCCGTCGATGAGCGCGGTTTTCGCCACCTCGCCGCAGCCGCATGCCCACTCGCGAGGCGGCAGCGTTGCCAACACCTCGGTGTCGGCGCACACAAACGCAGGCTGCTTGAACGCGCCCACCAGGTTCTTTCCGGCGGATAGGTTCACGCCCGTCTTCCCGCCCACGCTTGAATCCACCATGGACAGAAGCGTGGTGGGAACCTGCACCACCTGCACGCCGCGCATGTAGGTTGCCGCGGCGAAGCCCGCCAGATCGCCCACGCAGCCGCCGCCGAGCGCGACCACCACGCAGTCGCGCTCAAGCGCCAAAGCGGCCATGACCTCGAGCACCTCGCCGAGCACCGTGAGCGATTTCGCCTCTTCACCTGCGGGGACGCAGATGTCGGAAACGCGATACCCAGCTTGGACGAGCGACGCCTTCGCCCGGGCAAGGTACAGCGGGCCGACGTTGGCGTCGGTGATGACGAGCGCTTGCCGCGCATCGGCGACGGCCGGCACGCCGCGCATGGACGATCCCAGCGCATCGAGCACCCCGGCGCCGATGCGCACGTTGTACGCGTCTTCGCCGGGGATGTTCACCACTACCCTTGTCGCAGGCACAGCACGCCTTCCTTCTCCAAGATCTCCTGAACCTCCTGCGCCACGACGTTGATGGACTTGCCCACGGTGTCGATGGACACGCTGGCGACGTCCTCGTACATGGGCAGGCGGCCGGCGATGGTCTGTCGCGCGGTCTCGAGGTTCTTGAACAGCGGGCGCGTGGACACATCGCCGACGCGCTCGACGGCCTGCTCGGCCGTGACCTGCAGGTACACTACGAAACCGTTGTTCTTCAGGATCTCGCGGTTCTCCTCGCGCAGCACGATGCCGCCACCGCACGACACGAGCATGGGACCCTTGTGGGCGAACTCGTCGAGCACCTGGGTTTCCATATCGCGGAACGCCTGCTCGCCCTGCTCGGCGAAGATCTGGTTGATCGCGCGGCGCTCGCGACGCTCGATGTAGGCGTCAAGGTCGATGGTGGCAAGGCCGCACTGACGCGCCAGGCGACGCGACGTGGAGGTTTTACCCGCGACCATGAAGCCGACGAAGAACACGTTGCGCGTCAGCTCGTAGGTGGGGCGCGCATGGGGCTTGATCTCGGGGTTGTTGACGACGGCGACGACCTCGTCGGGGGTGGTGACCGACAGCGTGTAGGCTATCGGGTTGCTTTCCGGGGTGATGGCGTCGTCCTTGACTTCCTGCTGTTCCATGATGTTCCTCCTGGCTGTTTTAACGAGATACGGTGTTCAAACGTTGCTTGTAGGCTTTGATGGCCGCTTTGATGTCGGCCATGTTGTCGGAGCCGAACTTGCGCATATAGGCATCGGCTATGGCAAAGGCGACCTCCCCTTCGGCGACCACCGCGCATGCCGGCACGGCGCACACATCGCTTCGCTCCTTGGAGGCCTGGGCCACCTCGAGCGTGTCAAGGTCCACGGTCTGCAGCGGCTGCATGAGCGTGGGAATGGGCTTCATGGCCGCCGTGACCACCAGGGGCATGCCCGTGGTCATGCCGCCCTCAAGGCCGCCGGCGTTGTTGGACGCGCGCGTGAACTCGGCTTTCGTCCGATCGAGCAAAATGGGGTCGTGCACCTGCGAACCAGGCTTGCGGGCAGCTTCGAAGCCCATGCCGAACTCCACGCCCTTGATGGCGGGGATGCTGAACAGGGCGCCGCCGATGGTGGACGTCAAGCGCTCGGTGGGCACGGCATAGCCGCCCACGCCCGGCAGAAGACCGCGCACGACCACGCGGAACGTCCCTCCCAAGCTGTCCTTGTTCTTGATGGCCCGATCGATCTCGCGCTTCATGGCCTCGCTGGCCTCCGCATCGGGGCAGCGGACCTCGCTCGTCTCGATCTCAAGCGGCGTGTAGCGCGCCGCGTTCATGAACGGATCGTCCTCGCGCATGACGGCGCTTCCGATGCCGGTGACGTAGGAGAAGATCTCCACGCCCAGATCGGCCAGAAACTCTCGCGCGATGCCCGCCGCCGCAACGCGCGGCGCGGTGGTGCGGGCGCTTGAGCGCTCGAGGATATTGCGGCAGTCGTCGGTGTTCGTCTTCAATGCGCCCACCAAGTCCGCATGACCCGGACGAGGGGTCACCTCCCGGACCAGGTCGAGCGGCGGCTCGCCGAACGGGGCCATGCGATCGGTCCAGTTCGCCCAATCCCTATTTGCCACGAGCATGGCCACGGGGCTTCCGATGGTGCGCCCGAAGCGCACGCCGGAGATCACCTGCACCGTGTCATGCTCTATCTTCATGCGCCCGCCTCGGCCGTAGCCTGCTTGGCGGCGCGCCAGATCGACGTTGATCTGCTCCTCGGATATCTTAAGGCCCGCCGGCACGTCCTCGACGATGGCGACCAGGCCCTGTCCGTGGCTCTCTCCTGCTGTGTAGTAGCGCATGCTGTTCTCTTTTCGTGCTAGTGCGCGGCCTGGGTTTTACGCCGCGCCGATACGGATGGCTATGCTTCGATCACGCACGCGGGCAGTCGAACCCGGCGGCGTCTGCCATAAGGTTGAACAGCTCCGCTTCGGAATACGGTATCTTCACTTCCGCTATGTCGGACACGATGAGCGCCGAAGCGACCGCTTGCGCCACCAGCATGCCCCCGCCGTTGAAAGCCGCCTTGCAACCAGCTTGAAGGGCGTCGGCCACCAGCTTCGTGCGCCCCGATGCGTATACCGCGTCCATGACCACCTGGCCCGGACGCAAAAGCCCCGTATCGAACGGAGCAGGATCGTCGGGCTTCATGCCCACCGGGGTGGCGTTGATGACGATGTCCGCAGAGCCCAGCGCCCCCGTCGAGGTGGTATAGCTGCCGAATTTGAACGTCGGCTTCGTGTATGCTTCGCGGAAGCTGCGATGCCCCTCCTTGATAGCGGGGAAATCGATGGTCGCGTTGGCCAGCTTGCCGAAACGCTCGAGATAGGCATCCAGCACGCTATGCGCGCGCTCCTTGTCGCGCGAGAGCAGCAACAGCACGTCGGCGCCGGCGACAGCGCACGCATGAAGGATGGACAGCGCTGTGGGGCCCGTTCCGCATACCACCACGCGCTTGCCCTTGAAGGTCACGCCCGCAAGCTCCAGGAACTTGACGCACCCATCGCCATCGGTGTTGAAGCCGATCAGCTGATCGTCCTTGCGGACGAGCACGTTGGCGCCCCGCGCCAGCTGCGCGCTGGCCGCCTTGCGCGTTGCCGCCTGGAAGGCCAACGGCTTATAGGGGGTGGTGATGTTCACGGACAGAAACTCCCGTGCATCCAAAAAAGCGCGGGCGTCGTCCAGCTCGGCGTAATCGGCAAGGGCATAGGTCCAAGGCAGACCCAGCCTTTCGTATAACGCGTTGTACATTACCGGCGATTTCGAATGCGCGACCGGATGCCCCAAGATATAGAGGCGTTCGCCTTCGCTCTGCTCGGTCATGGAATTCCTTCCTGGTCGATCAAGGGCCTGCAGGTTAGCAGGGATTTCATCATACCAATGCAGACTACTTTTGTAGGGGTTAATTCGACCGCGGTGCCCATCAAATGGGCGGTTTCGCTACTTTTCCTGCGCCAGGGCGTTTGGGGCGGCGGGCTTATCGGCCATGCTCGCTTGCGCCGGCTGGGGCGCGCCCTCGGGCACCGCCCCGCCTAAGATGGCCTGCTCCACCATGCGCACGTACTTCGTATGGCGCAGATCCTGCTCCGCCAGCGGCGCCAGCAGATACGCCGACATGCCGGCGTTGTGCGCGGCAAGCACGTCGGTCGATAGCTGATCGCCGACCATGACGGTCTCGCTGCGCTTCGCCCCCAGCATGGAGCACGCCGCGAACAGCGCCACGGGCAAGGGCTTCATGGCCTTCGCGATAATGGGCATGGACAGGCGGTTCGCAAGCTCGTGCACGTTTTTGTGCCAGTTGTTCGACACCAGGCAGAAGCTCACGCCGGCGTCTCGCGCCTGCGCAAGCCACAGACCCACGTCGCGCGGGACGTCATGCGTTGCACGGGAAAGGATGGTGTTGTCGATATCCAGCAATACATAGCGGAACCCGCATGAAAGCAGGTCCCGTTCTACGTTGATATGCGATATGCGGGAGAAGTAGCGCTCCGGCTGCAAGTATGGCATGGATCCCCTTACGAGAACGCGGCCTGATGCTCGTCGTAGGTTTCGCTGAACGTGTACTTATCGTTTTGGAAGTAGAAGAAGTAGTACTTGCCCAGCGCGTCCTGGTTAGGCGAGCACACGGCCTGCAGGCACTCGATGGAAGGCGAGCAGATGGGCGTGGGCGGAAGCCCGGCGTTGGTGTAGGTGCTGTACGGGCTGTTCGCGTGCACCTCGTCTGCCGTGGGATCGTGCCCGACCTCGTAGGCGGTGGTGGCATCGCTTTGCAGATAGCCGTTGCTCGGCTCGCCCTTGGTGGTCAGGCGATTGTAGAACACGGCCGCCACCTGGGCGCGAACCGTTTCATCGCCGCTTGACTCCTTTTCCACGATGGATGCCAGGTTGACGGTATCGTACACGGAAAGGCCCTGGGATTCGGGATAGGACCAGTCAAGCCCCGCCGTTTCGGTTTGGAACTGGGTGAGCATGGCGCGGATCAAGCTGTCCGCCGTGGCATCGGCGGCGACATCATAGGTTTTCGGAAACAGGAAGCCTTCAAGGCTGTTCGTGCCCGCAGATTTCAAGAAGCCGTAATCGCCCGCATACACGCTGGCATCCGACGCCGCCTGCTTGAAGGCATCGGCGCTGATGCGCCCGCTGGTGGCGCTTTCAACCGCCGAGGCGATCTCGGTCAGGCGATAGCCTTCGGGAATGGTGAGCACGGCATCGGAAACCGGGCCGTTGCGCAATGCGGCGATGATGTCGTCGACCGTCGCACCGCCTGCAAAGGTGTAGGTACCGGGCTTGAGATCGGACCCCGCGTCCAAGTCCTTCACGCGCTCGGTGAATTCCTTAGCAGACCCCACCAGCTTAGCATCCACCAGCGAGGAGCCGATGGTGTTGGCGGATGCGCCTTCGTTGACGGTGATGGTGGCCTGCTGGCCTTCCGCCAGAAGCTCGACCTTCGGCGATACGCAGCTGGCAACCGAGGAGCCGACGAACCACAGGATGCCGATGCCCAGCAAGGCCAATACGGCAAGGAACACGTAATGCGGAACGTTGGATCGTTTGGGTTGGATATAGCTGGTATCGTACGTGCGGAACATACGGTCGCCGCGCGCGTGCGCCGAGCGTGCCGCATGGTTCGGGCGGCGGGAATAGGTCACTTGCCTACGAGGGGACATTTACACTACCTTTCGCCTGCATGGCGGGCATCAAGCCACGCCTGAAGGAACACACTTGCTGCAATCATATCTATCTTGCCGCGCATATCGCGCTCCGACATGCCGCTTTCACGCAAACTGCGCTTCGCTTCCTGCGAGCTGAGGCGCTCATCGGTGAACTCCACCGGCAAACCGGCGGCCTTCCCGATGCTTGTCGCGACACCCCGGATACGACCTGCCTGAGGCCCCTCCTCGCCCGAAAGCGTGTACGGAAGGCCCGACAAGATAAGCTCCGGCTCCCAGTCCTCGAGCACGCGCTTCCAGCTTTTCGCATTGGAAAGCACCTCGTTCGCGGGAAGCACGCAAACGGGCGATGCCACGCGCTCGCGCGGGTCGCTGATGGCGACGCCTATGCGCGTCTGACCGATATCCAGTGCAAGAATCCTCATTATCGACCTAACCTTACGCATCGAACGGATAAGAAAAACGCCCCGCAGCCAAGGGCGGCGGGGCGTGAAAGCTGCATCAACAGTTACAGCAGCATCTTGCGAGCAGCCTCGAGCGCATCATCGATGCCCGCGGCGTTCTTGCCGCCGGCCTGCGCCATGGCCGGCTTGCCGCCACCGCCGCCCTGCACGCAGGGGGCGATGGCCTTGATGATGGCACCGGCGTTGAAGCCGGCTTCGACGGCCTCGGGCGTGCCAGCTGCCATCAGCACGGCTTTGCCGTCCTTCTCGCCGATGAGCACGCATGCGCCGGGTTCCGCCATGCGGGCGGACAAGACATCCCAGCCGTTGCGCAGGCCGCCTGCATCGGCGATCTTCACGCGGGAGATGACCACAGGGTAGCCGGCAGCGGACTTCACGGCGGAGCCGATGAGCTTGGTGATGTTGTCGTCGGACACGATGCCCTTGGTCTGCTTGGCCTTCTTCTGGAACTCGCGCAGCTGCTTGACGTTGGCGGCGGTGCGCTCGGACACGTCGAACAGCGGGACGCGCAGCTCTTCGGCGGTTTCCTTCAGCTCTGCCTCGACCTTGTTGATGTAGTCAAGGGCACCGTAGCTGGTGACGGCCTCGATGCGGCGCACATTGGCACCCACGCTGGTTTCGGACGTGATCTTCATGATGCCGATTTCGGCCGTGTTGGCGACATGGCAGCCGCCGCACAGCTCGCGGGAGAACCCGCCGCACTCCACGACGCGCACCTGATCGCCGTACTTCTCGCCGAACAGCGCGGTGACGCCGCTTTCGCGGGCCGCGTCAAGCGAGGTCTCGTAGATGTTGGTTGACGTTGCGGACATGATGAACTCGTTGGCAACGCGCTCGACCTGCGCCAGCTGCTCCGCCGTGACCGCGGCGAAATGCGTGAAGTCGAAGCGCAAGCGATCGGGACCCACGTAGCTGCCGGCCTGGGAGACATGCTCGCCGAGGACCTGACGCAGCGCGGCGTGCAGGATGTGAGTGGCGGTATGGTTGCGCGTGACGCGCGCACGACGATCTGCATCCACGGAAGCCGTGACGGCAGCGCCCTGGGAGAGGGTGCCCTCGAGCACCTTCACCACATGGCAGACGAGGCCCTTCTCGGGAGCCTTCGTGTCGACGACCTGGACCTTGACGCCCTCGGCCTCGATGACGCCCGTGTCCCCCACTTCGCCGCCCATCTCAGCATAGAACGGGGTCACGTCCAGGACCGCTTCGCCGGTCTGACCGGCCTGCAGCTCGCTCACGCGCTCGCCGTCGGCGATAAGCGCGCTGACCGTAGCCTGGGCGGAAAGGTCCTGATAGCCGACGAACTTCGTGGCGCCGAGCTCCTTGAGCAGCTCGGCGTGGATGCCGCCGTACGTGGACCAGGCCGCCTCGGCGTCCTTGACGTTGGCCGCACGAGCACGATCGCGCTGCGCCTCCATGCAACGCTCGAAGCCCTCCATGTCCACCACGACGCCGCGCTCCTCGCACAGCTCGCGCGTGATGTCCACGGGGAAGCCGTAGGTGTCATGCAGCGTGAACGCCTGCTCGCCGGGAAGCGTGGTCCCTTCGAGCTTGTCGAGGGACTCGGACAGGAACGCGCGGCCCTGGCGAAGGTTGGCGCCGAAACGCTCCTCCTCGGACAAGATGATGCCGCGGATGAGCTCGCGGTTGTCAATGACCTCGGGGTACACGCTGCCCATGAGCTTAACCAGCTCGTCAACGTACTCGTTGAGGAACGGCTTGTCCAGGCCAAGCATATGGCCCTTCATGACGGCGCGGCGCAGCAGGCGGCGCAGCACGTAGCCGCGGCCCTCGTTGGAGGGCAGGATGCCATCGGCGATCATGAACGTGACCGAACGGCTGTGGTCGGCCATGATGCGCAGGCACAGGTCGGCAGCCTCGTCCTTGCCGTACTCGACGCCGGCCAAACGCTCGCCCACGCCGACCAGGCTGCGAAGCACGTCGGTGTCGTAGTTGTTCGTGACGCCCTGCATGATGGCGGCCATGCGCTCAAGGCCCATGCCGGTATCGATGTTCTTGGTCTTAAGCGGGGCCAGCGTGCCGTCCTCCTGGCCGTCGTACTGGGTGAACACGCAGTTCCAGTACTCCAGGAAGCGGTCGCAATCGCAGCCCGGCTTGCAGTCGGGGCTGCCGCAGCCCACCTCGGGGCCCTGGTCGAAGTAGATCTCGGAGCACGGGCCGCACGGGCCGGTAGGTCCGGCGCGCCAGAAGTTGTCATCCTCGCCCAAACGGGAGATGTGGTCTTCTGCCACGCCGAGCGACTTCCAGATCTCGATGGTCTCGTCATCGTCCTCGAACACGGTGAAGTACAGCTTGTCCTTCGGAAGGCCGAGCACCTCCGTGGAGAACTCGAAGGCCCATGCGCACATCTCGCGCTTGAAGTAGCAGCCGAAGCTGAAGTTGCCCAGCATCTCGAAGAACGACAAGTGGCGAGCATCGCCGATATTGTCGATGTCGTTGGTGCGCACGCACTTCTGCACCGTGGTGGTGCCGATATATGCGGGGTCGAGCTCCTTCTGGTGAAGGAAGTAGGGCTTGAACTGCACCATGCCCGCGCTAGTGAGCAGCAGCGAGGGGTCATCGGGGATAAGAGAGGAGGACGGCATGCGTTTGCAGCCCTTGCTCTCGAAGAACTTCAAGTACTTCTCGCGGATCTCCGCGCTAGTCATGTACTCCATGTGCCTGTCTTTCTAACTATGCCTTGCCATAAATCGGCGCGCGTGCGCCTTATTGCCGATCGCCGTCGCGACGTTGCTCTTTACCGCGGCCCACCTTCGGAAGGGAGAAGCCCGTCGAAGCGTCCGGATGAGGGGACGTTGCATCGGCGATGGGGTCGAGCGATCCGTCGGATCGAGGCGTGCCCTGGAAGAACACACCATCCTCGGCAACCAGCTGGCGCCCGGTTTGCTTCTCGAAATAATACACGAAAACGGACTTCATGACCGCCACGGCGGGAATAGAGGCCAGCATGCCCACAAGCGAGCCGGTGAAGCCGCTCATCGCCCCGCCGATCGCGCTGCCCGCCATCAAGGCGATAAGGGTGAGCGCCGGATGGATATCCACCGATGAGGCCATGATCTTCGGGGATATGAACGTGTATACCGCCTGCTGGATAATGATGGTGCCGAGCAGCGCGACCAAGGCGATCCACGGGCTGACGAACACGCCCACCACCGCCGCAAGCGCGCCGCCGAGCCACGGACCCACAATGGGGATGATGTTCAGGATGCCCGTGATAATGCCGAGCGCAGCGTAATTGGGAATGCCCGAGACGGCGAACAGCACGCCGCACGCCACCCCGATGACACCGCACTGGATAAGCGTGCCCTTGATATAGCCGCCCATAACGCGCGTGAACGTGACGTGCAGCATATCCATGGTCTCGCGACGGGAAGGGCCTGCCAATCGCATGGTCTCGCGACCGAGCGCAGGAAGCTCGATGAGGATCCAAAACGCTATGACCAGGGCGAAGCCGATCGCTATACCCGTGTTCACCACGCCGGCGCCGATGGCGACCACGCCCGTGGCGCTCTGGCGCGCCACATCGGACGCCGCCGAACCCATAGAGGACAAAGCCTCGTTCATATACGTTTGCACCGTGTTGTTCTGGAACACATCGGAATAGCGAGCGTACACGCCGTTGGCCCAGCCCATGAAGTCGTTGATGTAGCCGGGGATGCTTTGCACCAGGTCGGTGAACTGCTCGCCGAAGCCGAACGCCGGGGAAAGCATAAGGAAGCTGACGATCGCCAGCACGGCGAACATGAGCAGATAGGCGATGCCCGTTCCCGCCGGGCGCGGCACACCCTTGGATTCCAGCTTGTTCACCGTGCCGCGCAGGCAGAACACGATGACCAGCGTCCAAAGCAAGATGCCGATCGGGACGCTGAGGATGTTGATGAGGTAGACCGCTGCGCCTGTGAGCAGGATGGCGCCCACTGCGGTCCACACCATGAGGAACCGGCGGCGCGCCTTCTCCATCGCAACATCGGGATTGGTGGCCATGGATACCAGCTCCTAGCGCTCCTGGGAGGAATCGTTGCCCTGGGGAGCATACGTGAAGTACGCAGGCTGCTCAAGCTGGTCATCGGACTGGACCTGCTGGGGAGCATCGTCGTTTGCCTGGGCCTTGGAGGGGGCGCCATCCTGAGCATCGTCGCCTTCGTCCGGCACGCCCGCCAATGCAGCGGCCTGGGCTTTCGCCTTCGCCTCGCCAAGGGCGACCGACTCATCGCTGGCATGCTTGGACTTGAGCTTCTCGCGAACCTTGGAGGTAACGTTGTTCATGATCTCCATAGGGGCGTTCGTGGCGGCCTCGACCGCGCCCACCGCATTCGAGGCGGAGTCGGTGATGTCGCTCACGTCCTCCAAGATCTGATCGAGACGCATGATCTCGAGATTCGCCGCGTCCACGGTCAAAGACACGCGATCGACGAGCGGATCGACCTTGTCCATAGCGGGCTCAAGCGATTTCGTGATGCGTTGCACGCTTTCAAGCGTCGGGTCGAGCTGCTCCTTCATCTTGTCGACCGTGGTACGCGTTTTGCGCACGGTGATCACAAGCTCGATCACGAACCACACCAAAGCCACGCCGAGCACCACGTACACGATAGGCAAAACCACGCCCATAACTTCGCCGAAATCCACCAGACGCCTCCTTCATATATCCATATACGCCGCCAACTATAGCATGTGGCCCTGGATTCTACCCTGCCGACGCATGCGTTTACACCCGCCGTTCATAGCGGTTGCGATGCGGTTACCTTTATCAAGACGTGGGGTTTTGCCCGTGTCGAGCCGCCGCCTGAGCGGCCTGCGCCCGATCGCGCGCCGCGGCATCCACTCGATACGCTTCCCAACCGCGCTCGGAGGGATGGTAAAAGCAGCCGCGCTCAAGCCCTTTGGGCAGATAGCGCTGATCGACCCAACCCGCAGGGTAATCATGCGGATACCTGTACGTACCGTACTGCTCGGAGCCGGGACGGTGCCTGTCGCGGAGATAGTCGGGGACATCGCGCTTGGGCCCGTTGCGCACTTCCGCCAAAGCGGCATCGATGCCCGCTTCGCACGCGTTGCTTTTCGGCGCGAGTGCGATATAGGTTGCCGCCTGCGCCAAGTTGATGCGGCATTCGGGATACCCGATGACCTCCGCTGATTTGAACGCGGCCGCAGCCACCAGCAATGCCTGGGGATCGGCATTGCCAACGTCCTCAGACGCGTGGATGAGCATGCGACGCGCGATGTATTTGGGATCCTCTCCCCCATCGATCATGCGCGCAAGCCAGTACAGCGCCGCATCGGGATCGGAACCGCGCATGGACTTGATGAACGCGGATATGATGTCGTAATGCATATCCTTGTTCTTGTCATACGGCAGCGCACGATGAGGGGTAGCGCTTTCCACCTGCGCCTTCGTGATAACGGCAGGCTTTTCGCGTGTGCCGGGCTGCTGCATGCCCGCCGCAAGCTCAAGGGTGGTAAGCGATGCGCGGCCGTCGCCGCCCGCCAAGAGCACGATGGCGCTGCGGGCAGCCGGGTCGAGCCTATACAAGCCGTCCAGCCCGCGGGGGTCGGCAACGGCCCGATCGACCAACTGCGCCACATCGCCATCGGAGAGCCCCTTAAGGCCGACTACGCGCGAACGGCTTATCAGCGCGGAGTTCACTTCGAAGAACGGGTTCTCGGTGGTGGCGCCCACCAACACCACGGTGCGGTTCTCCACCGCATGGAGAAGCGCATCCTGCTGGCTGCGGTTGAATCGATGAATCTCGTCCACGAACAAGATGGTGCGCGAGCCGTTGAGCGCCAAGCGCTTCTCGGCGGCGTCGATTTCCCGGCGCAGGTCGGATACGGTGCCGCCGATGGCTGACACCTCCACGAACGTGGCCTTCGTGGATTCGGCGATGACGTGAGCGATGGAGGTTTTGCCGGTTCCCGCCGGGCCGTACAAGATGACCGAGCTGACGTTGTCCTGCTCGATGGCCGCGCGCAGCCAGCTGCCCGGGCCCACAGCGTCCTGCTGCCCCACCACATCTTCCAGCGTTCGCGGGCGCATGCGCACCGCCAGCGGCGCCACCTGCTGCTTGCGTTCGTTCTCCATTGCCGTGAAAAGCGTGTCCATGACCACCCCTGCCTGTTGATTGGCAAACCATGATAGCACGCGAACGTTTGTTTGCCTAGAGAAAAAACAGGGTACCCCGCCCAGCTCGAAAAGCAACGGCTTGCCTACACCTGCTTCACCGATTCTGTCAAGACTTTACTTTGCCTTGAGGTCTCATATACTCGATATCAGGTTCCACCCTTGTCGCCGTACTTTTTGCGATGGACCGATGCTATTTCCGAGGGAGCTCAAGATAGCAAGTGAAACGGAGATTCGCGCCCGTTGGCACGAAAGCCGGGAAGCAAGCTGCGAGCACCCACCTTGTTGAGGTGGGTTCATCCTTCCGGCCGGGGGTGGGACTTTTTTCATGCCGAAATCCGGCCCGCCCCGCCATCTAGACCGCAATCGCCCGGACAAGCAGCTACGCCGCAGGAAGCCTGAGCACGAACGTGGTGCCCTCGCCTTGCTCCCCCTCCACGCAAATCGTGCCGTGGTGGTATTGCACCGCATGTTTGACGATGGCAAGCCCCAGGCCCGTGCCGCCTGTTTCCTTCGAACGGCTTTTATCCAGACGGAAGAACCGCTCGAACACCTTGTCGCGCATCTCCTCGGGAATGCCCGCCCCGGTATCGCTCACGCGCACCGTGACGACCGACGCAGGGTCCGGCTCCGCCCCGGCGGCACGCAGCGCCTCCAGGACATCGGGGGACGCGGCGCCCTGCGACACGCGCACCGACACGCTTCCGCCGGCATGGTTGTAGCGCACCGCGTTCTCGATAAGGTTGTACAACATCTCCTCGGCAAGCGTCTCGCTACCGTTGATGTGGGCGGACCCGCCCTTCACGGAGATGGATACGCCCTCGTCAGCGGCGAACGACTCCAAGCGTCCGGCCATCCGTCGGGCAACGGACGTCACGTCGATGGGCCGATCCTCGCGCGCGAACGCGCTCTCGTCGAGCTTCGAGAGCGTGAGCACGTCGTTGATAAGGCCGCGCATCGCCTGCGCCTCGTCGTAGATAAGCCCGGCGAACTTCTGCCGATCCTCGGGCAGCACCATATCGTTCTTCATGAGCTCGGCATAGCCCGATATCACCTGCAGCGGCGTCTTCATCTCGTGGCTGACGTTGCTGGAGAAATCGCGGCGCATGCTTTCGGCTTCGGCAAGCTCCTTGTTCTGCTTCTTGAGCTGCGCCTGCTGATCATCGATGCGCTGGAGCAGCGGCACCATTTCCCCGTAGATGTCGTTTTCCAAAGGCTCCGCCATGTCAAGGGCGTCGATAGGCTTCATGATGTGGCGCGTGAGCAGCCGGGACAGCAAGAATACCAATCCGGCGACGACCACGAGCGCGAACAGCGTTGGCACGAGCATCTCGCCCAAGAAGGCGAACAGGGAATGACGGGTTTCAGACAGGCGGACGATGCGCCCATCGGAGAGCTTCTCGGCGGCATACACCGTATCGGTGCCTAAAGTTTCCGAATAGCGCATGCTCACCGCCTCGCCCGTGCGCGCAGCCTTGCTGACCTCGGGACGGGAGGCGTGGTTGTCCATCTGACCGGCGTCTGCCTGGCTATCGTAGAGCACCAGGCCGCTTTCGCTGATAAGCGTGTAGCGGGTGATACCGCTGAACTGCTGGGACAAGACGGTGGTCACATCTGCTGCCGGGGCCTCGTCAAGGGCCATCGCCGCCCGGCTGGCCTCCTGGACCAGGGCCTGCTCGGCATCATGCTCGTAGGAGTAATAGAAGATGCTGACCATCACCGCGGAAAAGGCCAAAAGGATTCCCAGGGAAAACGCCAAAACGGTGGTGAAGATGCGACCGGCAAGGCTTTTAACGTGATCGGGCGAAGGGCTCATGCGGCAAACCTCTATTCCGGCTGTCTGATGCTGTAACCCACGCCGCGCACGGTTTTAATGCAGGCATCGGCTCCCGGGCATGCGGCGGAAAGCTTCTGGCGCAGCGTTTGGATGTGCACGTCGACGGTGCGCGTCTCGCCCACGAACGTCATGCCCCACACGTCCTCGAGCAGCTGGCCGCGCGAAAGCACGCGTCCAACGTTGCGCAGCAGAGCGCGCAGCAGGTCGAACTCCTTGAGCGTGAGCTCGACGGGGACGCCGCCTGCGGAAACGGTGTGCTCGAGCACGCGCAGCTCGATGGGCCCGCACTCCAGCACATCGCCGGCGGGCGCGGTAGGCGCCGCAGCGCGACGCAAAAGGGCGTTCACGCGGCTGACCAGCTCCATCATGCCGAAGGGCTTGGCCAGGTAATCGTCGGCGCCCGCATCAAGGCCGCTGACCTTGTCGAACTCGGTGCCTTTCGCCGTGAG
>JAUNWR010000018.1:8845-25856 GCA_030540215.1 Coriobacteriia bacterium | reverse complement strand
CTGCCCACGCAGGCCGACGGGCCGTTCTGCGACGCCGCGATTATCGCCGCCTAGCAGCTGGCGAACAAATCCGCCAGCTTCTCGCGGTCCACGACGCCGTCGGGGTCGGTCGCCTGCGCAAGCGCCCACATAGTCTTCGCCAACAGGGCCTCGGTGGTGGCGCTGCCGCCCATGAGCACGCCCGGGCGGTCGCAGAACGCGCGGCCCACCTCGTACACGCTCAGGTCGGCGCCCTCGTACGGGCACTGCGTAGTCATGACCAGCGTTTTCCCGGCGTCCACCCATGCGAGCAGCGTTTCGGTGATGCCATCGTACTCCGGGATGCCGCCCAGCCCGAAGGCCTCCACCACCAGCGCATCGCACGCGGGACGTAGCGCGTCGATGACCAGCGCATCCATACCCGGCGTAAGCTTGAGCACCGCAACGCGGGGGTTGAGCGCATCGTAAAAGCGCACGCCCGAAGCTACGTCGCCGGCCTCCGCGCCATCAGCCCACTCGACCCGCCCATCGCACACGCGCCCCAGATCGAGGACGTTCAAGCTGTCGAAGGCCTCGAAGCTGCGGGTGCGCACCTTGCGCGCCGCCGTGCCCGAGATCACCTTGCCGCCGAACGTCACCAGCACGCCCGCGGCGGCATCCTCGCAGGCCACGAGCACGGCATCGAGCAGGTTGCGCTTGCCATCGGTGCCGGGGTCTCCCATGGGCAACTGCGAGCCGGTCAGCACCACGGGCTTCGGGCTGCCCTGCACCAGATACGACAGCCCCGCCGCCGTGTACGCCAGCGTGTCGGTGCCGTGAAGGACGACGAACCCGTCGAAATCGTCATAGCGTCGGCGCACCTCGCCCGCGATGGCCAGCCATCCCTCCGGGCGCATGTTCGTGCTGTCCACATTCATGACCTGCGACACCTCGACGCAACACATCTGCGCGACCTCGGGAACAAACGCCACCAGCTGCTCGCCGGTCAACGCCGGCGCCAGCCCGCTGCCCTCTTCAGCCGACGCGATGGTCCCGCCCGTCGCGATCACCAAAACCTTCTTCATATGCGCCCCTTCCCCCGAACGGCCCGCTGCCCGAGCAGCTCCGTTAAGCAAACTCCGATTCCGCTACTGTAACCCGATACGCCCGCAAGCAAGCCCTCGACCTCGCAAATCCCTTAAATGGCTGACGTCGGCGCCCACGCCGCAACACGCCCACACACGCACCCTTCGCGGCCGCACCCCACGCCCCCGCGGATGCAAAAAGGGGCGCTGGCCGCAATCGCAGCCAGCGCCCCTTGCTCGCGAGACGGATCCCACGCCCCGCCTCTTGCTCTATCCCTTACTCTTTCTCAACCCTTACGGCGCACACCTTGTACTCGGGCGTGGCCGAGATGTTGTCGAGCGCGGCGTTAGTCAGCCAGTTGGCGTTGCCGTCCTGGAAGTGGAACGGCATCCACACCTCGCCGGGGTTAGTTTTACCCGACACGCGCGCCCAGCTCTCGATGACGCCGCGGCGGCTGCTCACGCGCACGCGGTCGCCGTCGGCGATGCCCGCGGCGGCGGCATCCACGTCGTTGATCTCAATGAACGACGCGCCGTCGATCTGGTTGAGCCCCTCGGTGCGGCCCGTCATGGCCTGCGCGTTGTACTGCGCCAGCACGCGGCCCGTCATCATGATGAGCGGGAACTCATCATCAGGCTGCTCGGCCGACGGACGGTACTGCGCCAGCGAGTATCCGCCCATGCCGCGCGAGAACTTCCCCTCGTGCATGATGCGCGTGCCCGGATGATCCGGACCCGTGCACGGCCACTGCAGGCCCTGGCCCGCCACGGCGGCGGAGTCCAGGCGCGCATGGCTGATGCCCGCGTACGACGGCGTCAGGCTTGCCACCTCGTCCATGAGCTGCGCGCCCGTGAGCGTGGGCTGGTCGTACCCCATGCGGCGCATGATGTCGGCGAACACCTCGGTGTCCAGACGTGCGCCCGCCGGACCGTCCACTGCCTTGCGTACGCGCTGCACGCGACGCTCGGTGTTGGTGAACGTGCCCTCCTTCTCCGCATAGCTGCGACCGGGCAGGATGACGTCGGCGTACTTCGCCGTCTCCGTCATGAACAGCTCCTCGCACACGAAGAAGTCCAGCGACTCCAGCGCGCGGATGACGTGGCCCGTATCCGGGTCGGTGCGCACCGGGTCCTCGCCGAACAGGAACAGGCCGCGGATGCGCCCGTCGATCATGGCGGGGAAGCACTCGGTGGCCTTCAGGCCCGCCGCCTGGTTCAGTTCGACGCCCCAAGCGGCCTCGAACTTCGCGCGCATCTCGGGGTTGGCCACCTTCTGATAGCCCGTGAAGTCCGCCGGGCCGGCACCCATGTCGCACGCGCCCTGCACGTTGTTCTGGCCGCGCAGCGGGTTGATGCCGCAGCCGGGACGGCCCAGCTTGCCCGCGGCCAGCGCCAGGTTCGACAGCGCCATAACGCCCTCGGTGCCCGTGGAGTGCTCCACCACGCCCAGGCAGTAGACGATGGGGGCGCGCTCGGCCGTCGCGTACATCTCGGCGGCCGCCTCCAGGTCACGCGCATCAATACCGCAGATCTCGGCCACGCGCTCGGGGGTATAGTCGGCCACCATGGCGGCAAGCTCGTCGAAGCCCTCGGTGCGACCCTCCACGAACTCGCGGTCCACCAGTCCCTTCTGTATCAGCACGTTCACCATGCCGTTCGCGAACGCCACGTTCGTGCCGGGGCGCAGCTTCAGATGGATGTCGGCCTTCTTCGCCAGCCCGATCTCGCGCGGGTCCACCACGATCAGCTTCGCGCCGCGCTCGACCGCCTGTCGCAGGCGCATGCCCATGACCGGGTGCGCCTCTTCCGGATTGCTGCCCACCAGCAGGATGACCTGCGAATCCTCGCACACATCCTTGATGGAGTTCGTCATTGCGCCCGAACCAAGTGTAGTTGCCAGACCGGCAACGGTAGGGGCGTGTCAAACACGTGCGCAGTTATCGACATTGGGGCTGTCGAATGCGCACCTCGCCATCTTCTGGAAGAGATAGATATCCTCGTTGGTGGAACGCGAGCACGCGAACGCCGCGATGCTCTCGCCGCCGTGCTCCTCCTTGAGCTCGGCGAACCTGCGCGCCACCAGGTCGAGCGCCGTATCCCAATCGGCCGGCTCGAACTCGCCGGTCTCGGGGTTTTTCACCAGCGGCGTGGTGATGCGGTCGGGGGAGTTCACGAAGTCGAAGCTGCCGGAACGGCCCTTCACGCACAGCAGGCCGTCGTTGGACGGGCCGTCGGCGGCCTGCACGTCCACGATCTGGTCGCCTTTCACCACCAGGTCGAGCTGGCAGCCCACGCCGCAGTGCGGGCAGGTGGTGCGCACCGTATGGGTGTCCCACTCGCGATACAGCCCGCGGCGCTTCTCCACCAGGGCGCCCGTCGGGCACGCCTGCGCGCAGTTGCCGCAGCTCTCGCAGATGGTGGCGTCCCAGTTCGGTCCGAACGGCGCGCGGATGGTGGTGCGCACGCCGCGCTTGCCCGTTTGCAGCACGTGGTTGCCGGCAGCGTTGTTGCACGCGCCCACGCAGCGCTGACAGGCGATACACAGGTTGGGGTCGAAGCGCAAGAACGGATTGGAATCCAGCACCGGCTTGCGCGTTTGCTCCACGGGGAAGGTGGGGTGCGAAACGCCCACCTCGCACGCCACGGCCTGCAGCTCGCAGGCGCCGTTCTTCACGCAGCTGAAGCAGTAGTCGGTCGAATCAAGGCCGTGGTTGGAGATCAGCAGGTCAACGGCCATGCGGCGATACTTCAGCACACGATCGGTGGCCGTCTGCACCTGCATGCCGTCGACCACGCGCGTGGTGCACGCGGGCACGGGGGCGTCCTGCCCCTCGACGTCGACCACGCACACGCGGCACGACCCGATGGCGCTGCGCTCGGCCAGGTAGCACAGCGTGGGGATGTGGATGCCGGCCTCGCGGGCGACTTCCAAGATGGTCTGACCCTCGCGCGCCTCGAACGCGCGGCCGTCGATGGTGATGTTAAGCATACTGGATACGCCCCCCTTCGCAGGCGCCGGCGCCGAAGTGGTCGCAGCGCAGGCAGCGGCCGCATTCCTGCATGGCCTCCTCCGTGCTCATGGGAACCTCGACGGCGTCGAAATCGTTTTTGCGCTCGCGCGCGGGACGCTCGAGCACCTCCACTCGGCCGTACGCCGCGCGGTCGTTGGGCTGGGCCGGCGGAACCGCCACGCCGCAATCGAGCGTGTGGTTGAAGCCCAGCATATGGTCGATGTTGCGCGCGGCAACCTTGCCGGCAGCGATGGCTTTGATGGCCGATGCCGGGCCGGTTTGGCAGTCGCCGCCCACGAACACGTTCGTGCCCGCGGAGGCGTCGGCACCGCGGGCGGCAAGCGCCTCGGCGTCCATCTGCGCGTGCAGCTGCTCGTCGGCCTTGAACTCGCCCCATTCGGCCGCCATGCCGAACTCCTCGAACGGCGCTGACACGATGTTCTGGCCCACGGCGATCAGGATAATGTCGGCGGGGATGCGCATCTGCGGCTTGTCGGCGGCGATCGGCGCGGGGCGGCCGCGCTTGACCGGGCCGATCATCTGCGGGTTCGTCAACAGCGCGCAGCAGCGGCCCTGCTCATCCTTCTCGATAGCGGCCGGCGCCTGCAGCGTGATCATCTCCACGCCCTCGGCGATGGCCGACTCGATCTCGGCCGGCAGCGCCGTCATGTCGGAGATGCGGCGGCGATACACCACCGACACCTCCTCGGCGCCGGCGCGCAACGCCGTGCGGCAGCAGTCCATGGCAACGTTGCCGCCGCCGATGACGGCCACCTTCTTGCCCGTGAAGTCGGGGTAATCGCCGTCACCGATACGTCCGAGCAGGTCAACGGCGGAAAATACGCCCTCGGCATCCGTGCCGTCGATACGCAGGCCCTTGCCGGTTTGCGCGCCGATGGCCACGTACACGGCGTCGTAATCCGCGGAAAGCTGCGCCATGCGCGCGGCGTCCACGGGGCTTTCGGTATGCACGGTGATGCCGCCCACGGCCAGGATGCCGCGGATGTCCTCGTCCAAGCGCTCGCGCGGGAAGCGGTACGCGGGGATGCCGTAGCGGATCATGCCGCCCAGCTGCTTGCGCTCCTCGAACACGTCCACGTCATGCCCCATCAAGGCGGCGAAGTACGCGCAGGTCAAACCGGACGGGCCGCCGCCCACGACCGCCACGCGGCGGCCGGTTTCGGGCAGGCGCTCCGGCACGGGCACCTGATCGGCGCGCGCGTGCTCGCAAGCGAACTCCTTGATGCCGCGGATATTGAGCGGCGCGTCGATGAGCGTGCGGCGGCAACGCTGCTCGCAAGGATGCTCGCACACCAGGCCGCACGCGGTGGGGAACGGGTTGTCCTTGCGGATCATCTGCACGGCGCCGGCGTAATCGCCCTGCGCCACCAGCGCGATGTAGGCGGGCACGTTCACATGCGCCGGGCAGAACGTCTCGCACGGCACCGACTGGCCCACGCTGCGCTGGCACTCGTGCTTGCTCACGTGGCTTTCGACCTCGGCGGCGAAGGCGTCCAGGCCCTCCAACAGGGCGTTCGCCGATTCGTAGCCGATGGCGCAATCGGACGTGTCGCGCACCATCTCGGCCAGCGCGCGCATGCGCTCGACCTCGGCGGCGTCTGCCTGGCAATCCACCAGATGACGCAGCATGCCCGCCAGCTGGGGCAAGCCGTCGCGGCACGGCACGCATTTGCCGCACGTTTGCAGCGCGCCCTCCTCGAGCAGCGTCAGCTGCTGCGCCAGAGGGCACATGCCCGGCGGCATGGCGTCGACGCGACGCTTCTGCCGGTCCAGGAACCCGCCGATGCGGGCATCGTCCGCCGAAGCGGGCGCAATGGACAATCTCGTCATTTCTCCCCCGTTTCGCCTGCGTATGCAGGCTCGCAACGCTTATATGGCGCGGCAATGGTGCACGCCGCCCCATCTTACTCCTAGTTTTTTGATACTTGCGCAGTATCCTATTGTACACGGCAGCGGTTCAGGTTTCCGTCCTGTTAACCCTCCGAACAAACACAAGCCGCAAAACAAGAAAAGGCCGCCGCCGAAACGCAAGCCGAAAAACGGCGAACGCTCCAAGCGACGGCCCTCAAACAGGACACTTCGGGGACGTAGCACTATCTGTCCGGACCGGCCCCAAACCCCGCCGGGCGCTTCAAGCGAACATTTCGGGGACGTAGCGCCAAGTGTCAGACCCGCCTGAACAGCTCAAACATCTCAAACACGCAAGCTCTACGCCCGGACGCTCCGCCCCAACGCCCCCGCGTCCCTTCGCGCAAAACCGGCCTTACAGCGCGGCCTTGATGGCGCGAGACAGGTCCTCGAAGGTCTCGTACGCGGGAATCTCCGGATGCTCCGCCTTGATGGTGACGGTACTGCGGAACAGGAAGCCCGCCTTCGACGCCTTGATCATGCCCAGGTCGTTGTAGCTGTCACCCGAGGCGATGGTCTCGAAGCCGCAGGAATGCAGCGCGCGGACCGTGGTCAGCTTCGTCTGATCGCAGCGCATGCGATAGCCGGTGATGGTGCCGTCGTCGGCGACTTCCAGCGTGTTGCAGAAGATGGTCGGCCAGCCGAGCTTCTCCATGATGGGCTGGGCGAACTGCTCGAACGTGTCGCTGATGATGATCACCTGGGTCTGCGCGCGCAGGTCGTCCAGGAACTCCTTGGCGCCGGGCACAGGCTGGATGTCGGCGATGACTTCCTGGATCTGCGGCAGGCCCATGCCGTGGCGGCGCAGCACGTCCAGGCGGAACTGCATGAGCTTGTCGTAGTCGGGCTCATCGCGCGTGGTGCGCATCAGGTCGGGGATGCCGGCCTTTTCCGCGAACGCGACCCAGATCTCCGGTGCCAGCACGCCTTCCAGGTCCAGACATACGATATTCATTCCCATGAGGGTTCCTTTCACGCCGTCGTTGCTTTCGCAAGCCTCTTATGCGCATAAGCATAGGCTAACTCGCCGGCGCCCCCGACCACGTTCCGGCCAATGCCGCGAGCGGAAGGGGAAACGGCACCCGATGAGACAATTACATCCCTGACAGATAACGCTACGTCCCAAAGCGTCAGGCTTATGACGAAACGCCGGCAACCCGCGGCATTGCGTTATCATCGGCTCATCCGTTCGATGTGGAAGGGAACCGATGGCGCGATTATTCATTGTCGAGGACGATGCCTCCCTGCGGGAGAATCTTGTGCGCATGCTCAAACTTAAGGGGCACGAATGCCTTTGCTGCGAGTCGTTCGCGAACGCCGCGGTCGAGGCTTTGGCGGCATGCCCCGACTGCATCTTGCTCGACCTTTCGCTCCCCGGTGCGTACGGCCACGAGATCTGCCGCTCCATCCGTCAGGGAAGCAACGTCCCCATCATCGTGCTGACCTCCTCCGATAGCGAGTTCGACGAGGTCATGAGCATGAACGTCGGCGCGGACGACTACGTGGTCAAGCCCTATCGCCCCGCCGCGCTGCTCGCCCGCATCGACCGCGCGCTCGCGCGCAGCGGCTCCGCCGACCCGGCGCGCGGGTGTCTTGAGCACGGCGGCGTTTCTCTGGACCCCGTGCGGGCCGAGGTCTCGTATCGCGGCAAAAGCGTCGAGCTGTCGCGCAACGAGCTTCTAATCCTGCGTATCCTCATGGAGAACGCGGGCTCCATCATCTCGCGCAGCGAGCTGATGGATGAGCTGTGGCAAACCGATGCGTTCGTCGACGACAACACGCTCACGGTGAATGTGAACCGCCTGCGTCGCAGCCTGCAGTCCGCAGGCGTGCCCGACGACTTCATCACCACCCGCCGCGGCCTGGGCTACGTGATCCGATGAACGGCTCGATCCGGGAAAGCCCCACTCCGGCGTCCAGCTTGTCAACCGCCTCGCCGCACGATCCCGCGCCCGTTTCGCCCGGGCCCACGCCGCCCGCCGCCGACGACCGCGCCGACCGCCCGGAGCGCGCCTACTCCTTCGGCGCATACCTCCGCTCGCGTGCCGGGTTCGCATTCGGCGTGGTCGCCCTGATAGCCGTCGTCGCAGGCATCATGGCCGTCACCGGCTCGAACGCTTCGGCGATCGCGCTCGTTTCCCTCTGCGAAGCCCTGTTCGCCAGCGCCACGCTCGCCGGCGGGTTTTTGCGCGATCGCGAGTTCTACCAGCAGCTGGACCTGTTCTGCGACTCGCCCGAAAACGCGCGCTACCTCTCGTCGATCCTGGACGAACCGCGCACGCTCGAAGGCTCCATCGCCTACCGCGCGCTCGCCGTGCAGGGCAAAGCCGCCTCCGACGAGCTTGCCGCCCGTTCCCGCGACATGAAGGAGTATCGCAACTACATCGAGCTATGGGTCCACGAGGCCAAAACGCCCATCGCATCGGCGCAGTTAGCGCTATCGAACCTTCACGGCCCTGAAATCAACAAGGTGCGCGGCGACCTCGACCGCATCGAATCCCGCGTTGAGCAGGCGCTTTACTACGCGCGCTCGGCAACGCTGAGCGAGGACTTCTCCATCGAGAAGCTCAACCTTGCGGCACTCGCGCGCAAGGCGTGCCGCCAACGATCCCGCGCGCTCATCGGCGCAGGGGTCTCCCTCGAGTTCGCCATCGACGAGACGCTCGAAGTGCTCACCGACGCGAAATGGACCGACTTCATCATCGGCCAGGTTCTGGAGAACTCGGCGAAGTACGGCGCGAAGACCATTCGATTCGAGAGCACGGTGAAGGACGCGGGCACGAAAGACGGCTGCATCGAGCTGGCAATCGGCGACGACGGCGACGGCATCCCTGCCGCCGATGTGCCGCGCGTGTTCGATCGCGGCTTCACGGGAAGCCGGGGCCGCACGCACCACAAGGCAACGGGCATGGGGCTGCACCTAGCCGCCGTTGCCTGCGCAAGAATGGGCCTTGGCCTGCGCGTTTCCTCAGAAGAGGGGACGGGCACCACCGTTGCCCTGACCTTCCCGATCGACCGCACGCGCATGGATTTGGCCGCCAACCTTACAACATCGTAAGATTGCGGTAAGGCCCTTCGATGGCTCCGTTTTCGCAAGCGCCGCATCATGGGGATATGCCGAATCAAAGAGAAAGGAATCCCCCATGACCATGGTTACCGCAACCCCGCCGGCAGACATCGCGAACGCAGGCCGGCCCGACAGCCGCAACGTCCTGCTTTCCGTGCGCGACGTTCGGAAAGTCTACGGCTCGCGCGAGGCCGTCACGCGCGCGCTCGACGACGTATCGTTCGATATCTGCAAAGGCGAGTTCGTCGGCGTGATGGGCCCGTCGGGCTCGGGCAAGAGCACGCTTTTGAACTGCATCTCTACCATCGACACCGTGACCAGCGGGAACATCATCTTGAACGGGCTTGATATCACGCAATTGCGCAGCCGTCAGCTGTCCAAGTTTCGTCGCGACGATCTGGGCTTCATCTTCCAGGATGCGAACCTGCTGGATACCCTGACCGGTTTTGAGAATATCGCCCTGGCCCTCACCATTAAGGGAGAAAAAACCGATGCCGTTCGCGCGAAGGTCGATCGCACTGCCGATCTGTTAGGCGTGGCAGACGTTCTGCAGAAGTATCCACGCCAAATGTCGGGCGGTCAGCGCCAGCGCGTGGCTGCGGCGCGCGCCATCGTCGCCGACCCGAAGCTGGTTCTAGCAGATGAACCCACCGGTGCGCTTGACTCGCGTAACGCCGCCGTTCTTCTTGAAACCCTTGAGGTTCTGAATGCGAAGCTGCATGCCACCATCATGATGGTTACGCATGACGCAGTTGCGGCATCGTACGCCGATCGCATTCTGTTCATCAAGGACGGCAAGCTATTCAACGAGCTGCGCCGCGGTGATAGCGCAAGGACCGATTTCTATCAGCGCATCCTTGAGGTTCAGGCGTTCCTTTCCGGCAAGCAGGGTGATTCCTCCGCAGTCGGTTTTGTAGCTTCGCATGTCTCTGCGCTGCGCAAATAGGCGGTGATTGTCATGTTGATGAAACTTGCCTTGCGCAACGTGCGCCGCAGCATGCGCGACTACGCGGTGTATTTCGTAACCCTCACTTTAGGCGTTGCGGTGTTCTACGCCTTCAATGCCATCGAGGATTCCCGCGTGCTGTTCGAGGCGCAGGAAGGTGCCGCAAACGTGTTCCTGGCGTCTGGCGCGAGCATTTTCGATATCCTTGCGCAGGTCATGACCTATTTCAGCGTCGTTGTCGCTGTGGTTTTGGGCCTTTTGGTCCTGTATGCCAACCGGTTCGTAGTTCGCGCCCGCAAGAAGGAATTCGGCACGTACTTGCTGCTGGGCATGAGCCCACGCCAGGTTTCCTCGGTGGTCCTGATGGAAACGCTGATCGTCGGCGTTATCGCGCTAGTGGTTGGCCTTGGCCTCGGCTTTCTAATCTCGCAGGCGATCGCCTTCGCCACAGCGGGGCTCATCGGCGTAGCCATCAGCGACTACCATCTGCTGTTCAGCGTCCGCTCCGCACAGCTGACGCTGGGGTGTTTCGCGCTCATCTTCGTTGTGGTTGCCCTGTTCAACGCCGTGCAGATTTCGCGCTGTAAGCTCGTCTCGCTGCTTTCGGCTAACTCTCGCAGCGAGCGTATGCCCGTGCACAACCCTATTGTCTGCCTGGTCGTGTTCGTGTTGTCGTGCCTGGTGCTTGCGAAGGCGTACTCTGAGCTCAATATTGACGGCCTGGTCTTCTTCGGCGAACACTTCCGTATCGCGACTGCTTTGATGCTCATTGGCACATTGAGTCTGTTCTGGTCGGCGGCCGGCTTCTTCATCCTGCTGATCCAGCGTTTGCGCGGCGTCTACTTCAAGGGACTGGCTATGTTCACCATGCGTCAAATCGCGGCGAAGGTGAACACCGCGTTCGTGTCGCTGTGGGCGGTAAGCACCCTTCTGTTCCTCAGCATCGTCGTATTCTCCACGGGCTTCAGCCTGGCGTCGCTGTTCTCCGACCAGCTAGAGGAGAACACCCAGTTCGACGCATCCATCCGCGCAAGCCTTATGTCGCTCGACGTTTCCGAGATGGAAGCAGTGCCGGCCGACCAGTATGGCGGGGAGGAGGAGAAGGCGGCCGCGATTCGGGAGAGCGAGGCACAGCGCAACGAGATCCACAGCCTGTGGCAGGCGAACGGCGGCTCCACCGCCGCGTATATGAAGTCGCTCATTCCCGATTGGGACGAGCGCGTCACCGGCTCAGCTCAGGTGGACACGTGGCTTGCGAACGATTTGACGGAAAGACAGCTTGTCGATGCGTGCGGCTTCACGCTTGCCCAAATCGGCTCCGACGAGAACTCCAGCATGGCCGATGAAGGCGTGCAATACGTATCGTTGTCGCAGTTCAACGCCGCTCGTCAGCTTACAGGCGAAAAGCCGATCGAGCTTGCTTCCAACGAGTACCTGGTCGACAACACGGTCGATAAATCGTCCGAGTACGCAAAGGCCCTTGGCCAGAAAGGGCGCACCATCACCGTCGACGGCCACGAGCTGACCGCATCCGGACAGGTTGTTTCGCAATCGCTCCAGGTAAGCAACATGAGCTGCCTGATCGCTGTGCTGGTTGTTCCCGATGAATTGGCGGCCGAAAGGTTCGCCGCCGGCGACCTACCGTATTTGAGCGAGCTGAACGTCAACTTGGCAAGCAATTCGCAAGAGCAAGCTATGAAAGACCTGATGGCCGAATACGGCAAGGCCGTTCCTCCGAGTGAAGAGCTTGCCGAGATGGGCTGGACCTACGATTCCGGCGCATGGCCGGTGTCTTACTACGACACGAGCGAAGGCATTATCGCCGATAGCATGGGGCTTAAGCTGCTCTTGGTTTACCTGGCGCTCTACATCGGGTTCGTCTTCCTCATGACCACCGCAGCCGTTCTTTCCGTTCAGCAGCTCTCCGAGATAGCGGATGGTATCCCTCGCTATCGCCTGCTGGCTCAACTGGGATGTGACAGGGGCATGGTGCTGCGAAGCCTGCGCGCGCAGATCGGCATCTATTTCGTGGCTCCGCTTCTGGTTGCAGGGTGTCACTCCGCATGCACGATCAGCCTTCTGTACAAGAACCTGCTGTCGCTTTGGGGCGGTTCGGCGGCTGCCGGCACGCTTGCCATCGGCATCGCGCTAGTGATCGCGGTGTACGCGATCTATCTGGTGTCGACGTACCTGGTCGCACGATCAGCAGTGATCTCCGGCGCAGGCAAGAAGCTGCTTGCGTAACCGCGAGGGTCGCAGAACTCGAGCCGCACGTAATGGAATCGTCCGCGGAACGCGGCTCGCGTTCGTATCGAGCGCTTTGCAGATAATGCGCCATGCGTAGCTCGCAACTCGAAAAACAGCGAGTACTCGCAGGCTGGCTGAGCGACAACCTACGAGTTGGGCTACAGCGACCTTATCGAACGGCTATTGGGTGCAAAAAACGAAAAAGGGCGGTTGCCTGCGAACGATTCGCATGGTGGCCGCCCCTTACTTTACGCGCAAAACCACGTATTCGTTCAAGTTACCCGTCTTGCCGTCTGCCTCGAAACGGCTTACAAGCTCCGCCGAATCCGCCACCGCCGCCAACAGCCGCTCGATTTCCCGCTCGTCGAAATGGTGGCAATAGCGGTACAACCCCTGCGTGTCCTGCCAACCCAACAGATAATCGTTCGGCAGCAGCTCGGGAAGCCCCAGCTCAACGAGCGCACGGCTCGTAGTCTCCTGCGCCTTGCGCGCCAGCTTGTCGCTATTCAGGAATCGCCAGAAGCTCACGGCCACGAACCCGCCCGGGCGCACCTTCGCGACAAGCGAGCGCAGAAGCTCCGCACGCCAGCATTCCAGCGGCACATGATGCATGAACCCGAACGATACCGCCAAGTCACACGACGCATCCGGAGCCTCAAGCGCTTCCCGAAGGCGGCCGCTAGAAAGCCGCTCGATCACATCAAGGTTCTGGAAGGCTATTCGGGACAAGGGCCCAAACTCGCCCCGCTCCCCCGCTTCCACCAGCGGATCGCAATTATCCACCGCATAACCCGACAGCCTCCTGCTAGGCAACGCGTCTGCCAAATACCGCTCGAAACGCAGATTGCCGCACGCTACATCAAGCACGCGCAGCGGCTCTTGCTCAGCCGCCGCATCCATAACCTCGAGCAAGCGCACCCAGCCCCGCCACGGCGACTGCCGCGTCTGCGAGAACGATTCCGCGTTCGCGCGATAAAACTCCCCGGTCAGCGCGCACAGCCGCAGCGCCAGCCCTTCGTCCATCTCGTGCAACTCCACGCCCTACGACTCGCGCATCTCTCGCGCGCATTGCGCCAGCACGGCAACGAAGCGGTCGACGTCTTCCGGCGTATTGCGATGGAAGAAGCTCACACGCAGCGTTTCCTTGCCCTCGCGAAGCGGAATGCCCGCCGCCTGCAGCGACAACGGATGCTTCGGACGCCACGTGCCCGGCGCGACGGTAGTGTGGTTTTCCTCGCACGCCGATGCGCGCGACACGCACACACGGCGACCGGACAGGTATTTCACCGACACAGCATTGGGCAAACCCGGCACGCTGACGCTCAGAATGTAGGGGCTTCCGCCTTCCAGCGCATGCACCACCACATCGGGGATTTCGCGCTTCAAACCCTCGATGGCGCGTTCGCGAAGGCTTGCTGCGTATTCCATGTCCGTTTCCATATGCGCCGCCGTGATACGCACGGCTTCCGCCATGCCCACGGCAAGGAATACCGGCTCGGTGCCCGAACGCAAACTGCGCTCCTGGTTGCCGCCGAACGCGGTGGTGTGCATGGGAAGCCCGCGCTGCACGTACAGGATTCCGATACCGCGCGGCCCGCCGATCTTATGCGCGCCAGCCGTGAGCAGCTGCACGCCCCATTCGCGCGGATTCACCGGCATCTTGCAGAACGCCTGCGTGGCGTCGCAATGCAGCGGTACGCCCGGCGCCAGCTCGTCACGCAGCTGCGCGATTTCGGGGATGGGGAAGATCCAGCCCGTCTCGTTCTGCACACGCATCACCGAGATAAGCGAGGTGGGGCCATCCTGCAACTGTTCGCTCAGCTGCTCCATGTCAAAGCAGCCATCCGGCGCATCGACGTAACGGCAATCCCAATCATGATCGCGACGCATGCCGCGGACGGTTCGGGTAACCGAAGAATGCTCCAGCGCGGAGGTGATGATCTTGCCCGGGTTCTCACGCTGAGCCAGGCATGCCCCGCGTATGGCCAGATTGTTCGATTCCGTCGAGCCGGACGTGAAGTAGATCTCGTCAGCATCCACGCCAAGAACATCGGCGATGATCGCGCGGCTGTCCTCGAGCATTTCCTTTGCACGACGCCCCACTACATGCGGCGACGAAGGATTGCCCCAGCCGTCCATCATGACCTCGTGCATGCGCGCAAGCACTTCCGGATAAGGAGGCGTCGTTGCGGCGTTGTCCAGATATGTAAGCGGCTTGTCCACGGGCGTTCCCATCGTTGCTTTGTTTCGTCCTTTTCTTTAATTCTAACGTGGCCGTTTAAATGGCACTAAACCAACATCACTTGGGAACTGATTTCTCGATAAGCGGATAACACCAGGTCATAAGGCAATTTTCAACTGCAATTGATTAGCGCTCTGCATCATCTGACGCTGAATCCGTGGGGTATTTGCATGAAACTGCCGCTGCGCGGTCCGCAAACCCTTCACGTATACGCCGACAACATGCAACTAACGCGAATGTCGAGAGTCCCCCAACGCCCGAGGAGCCTCTTGCGGTTTCCATGCCTACCGCGCAATCATCCCCCGCGCTCGACTCTACTCCCGTCCATAGCCGCCACATGTCCAGTCCCTAGCTTCGCGCGCACCGAACATAGCGAGACAAAGCCGAGGCGGCTTGCACGACAATCGGTCCGTACGCCCCGGCATTCACGCAATAGCGCTCACGAAGAGACCCACACAAGTTGATTTGCGCATAGCTGCATGACTTTTCCCACACAGCCGTATCGCGCGCTGCCTGACCGACGCGCTACTTCGTGCCTTTTCGCGATACCGATGCACCGCCCCTTCGCCCTTTTGCGCGATGCCGTACAATACCGGCTATGGAAAAGACACTGCAGAACATCCTCGGCGAGATCCGCCGCACCAACGCCCCGCTTGCTCCCGACGCGCTCGACCGCATCATCCGGGCCCGAAACCGCGAGGTTGCCGGCCCCGTCCGCTATGTGGCGAAGAAGAAGCTGCTGCCGTTTTATCAGGAGGCGAAGGAACACCGCCCCGAACAGTGGCATACCTGGGGCGTTTCGCCCGCCGAAGAGGCTCTGCTTGTGCGAACTCTGCAGGTCAAACCCCGCCGCACCGCATCCGGCGTGGCCACCGTCACCGTGCTCACGAAGCCCTGGCCGTGCTCGAGCGCATGCCTGTACTGCCCCAACGACGTGCGCATGCCGAAAAGCTACTTGCATGATGAACCCGCCTGCCAACGCGCCGAGCGCAACTGGTTCGACCCGTATCTGCAGGTCACCGCCCGTTTGCGCACGTTGCATCAAATGGGGCACGTCACCGATAAGGTGGAGCTCATCGTGTTGGGCGGCACCTGGAGCGATTACCCCGAGGCCTACCAAATCTGGTACATGCACGAACTGTTCCGTGCCTTGAACGACATGGGTTGCGAAGCCACGGTAGAACGTGAATCCGAAACGCGTCGTGAGCAATACCGAAGCGCCAACATAGCCTGCGAACGCGACGACCTTGCCAACTGGGCCGCCGAAGCACAAGCCCGCGTCACCGCCGGCAACGCCTCCTACAACGAAACGGTTCGAAGCCTATACGCCTGCGGAGCCCGCGCGGACGGTAACGGCTGGGCCGCCGCCGCGCAATGGCAAACCGCAACGTTTTCCCAGCTGGAAGCCCTGCAACACGAAAACGAGTCCGCAGAACACCGCTGCGTGGGCCTTGTGGTGGAGACCCGCCCCGACGCCGTTTCGCCCAACCGGCTTGCTATGCTGCGTCGCTTGGGCTGCACGAAGCTGCAGATGGGCATCCAAAGCCTGGACGAGCGCATCCTCGCCGCAAACCATCGAGGCATCGGCGTCGATCGCATGCAGCAGGCTTTCGAATTCGCCCGCATCTTCGGCTTCAAAACGCATGCGCACTTTATGACGAACCTGCTCGGCGCAACGCCCGAAAGCGACGCCGCCGATTACCGCCGCATGGTCGAGCATCCCGCCTTCAAACCCGACGAGATCAAGCTGTACCCTTGCGCACTCGTGGACGGCACCGGATTGGTCGCGCATTGGCGCGACGGCAGCTGGCGCCCCTATACCGAGGAGGAGCTGGTCAACCTGCTGGCCGATGACGTGCTGGTCACGCCGCCGTTCACGCGTATCTCGCGCATGATTCGCGACATCTCGGCGCACGACATCATGACCGGCAACAAGAAGGTGAACCTGCGACAGCTGGTCGATCTGGAGCTTGCCAAACGCGCCCAGCCGGTGCAGGAGATCCGCTCCCGAGAAATCGCTTTCGGAGCCGCCGCAAACGACGAGCTCTCGCTCTCGGAAGTCGCCTACGAGACGACGAACACCCATGAGGTGTTCCTGCAGTGGGTCACTCCCGACAACCGCATCGCGGGCTTTTTGCGCCTGTCCATGCCGAACGCCGACTACGTCGGCGCACACGCTTGCGACCTGCCCATCCATTCAGGCGAGGCCATGATCCGCGAGGTTCACGTATACGGGCGCGTTGCCGGCCTGCATCAAGGCGGCGAGAACGCCCAGCACCGAGGCCTCGGCCGCATGCTCATCGAGCGGGCCTGCGATATCGCCGAAGAAAACGGATACCAAGCCATAAACGTGATCAGCGCCATCGGCACGCGCGGCTACTACCGCAAGCAAGGATTCACCGACAACGGCCTGTACCAGCAACGCCGGTTATGAGCCAATGCCCCCGCAGCGTTCCGGCTCGCCACCTTTTAAAAGATGGCGAGGCGGGACCCTGGGGGGGGCGATTAAATGTCGCGGTTGGGAAG
>JAUNWR010000018.1:0-8835 GCA_030540215.1 Coriobacteriia bacterium | reverse complement strand
CCCCACCCCGGTTTTGGCCCCATGCCCCCCGCGGCTTGCCGGCCCCCCCCCTTTAAAACGTGGGCGCGCGGCCACGCTGCGGGGGCAGATTCATTCACGCGATTCGAAAGGGACCCAGGCTGTGCCGCAACTTGTCTGCACGTGCTCCAGGCGCACGCCGAAGGATTGCTCGATAGCAGCACGAACACCGCCATCCTTCGCTTCACCCTGCGCGGCCAAGCGTCCTCGCTCCATCACAAAAACCTGGTCAGCAACCGAAAGCGCCAGGTTCAAATCGTGAATCACCGCGACAACCGTCTTGCCGCGCTGCCGAACCTGGCGAATCAGCCGCACCATATCGAAGCACGCCGCAACATCCATGAACGACGTTGGCTCGTCAAGCAGCACGATCGGCGTATCTTGTGCTAACACCATAGCCATGCGCACGCGCTGCCGCTGCCCGCCCGACAAGCTCTGCAGCGAACGATCGCGCAGCTCAGGCACGCCGGCAAGCAAAAGCGCCTCGTCGATGCGTTCTTCGTCTTCCCTGCTCAAGCGCGAAAACGACCCGCAGCACGGGAACCTTCCGCACATCACCAGCTCTCGCACCGTCATCATCGGCGCCTCTTGCTGCTGCACCAACACGCCTAAAAGACGCGCTCGATCGCGAGCAGCCAGCGATGACACATCGCGCCCGGCAACGCGCACGCGCCCCGACGTCGGCTTCACCAGCCCCATGGCAAGTTTCGCAAGCGTTGATTTCCCGCAACCGTTCGGCCCGACGATGCAGCTGATGGTCCCTTTCGGAAACGACGCGGAAAAGCCGTCGAATAAAAGGCTTCCGCCGTACCCGAATACGACGTCATCGAACTCAAGATCGCCCATCGACCTCTCCTTTCCGCGAACGAAGAATCAGATAAATGAAGAACGGGCCGCCTATCAGCGCCATGCAAATTCCCACAGGGACCTCAAACGGCGCGAACAGCGTGCGCGCAACGGTGTCGCACGCGCACACCACGATGGCCCCGACAACAGGAGATAGCAGCAATACGCGACGGTTGTCGTGGCCGACGAAGAAGCGAACGATATGGGGGACGACCAGCCCGACGAACCCGATAAGCCCGGCAAAGCAAACCGCGGCACCCGCCAGCAGCGCCGCAAGCGAAAGCAACGTCAACCGGGTTCGCCGCACGTTCAGCCCCAACGCGTGCGCACCCTCATCCCCTAACGACAAGATGTTAAGACGCGTTCCCTGGCCTGCGGCTACAAGCAGCCCAATGCAGATCGCGCACCCGGGAATCACCAGCTCAGAGATCATCACGCCCGACAGGCTTCCGACCAAGAACCCGGATGAGTTCACGTAGGCATCCGGATTGAAGATGAGGATCGCGTTCATTCCGGCCGTGAATATGGACGTGAGCGCCGTGCCGGCAAGCACGATGGTGAGGCGCGATGCCCCCGCATACGACGATACGAAGAACACCAGCAACGCCGAGGCAAGCGCGCCCGCAAACGCACCGGCTGCCGACACGCCCAGCGCGTGCGGAGCCACACATGCGAACAGCAAAACGCACAGGCCGGATCCAGCATTGACGCCGATGATGTTCGGGCTGGCCAGCGGGTTATTCAGCGTTGCCTGGATAAGCGCGCCCGCCTCGGCAAACGCCGCACCGGCAAGCACGCCCCCAAGGACGCGCGGCACGCGCACGTTCGCCAGCACGTTCACAGCCATGTCGGACGCGTTGCCCATAGCGTACGCAACTACGTCTTTCGCACCAATAGATGACGACCCCAGCGCCAGACCAGCGAACACCACGCCGGCAAGCGCCAAAAGCAAGACAAGCAGCATCAGCCGAAAGCGACGTCGCGCACAATCCGTCCCCGCAACCGTTTTGAGTCGATTCCCGCGCACGAATCAACCTATTCGCCGTACAGCGCGTCGAACAGGACTTGATACGCCTGATCCCACTGAGCATTCGGCTTGTACTGGAACAGCTTCGGATCAAGCGTCACCACACGATTGTTCTTCACTGCATCAAGCTGCGCCCAAGCCGGGTTCTGCGTCGTCTGCTCGGCAAGCGCCTGCTGCGCCGACTCGTCCGAATTGCCCATAGGCAGAAGGAAGATGGTTTGCGGGTTGTCCTGGATCAGCGCCTCCAAGCTGTAATCGGACAAAAGGCTTTTATCGGAATCGGCGATGTTCTGCGCACCCAAATCGGCAAGCATGGTCCCTGTCTGCGTCGAGGAAGACTGCACGCGCGTACCACCCGAATACGTGGTCAGCACCACGGCGCTGCCAGCTTGCTTTCCTTCCGCCTTCGCGCAAATCTCGGCGATCCTATCGGCCGGACCCTGACCGTTTTCCGCATATGCTTGCTCGTCGCCCGTGATATCACAGCATGTGCGCAGCATGCGCAGGTAGTCATCGAACATGGTTACCTTGAAATACGCCACGGGGATGTTCGCCGCCGTAAGCGTATCGGCCAACTCGGTTTGCGCAACCCCGCCGCCGCGGCCGCTGCTCGACCCCGTCAAAATCACGAAATCGGGGTTGAGCGCGATGATCGATTCTGCGTCGAGCGACGAAAAATCGCCGATTTTCTGCGCATCCGATGCAATGTGGTAATCAGAGAATGCGTCATCGGACGCGCCAACCAGCGTACCGCCGGCCAGCTCCCACACATTTGCGAAACTGCCCATGCCGGCAACTACGCGATTATGCGACGCGACCGTCACTTCGCGGCCCAAATCATCGGTAAAGGTATACGCGCCCTGCATTGCCGATGCCTCCGTTTCGCTTGCATCAGATGCAGCAGGGTTTCCTTGCGACGAGCACCCCGCCAGAGAGAACGACCCCGCACCCATAGCCAACACGCACGAAAGCGCAACGGCCCCTTTTGCAGCCTTATTCATTGCTTGCTCCTTTTGGATTAGTTTGTCCCACTAAGCGACCGATACGCCGGACGCATCCCGCGCTGTGCTTTTCATGCCCCATGCGCAATAATCGTCCTGTCCCAAAATGTCCCCATCGTGGTAATACGCAGCACGAGCGCGGCATCCGCCGCAAACGCCCTTGTAATCGCACGCTCCACACGCACCCTTATATGCCTGCGTGCGTAGTTCTTGGAACACCGGACTGGTTTGCCAAATCTCATCAAACGGCTGTTTGCGCACGTCGCCGGCATCTTCGGTCATATATGCGCACGCGCGCACAATGCCCTCGCTTCCGACCACGCAGTACGTCAACCCCGCTAAGCAACCTCGCGTATAGCGCGTTTGCACACCGATCTGCTCGGCAATGCGCATAAACTGCGGCGCGCACGTAGGCTTGACTTCGATGCCGGCATCACGACCGGCGCGCAAAATGTCAGCGAGCAGCTGCTCGTTTTGCTCAACGTCGATGCTTTCGTCAGAAATATCCTTGCCACGCCCAACCGGCACCAGGAAGAACACCGAATGGTTCATCGCGCCCAATTCTTTAGCAAACCGAGTGATGTCGCACACCTCATCACGGTTCCAATCAACCACAGTGGTGTGAATCTGGAACGGCAGGCCGACGCTTTTGCAGGCTTCGATTCCTGCCAGCGTTGCCTCATGCGCGCCGTTGACACCGCGAAACTTGTCATGCTTTTCCGCATCAAGGCTGTCGATGCTGATGCCCATAGCGCACGCACCCGCCGCCTTCAGCTTTCGCGCGACGTCTTCCGTGATCAAGGTTCCGTTGCTGCCGAATACCGGGCGGAGTCCGCACGATGCCGCATGAGCCACTAGGTCGAAAATGTCATCACGCATAAGCGGCTCACCGCCGCTGAAAATCATGATCTTGAAACCCGCACGTGCAATATCGGAAATCATCGCGCGCGCTTCTTCAGTCGACAGCTCCCGGTTATCGCACTCGTCTGCGTCTTGATAACAATGAGCGCACTTCAAGTTGCATCGATTCGTGGTCATCCACGATACGATCATCGTCTCCCCCTCTGATTGAGTTATCACTGCAGGGGAAAACGGTATCGAGCGACGCTGCGTCGCCGTCAATACAACGATAAGCGTACCTGTGCGGTTATTCCCGCGTATCGGAGCGAGAACAATCGAGCGCGTCTTGCAAGAAGCTCAACGTGCGCCGTTGAATGCCGGCATAAAAGTCACGGCCGTACTGCTTCGGCCCCGAGCTGCGCTGGTTTGCCAAGCGCTTCAAACCGGCAAGGGCATGGGGCATGCCCCCTAAGCTGGAAAAACGAATCGCAAGCGCTCGCGCACGCTCATCGGTTGCCAAAACGCCGTCGTGCATTGCCTCGATCGTGTCACCCATCAGCTGATGCCAGCAGATAACCTCTTCACGAGATAACTCGGGAATCGGGCAACCCTCAAGAGATTCGCCGGTGATGGCGGACCACAGCATGTCCTCACGGTCCTGCGCGCTACCAACGGCGGATGCGGATTCGCTCCAATCCACATGATCTGTCACAGCAAGATGCGCGCGCAAACTCTGCAACGCATTCATATCCCGAAGAATCCTCGCGCTTTCACGTTCCAGCTCCGCCTCACGATTCGACAAAGCGGCGGTCAGCTCACCGTCGGGGTCGCTCCCTTCGCCCTCCTGAATCTGGGCAAGCGAAAGCCCCAGGTATTTCAGCGTGATTATGCGATTGAGGCGGTCGACGTCAGACGAGGAATACAGGCGAAGATTTTGCTCCCCCTTACATGTGGGATGCAGCAGCCCGCGTTGATCGTAGTACTGGATGGTTCGAACCGTCACGCCGACGCGCGAAGCCAATTCTCCAACCGTCATCAAGTCTTGGCTGCCTTGTTGTCCCATGCTCTGCTTCACCCCACGAACCGACATCTACTCTGCCGAAAAAACAATCACGGTAGCGGATGACGCTACGTCATCGTCAAGCGCTACTTCACAGAAGGATCGAACACGCAGGGATTCAGACAATCAACCGGCACGCGTCCCTGCACAGCGTCGATAGCCGCCTGCATCGCCCGCTCGCGCAGCTCGCGACCTGATTCCTCCGACCAATACGCCGCATGCGCCGAAAGCACGGTGTGCGGCGCCTTCATGATGGGGTGATCGAAGTCGAAAGGCTGCTCCTGCTCGAACACGTCCAAACCCGCGCCCCACAACTTGTCCTCGCAAAGCGCCTTGGCCAACGCCACGGTGTCCACCACAGCACCGCGGGCGGTGTTCACCAGCACCGCATCCGGCTTCATGAGGGCAAGGCGTTCGGCGTTGATAAGATGATGCGTCTCGGGAGTAAGCGCTGTATGCAGGCTCACCACGTCCGCCGTCTGCAAAAGATCCCCCAAACGCAGCACGGGATATCCTTCGGGCGTGCGCCGCCCGGGCTTCAAGCTGCGAGACCAGCAAACAACCTGAAAGCCCAGACCAGCAGCCTTCTTGGCTGCCGCCCTGCCGATCTCCCCCATGCCTACGACACCGAACACGCGGCCGCGGCACTGTCCTAACGGACGCGTGCGCGCATAATCCCACACGCCGCGGCGCATGTCGGCGTCAAGCTCGTTGATTCGGCGCAAAACCGAAAGTGCCAGCGTAATGGCATGGTCGGAAACCACTTCCGTGCCGTACCCGGGAACGTTGCAAACGGCAACGCCATGCTCGGTAGCGGCTTCCACATCGATCTCATCGTACCCGACCCCCGTGCGGCTGACCGCCTTCAGGTTCGGACAAGCCTCGAATACCTCGCGCGGGAACATCGCGTACGACGTCACCGCCGCATCGGCGCCGGTCTTCAACAATCCATCGATAACCGCCTTAGCAGTGCGGCCGCGCGTGACCTCGAATTCGATGCCCGCTTCCCGGGCCATAGCCTCTTCCAGGTAGTTGTCCTCAAAGTCGGTATCGACCGCTACGATCTTCGCCATGTTCGCTCCCGTCATCGCCCTTATCAGGCGTTAGCTTACTCGGCCATTTCCTTCAAGTCCGACAGGTCGGTTGGGTCGTCAGGCAGATCGATCTCATACGCATCCGCAATCGCCCGCGCCTGCTCCACGCGCAACGACGCCAGCGCGCCTTGCTTCGCCTGCGTCAGATACTCGGACGATAGCAGCAAGCTTCGCGCGATGAACTCCGTTACGCGCGGGTCGGTGCCGGACACCTGCAGCACGCCGACGACGGATTCCGGGGTCAGCGACAGCAAGCTAGCGCCATCCATCCCAACGGCGTTACCAACGACCTCGTCAAGTGTATCGGCTGCTTCCTTCGGATCTTCATCCTCGTCAGTGACGCGACGCAGGCTTTTGAACATCGCCTGGTAAAAGGCCAACAGCAGCTTCATCAGATAATCTTGCTCGAACATCGGCCGCTCCTAGCTATTCGTCGGTTCGTGGAAGATGCCCAAATGCTCGTACGCTCGCTCGGTTGCCTGGCGGCCCTTCGGCGTGCGGATGAGCAGCCCTTGCTGCATCAAGTACGGCTCGTACACGTCCTCAAGCGTATCCGGATCCTCGGCCAACGCCGATGCCAACGTGGTCAATCCCACCGGACGTCCGCCGAACTGCACGCACAGCAGCTCCAAAATGCGATTATCCACCGCATCCAGCCCAAGCGGGTCCACCTCGAAAAAGCTCAGCGCCTGCGCGGACACGTCCTCGTCGATGACGCCGTTGCCGCGCACCTGCGCCCAATCGCGCACGCGCTTGAGCATGCGATTCGCCAGTCGAGGCGTTCCGCGGCTGCGACGCGCGATCTCCAATGCGCCGTCGTACGAGATGGGCACATCCAAAATGGAAGCAGAACGCTGCACAATGGAAGCTAGCTCCTCGGGCGTGTAGTACTGCAGGCGGAACGCGATGCCGAAGCGATCGCGCAAAGGCCCGGTAAGCAGACCCGTGCGCGTGGTAGCGCCGATAAGCGTGAACCGCGGCAGGTCCAAGCGAATGGAACGAGCCGCCGGTCCCTTGCCCACCACGATGTCCAGCGCGAAGTCCTCAAGCGCGGGATACAAAACCTCTTCCACCATGCGGTTCAGACGATGGATCTCATCGATGAACAGCACGTCGCCCTCTTCAAGGTTCGTGAGAATCGCGGCAAGGTCTCCCGTGCGCTCGATGGCGGGACCGCTAGTGGTTTTGATGTTCGCGCCCAGCTCGTTGGCCACCACGGTGGCAAGAGTGGTCTTACCCAGGCCCGGAGGTCCCGAGAACAGGATATGGTCCGCAACGTCGCCGCGCTCCTGCGCAGCTTGGATCAAGATGGCAAGCGACTCCTTGATCTTCGTTTGGCCAAGGTAATCGCCCAGACGCTTCGGTCGCAAGCTGCGATCGAGCGCAAGGTCGTCCTCTGTCAAATCCGGCGTGACCGCACGCTGCGAGGGATCGGTCGCAGCGACGGGAGCCACCGACGCAGACCCGCCATCGAAACCGGAACCCGCCTCGAAAACCATTCCCTCTATTTTCACTCCATCAGCCAAAGCTCAAGCTCCGTCATCCATTTGCCCCGTTATTTACCCAAACGTTTCAAGGCGTATTTTATCAGCGTGTTCTCGTCCGCGTCTTCGGGCGCGCCCTTTAACGCAACATCTGCCTCTGCAGAGGCGAAACCTAAAGCCAACAGCGCTTCACGAGCGCCCTTGAGCCGTTCGGCCGCAGCGGCAGCCGCCGAAGCCGGCGCGCCCGCAGCATCGAACAAGCTTGCCAACCCCTGGTCGAACGAGCCTTTCAGTTCCAAGATGATGCGCGATGCCGTCTTCTTGCCCACGCCCGGGATCTTCTGCACCGCGGCCACATCCTGCGCCTGCACGGCCGCCACCAAAGCTTCGGGCGTGAACGAGGACAAAGCCGCCAGCGCAACCTTCGGACCCACGCCGCTAACTCCGATCAAGCGCTCGAACAGCGCCTTCTCCTCAAGCGTTAAAAACCCGTACAGCGCGATGCCGCTATCGGACACCTGCAGATACGTATGCACCTGCACAGGTTCGCCCACCGCAGGCAGCTTCGAAAGCGCACCCTGCGACATGCCGACGGCATAGCCGACGCCCTGCACATCGATATACGCGCACGCCGCGGTCTTGCCCGCCAGCGCGCCTTTCAGAAACGCGATCATCGCGCACCTTCTTCCAAGATCTTACGAGCCGCCGCGCCGGCGGCGCCTCCCGTTCCCGCGCCGGCCATCACGCGGCCGCGCGATTCCAGCTTCGCCAGCGCATTGGCGCCGCCGACTCCCCCGAACCCTTCGTGGGTGGTATAGCAGATTGCCGCCGCCAGCGCATCCGAAGCATGATCGGGCTTCGGCTCCACCTGCAGGTTCAGCAGCTTCTTCACCATATATTGCACCTGAGCCTTGTCGGCCGAGCCGGTACCCACCACGGCCATCTTGATCTGCCGCGGCGTGAACTCGCCGACCGAAAGCCCATGCTGGGCGCACGCCACCAAAGCGGCGCCTCGCGCCTGCCCCGTGGCGAATGCGGCCGTGATGTTCTGGCCGAACCACACGGTCTCGATCCCCAGGCACACGGGCTCGAACCGGCTAATCACCGCGGAGATCTGCTCGTGGATCTTCGCCAAACGCTGCGACAACTCCGCGCCAGCGGGCGTGGACACGCATCCGTATGCCACGCATTCCATGCGCGGGCCGTCCTGCCGCACCACGCCCCATCCCGTGTTCGCCAAACCCGGGTCTATGCCCAAGATCGTTCGAGGTTCCGTCATCCGCCCGCCTTATCCGTTCAAACATTTGTTCGTGGACATACTACCACACGGATGTTCGTATCCCCTCAACGATTTTTTCACCCCCGTTTCTTTTCAAAACCGCCCGGCCAGCACAGGATCCAAAGCATAAAAAACGGCCTCCCGATCGGGAGGCCGTTCGCATGCGAAGGATGTTCTGCGCGCTTA
>JAUNWR010000113.1:0-3741 GCA_030540215.1 Coriobacteriia bacterium | reverse complement strand
GTGCGCTCATGATGCAGCGTGTAGCTGAACGCGTTCGTTTCCTTGCCGTTGTCGATGAGCCGCTGCGTTTCGCCGCGCGTCACCACGTCGAAGCGCTCGATGGACGCGCCGCCCGTGTACGTGACGTAGGCGGTGGCCGACGGCTGCTGCGCACCCGAAAGGTAGGCCTGCAGCATCACACGCTGGCCCGGCACCAGATTGTCGGGAACGTCGTAGTCGATCGAGGCGCGACCCAGCTTGTTGCACGTGCCGGCGAAACGCTTACCGCCGACGGCCAGCTCCACGCGGGAATCGGGCGCCGCATGCACCGTGGCCTTGTTGCCCGTAATGGCCGTGACCTGGGAAGACGGCAGCTCGATGCCGGCGTCGTGCACGCTCATGTCCGCGGCGCCCAGCGGCAGCACGGCATCGCCGAGCGCAAGCGTCGCGTTCACCGTGCACGCACCCACGCGATGCGCGGCGAAGCGCACGTATAGGTCACCGGTTTGCGCGCGGCCCAGGTCCACCGACACGACGTCGCCGTTGCGCGTGAAGGGCAGTTGCTTGGCCTCATCGCCGATGTTGCCGCCGATGGTGATGTCGGAGAAGTCGCCCTCGGGCATCTCCAGCTGCAGCACGGCATCGCGCTCCTGGTCAAGGTTGAAACTGATCCTGACCTGCGCTTCCACGCCCGCCACGATGGCGCTGCGATCGGCCACCACGCCGCTTTGCTTCATAACGCCGCACTGCGTCAGGTACGCCGACGCGTCGAACACGGGCACGTCAAGGGCAACCTGCGCCTGCGCGCCGTCCTCGACCTGCACCTTGGCGCGCGCGTACTGCACGCCTTCCTCAAGCTTCAGGCGATCGAAGGCGGCAAGCGTGGGCACCCGCAGATCGACACTCGTGTGGCTCACGGCGATCGCCGTATACGCGCCGGCCTTCAGGCTGTCAAGCGAAAACGGCAGTTCACCTGCGGAATCGGTAAGACCCGTGGCCACGCACGCGCCGTTGCGGAACACCATCACGTCGTTGCTTCCGGAGAACGCCGACTTCGTGGTCACCTTCATGCCGCCCCACGCGCGCAGATCCACGTCGAACGCGCCGTCGGCGGGCATGGCCCGGCCCTCGCCCGCGCCGAGCGCCAGAGAATCATCAGGCGTCACGGCAAGCGTGAGCTCCTTCGCCGCATCCGCCACCTCCTGCGAGAGCAGCACGCTCAGGCCCTGGCGCACATAGTCGGCGTCTTCGCCCTCGCGCAGCACGCGATCGCCTTGGCGCAGCTCAAAGGCCAGGCCGCTATCGGAGAGCACGGTTTCCCATGCGGGTGCGCCGTCGTCGCCGGTACCCACCTGCTTGCGCAGGTTCACGTTCATCAGGCGCTGCACGGGCAGCTTCTCAAACGATTCGGTTTTGAGCTCGCCGACGTCCCACGTGCCGGCCATTGCCTCGGCCGCGCGCGTGAGCACCTGGTCGTAGCAACCCTCCAGGCTCACCTGCAACGTGGCCGGCGTGTTCGACAGCGCCTCGACGGTAAACGTGCCATCCGCGGACACCTTCGCCGTGGTGGCGGTGCCGTTCTGGAACAGCGTCACCTGCGCCCCCGCGGGAACCTTGCCCGTGACCTGGGAAGATTCCTCCATCCACTGGAACGTATAGGCGGGCTTGCCCGGGTTGTGCTCGTCTTCCTGGCCCGCCACCGCGTCGGCCGCGCGCTTGACCCACGACGGCTGGCCCGCCGAGTTCTTCGCGAACGCCACGATGGTCTGCCCCAGAGAAAACGGGTTCTCGTACTTCTTGCCGTCGATCTCCAGCGTGCCGCCGTACTCGTATTCGACCAGCTCGAAGTCGGGGTTGAGCACGCGCAACGTCACGGCGTTGCGCTTCCACTCGGTGCCCGAGGCGCTCGACGTGATCTGCGTGTTGTCGAACGCGTCCTGGCCCACGGTGCTCACGGTTGCGGGCAGCACCACTTCCGCGCCCGCCATGAGCGGCATGCTGGCGAAGGCGCGGTTGCCGATGGTTTGCACGCCGTCGCCGATGGAGATGGAGCGGACATGGCTGCAGCCTTCGAACGCGTTGCGCTCGACGGTTTTGACGGTGCCGGGCACGTTGACCTCAGTGAACGGCTCGGGCGTCTCCCCTGACACGTAGATGTCAGGGGAGCAACTTGCGAAGGCGCGGTAGTCGATGGTCTCCACGCTTGCGGGGATGCTGGCCACCACGCTGTCATCGAGCATGGAGCAGCCGGCGAACGTCTCGGCAGGGATGGTTTTGAGCACGTCGTTGTTCTTCGGCCACTCAACCGTTTGCAGCTTTTTGCAATCCTGGAACACGCCGTCGCCAAGCGTCTCCAGGCTGCTGGGCAGCGCGATGGACTGCAGCGGCGAGCCCGAGAACGCGCCCCAGCTCAGGCGCGTGACGCGGGAGTCGGCGGGGAACGTGACCGAGGTCAGGTGCGACGACCCGCAGCCGCCGACGGTGGTGATGGGGCGGCCGTCGACGGTTGCCGAGACCTCGAACGCGACCGCGCCGTTGTCGACATGGTGCACGGTCAACTCGTTCGTTTCCTCGTCCAGCGTCAGCCAGACCTGCGCGGGCGTTGCCTTGCCGGCGACGTAACCGACGTCGCCGTCGACCTTGTCGCCGGTGATGCCCTTGGCGGTTGCCAGCAGGTATTCGCCGTAGTACTCGTCGTAGACGTAGGCGGCCTCGGTGCCGTCATAGTTAGGTGCGGGACCGGGGTCGTTGACGTCGGGGTCGGAGTCGGCTACCGCGGAGTCGTCGGCGGCTGCGGGGTCAGCGTTCCCAGCGGCGGCATTGCCGTTAGCGTTTCCGGCATCGCCGACGGCCGACGAAGCCGCGCCCGCGGCAGCTTGCGCACCCTGCGGGTTCTGAGCGCTTTGCGAGCCCTGAGCGCCCGCCGCGTCGGCGGATTCTTCGCCACCTGCCACGACCCCCGAGCCTACGACGAGCACCCCGCCATCGGCAGAGTCGGCAGCGGCGTAACCCGTATCATCGGCCGCAAAACCGTTAGCCGCATCGACGCCGTTTCCAGCGCCGCCGTCAGCCGCACCGGAAGCGTTCGCCCGCAAGGTCTCACGCGCCGCGGCGACGGTTTCCGAGCCCTGCGCAAAACTGGCTACAGGCATCAAGCCCGCCGCCAAAATGCACGACAACGCCACCGCCGTCCCGCGACGCCAAACCACCCGCCACGGACACGCGCCCGAACGCGACGCACACATACGCCGTTGCGGGATCACGCGCTTCGCCGATTTGCAAGCACGCCGAGCACCCTTCCCAGGGTTCGCATCGGCACGAATGCTGCCGACCCGGCCACGCCTTTCCGCTCCCATTCCGCACTCCTTCCCATGAGCGCGCCCCGCAGCAACGGCAAGCCCCCGACGCAGCGCGCACAAACTTCCAATCCACCCTGCATCATCCCCAAAACCCGCCAAAACAACTAGGTACGCATATACGAACCATCCCCTGACCAGGGGAAATAATTGCGCAATTACCCCCACCCCCAACCCAGAAATTTGGGCAGACACTTCGGGGACGTAGCACTAACTGTCAGGAATCAGGCACGGAAATAGGAAGAGAAGGAGCAGGAACAAGGGCGAGGACGCAAAGCGCCCCGCAAGAATCCCCGAGGGATAAAGGGCGTAAACGCAAAAGGGCAGCGAACACATCGAGATGCATCGCTGCCGTCAGAAACCAATTGGAGAAGGAGCAGAGGAGATGCGCACACGGGAGTGCATA
>JAUNWR010000112.1:0-3980 GCA_030540215.1 Coriobacteriia bacterium | reverse complement strand
GAACTGTTCCTCTCCATGGCAGATTTCTTTGTGGAGCGCCTTAACTAGCGGGGGTTATAAAACCTGTCAGCAGCGTATTTGGGTACAACTTGCTACACTGTTGAGTGCATGTTTATGCATCCCTTTGCGTTGTCTATCCGACACACGCTCAAATAGTACGAATGGTACGCCGAAAGGGGTTCGTTCATGGAACCTATTACAACGGGCATGCAGGGAGCAGCCGTCGAGGACGTCCAGTCCCGCCTTCTGCAGCTCGGCTATACAATCGATGACACCGAGATTGCCGACAAGCGCTTTGGCACCACCACCGAACAGGCTGTTGGCACCTTTAGGCTCGATAGCGGCCTTGCCGCTGGCTGTGCCGTCGATATCCCCTGTTGGAGCGCCCTGGTCGACGCCTCGTATAAGCTGGGCGACCGCACCCTCTATCTGCGCATGCCCAATTTCCATGGCGCCGACGTGCAGGCCCTGCAGAAGGCACTCAACGTTTTGGGCTTTGCCTGCGGCGAGGACGATGGCTACTTTGGCCCTCACACCGAGGCGGCCCTTCAGCAGTTCCAGGAAAACGTCGGTCTGTTTGCCGATGGTATGGCTTTCCAGGATACCTACGCCTACATCAACCGCCTGCACCACGTGTGGGAGGGTAAACCTTCGGTGACCGAGGCCGAATCGCGCATCGGCTTTGCCCGCGCCGCCAACGTGCTCGAGCGCTTCCAGATTGCCGTCATCGGTGAGGACCCCATCGCGCGTAGCGTTGCATCGCGCATGTGGAACATCGCCACGGCGACGACCGACAGCAGCGGCATGATGCTTTGCGACTCCGAGGTTCCGACCGATGTCGACCTGGTGCTCGAGATCGCAAGCGACGAGCTACCCGCCGACGCCGCTCCGCGCGCCACGATTGCCCTCGCCGAGTGCCACAACCTGGCCCAGCGCATCCGTACCGCCAATGTCGCCGCACAGCAAAAGCCCGCGCGCATCCGCATTGAGCTCACCGGCATGACGCGCTACAACGGAACCTTCACCGCCAGCGACGCCCAGACGCTCGCGGTACGCCTGCTCGATGGCGTTTGCGATGCCCTCGCAGATTAGGTAAACTAAACGAGTTGCTTTTGTGCAACACCCATACTGGGACGTAGTTCAACGGTAGAACTCCGGTTTTTGGTGCCGGCTGTTGGGGGTTCGAATCCCTCCGTCCCAGCCATTAAAACTGAGCGCCCTGAGCCCATAACGGCCCGGGGCGCTTTCTTGTGGGCATGCGGAGGGTTTCGAACCCGCAAGGGTGCGGAGCCGAGGAAACGCAAAGCGTTTTCCAGCGCAGCACGCAAGGAGCGAAGCGACGCAGCGGAGCGCGGCCGCCGAAAAGGCGGACGCGGAATCCCTCCGTCCCATATCAGCAACGGGCTCCCCGCGTCCCAACTTTTCAGCCAAACCGGCACTTGGGGACGTTCCTAAAGTGCCGGCACTAAAGGAACGTCCCTAAGTGCCGGCCATCAACATAGTGCCGTGCGTCCCCGTCGGGCCGGGCATCGCATTACAGGCCAAGCGACCATTTCCATGCGGGAATGACCCCGATGACGCCATGCTCCGTTTCAATCTGGGTCTCCTCGCGCAACGTGATAATAACGGCATCCTTGATACCGGTTTTTGCCATAGCAACCTCAAGGGAACCGACTTCACGCCTGCGCGTCTTCTCTGCCGTCATATCGACTGTCACCTGGTAGAGCGCGTATGGCTCCGATGCCAAAGCGTCGCCGACCAAGAAATCGACTTTTTCTCGCGCTTGAGTTGGAGACGTAAACGAAGTCACCGTTTCCAGCCGGCCGTTTGCCGTGCGGCGCATGAGCTCAGCATAAATCGCTGTCTCCAAACGCTTTCCTATATCCTGCTGATTGGCGCGCGATGTTGCACATGCCATTCCCTGATCGACTGCATAGACCTTATCCGTCGTCGTTGTCTTAGGAGCCAAAGAAGTTGAATACTCCGGAAGCAATCCAATGAGATGAGCCTGCTGAAACAAGCGAACGAGCTCGTTGATCTTTTCCCATGACGCTCGATATCCGACAGACTTTAAGGCATCCAATAAGCTGTTGACCGAAAGGTCGCAACCCGTGTTTCGAAGGCAGAAGAGCCCTACTTGGTTGGCAAGAGCGATATCCGTGCGCCCGCTCCGCTCGAGAATATCTCGTGCAACAACATCTCGCAAATAGGCTTGAAGCATCTGAATACGCGAACCGGCATCAAGCTCCTGAACCCCAGGAAAGCCGCCTTCTATGAGATAACGGTCGTATGCTGACTCCAAATCAGTTCGCTGTCGCGGAGAAACAGCTGGAACCCCAGCACCGGCAGACCTATCCGGTGTTTCAATGCGATGAAACGCACAGTACTCGCGAAATGAAAGCGGATGTATAGCGTGCTCTTGCGAGCGACCGCGAAACTGCGTCGCTATCTCATCGGCAGATAGTTTTGAAGACGATCCGGTAATAACAAGCGTTACGCTCTCGTGCTCCGCCAAACGCTGACAAACACCCTGCCAACCATCGGTCTCCTGTACCTCATCCAGAAAGAGATAACAGCCTTTCGTTCGCGCCGAGGGAACCTGCCGCCAATACTCTTCTAAAATGTCGCTCATGAGCGTGTCCGGCGCCGGTCGAAGACGGTCATCAGCAAAATTGAAATAGAAGATACGCTCGGCATCGACATCGCGATCGATAAGGCGACGAATCCATTGAAACGCATAGAACGTTTTGCCGCAGCGCCTGATACCCGTAATGATATGGACAAGATTGAACGGCTTTGGCTCAGGAAGATCACCGATGACATCGTCTCGATGCACGGCGTGAGGAATCTCAAAGGAACGGGCCTCGGCAACAATCTCTGCAACACTCAACGCTGTAGGTGCCATAATGCTCTCCTTTCAACACCTTGAGTATATAACTTCTCGTGCAGGACGAGAAGTTATGACCGAAACTTCTCGTTCTGCACCAGAAGTTGAAGGTAGGTTTTCAGGCATGTCCCAAAAATCTACCTCCAAAAGACAGGTGCCCCAAGCCCATTAGGACCAAGAGCGCCTTACATCTAGAACATATCAGCCTAGTTCCGAAAAGCGAGCCGCCATCAATAAAGCGCCGTGTGGCCCCGACGGGCCGGGCATTAAGTTTGTCGCGAGTTCCGCACGCAAAGAAGGCCACTAACCTCGATGTTTTGGACGTGACAGCGAGAGGGGTCCTGGTATGGCAAGGTGACGTGAAACAAGGTGGCGCTGACCTTCTGGTCGCGCCGCCGAAGTTGAACGTCAGATTGCCGTGCCAGGGCCCCTCGCAGCGTCAAGAAGTCCGCCGTTCGGCAGAACGGCGGAATTTAGTTGTTCAGCATGCGATCGAAGCTTCCCGAGTCGCCATCCCGGTAGTCGGCGGTCATCAGAATCTCCTGCGGAATTCGTCCACCCTCACGCAGCACGTTGCGGAATTGCACGCGCGTGACCATGGGCAGGTCCTTGATCGTAGCGGCCAGGTTCTGCGGCACGCCCTGGTTGGCAGCCGCGGGCTCGCACTCGCCGCCCGCCTTCACGCGACGCTTATGCTCGGCAAGCATGGCGCGATACATTCCGGCATGCAGGCGAATCTCAACGACGTTGGCGTTGCGGGCCTGCTCGACGATGCGCGCACCCTCTCGATCGATGTCACCCACGTAGTAGACGTAGTTAAAGCGGTAGCCGATCTCGGCCAGATAATCATCCAGCGCATGAGAGACACTCGCCTTGCAGCCGCCGCCAAAGATCACGCCACCCACCTTAGTGCCAAAAAGCTTGGCATGTTTACGCCCACGCAGAAGTTTGACGATTTCGTCGTAGGTATCCAGGTTCTCGACCATAATGAACGGCTTGTCGGCGCCCAGCGTAAAGAAGCCCGTAAAGTGCACCGGACGGTTGGGGGCGACCTTGATCGCCTGCATGCTGATGCCCTTTTCGGTCATACGCC
>JAUNWR010000017.1:15076-28383 GCA_030540215.1 Coriobacteriia bacterium | reverse complement strand
GCAATGTGCGCGAAGGAAGCTGCGTGAGGGGTCCGTATGGCGAAGGAAGTCAGCAAAGAGCGTTTGTTGGCGCTGTTGAAGATTATGTTCGAGAACACCGACGACGAGCAGGGGCTGACGCTCGAGCAGATCCTCGAGGGGCTGGAGGCGGCGGGCGTGTCCGCGGAGCGCAAGGCCATCTACCGTGATTTCGAGGCGCTGAACAACGCGGGTATCGAAATCCGGCGGCAGCGCGTCAAGCCCGTGCGCTACTTCTTGGCCAAGCGCCCGCTCACCAAATCCGAGCTGCTGCTGCTTATCGACGCGGTGCAGGGAAGCCGCTTCATCACGGTGCGGCAATCGACCTCGCTCGTTCGCTCCATCAAAAGTCTGGGTTCGAAGCACCAGGTGAAAGGCCTGGAAAAGCACGTTCATGTCGGCGGACGCGTGAAAAGCCAAAACGATAGCGTATTCCGCAACGTTGACATCATCCAAGAGGCCATCGCCGCCAAGCGCATGCTGTCGTTCAAATACACCGGCTACGATTGCTCGGCTCAGGTGAAGCTTCGGCATGATGGCAAGGCATACACGCAAACGCCGGTGCAGTTGATGTATTCCGACGGCTTCTACTACTTGGTTTGCTACAGCGAGAAGTACGACGATTTCGCCAACTATCGCGTCGACCGCATGTGCGACATCCACGTGACGCAGCAGCGCGCAACGCGAAACGCCCGCATCGCCACGTTCGATGCGGATGAATACGATCGCCGCGTGTTCGGCATGTTCTCGGGCAGTTCGGTGCGCGCGGTTTTGCGCGTGAGGGAAAGCGCCATGAACGCCGTGGTCGATCGCTTCGGGAAGGACGCGCGCGTGAGCGACATGGGAGACGGCACTGCTCGCGTGAGCGTGGCGGCCATGGCAACGCCGGTCTTCTTCGGCTGGATATCCCAGTTCGCCGGGCAGATCACGGTTGAATCGCCGTCAAGCTTGCGGCGGGAGTACGCCGATTACCTGCGCAAGCTGCTGCATGACTACGAATAGCCGCATCGTGCTCGCCCGCTTCCTCCTTGCGTAGCAGGTTGCGCGACGTCCTCGCCGATTCTCTGCTATGGTGGAAGGGTCTATCTCGAAGGGAACCATATGGACCTACGCAATCTTGACCCCTCATACGACGAATCGCGCGACAGCCAGCAACGCGGTGGCTTGTCGCTCGATATCGGCGCGCGATTCTACAACGATGGACTTGCCTCCGATGACAAGCGGTGCTTCGAGGCGGCGCGGCGGTTCTATGAGAAAAGCCTGAGCTTCGGCAATCCTCAAGCCGCGGTGAACCTTGGTTACATCTACGAATACGGTCGTTTGGGCGAGGAAGACGCCGAACAGGCGCTGGAGCTGTTCGAACAGGCGGCGTTTTGCGAACACCCGGAAGCGTTATACAAGCTCGGCGACATGCTGTATTGGCGCAATATCGAAGTTGCGGACGAAGCTGCGGCGGACGCCTGCGCGTTCGCGCTGTACGGCAAGGCGCATCGGCTTGCGCAAGGCCGCAACGAGCCTGACTGGCTGGGAAGCTCGGCTTTTAGGCTCGGGGGTTGTTTCGAGTATGGGCGCGGCTGCGCGCGTGACGATGCGCTGGCTCAGGCATATTACGTGCAGGCGGCGGCGAACTTCGAAGCGGCTCTCGATGACGGGTTCGACTATTATCGCGGCAACTTGGAGAAATGTCGTCGCGCGTTGCAACGCCTGGGCGAACGTTCCGACTCATATGCGCAGTGGAAACCGTTGCCTTCGGGGGCGAAGTTCGATGTCGACGGCATTTTGCGCATCGATGGGGACTCGCTGGTCCCGGCTGGGTGCTACCGAGCTCGTTCGGGTGAGCAGATCATCGTAGGTCGGCATGATGTTGAAGAGGGTCAGCGCGTGGACCGGCGCTTCGAGGTGCTGCGTTGCGCGCGCATGGTGGAATTCAATCTGGCTATGAGCGGTTCGGTGGAGAATCGTAGCACCGTGCGCATCACGTTCGACGAGCTGGGCGCGGCGCTCGAGCAGGAGCTGGGGGTGATGGGGCAGCGCGAGTTCTTGCAACTGAACCCCGAAGACGCCGCCGCATTGCGCGGGCAGCTGCTCGGCTTCGAGCTGGCCTCGTGGGAGGAGGCTTATCAGCCTTACATAGCTCAGGACGACGACTTGGAGTGGAGCGTCAAGGTGCTCAGCGATACCCAAGGTTTTTCCAGCAAGGGCTGCGGTGCTTGGCCGTATTACTTGCCGTTTTTGTTCGAGGAGCTGCAGCGTTTCGGCGTGGCGAACATGTGGGTTCGTGGGCATTAACGCCGGAAGCGTCCGATTTCAGCGCGCGGCGGCGCCTGTCGCGCTCGGTGGCGCTACAATGACTTGGTCGCATATTCTAGGAAAGGACCGCCATGTCGTCGTTCGATTTCGAAGGCCACATCACCGACATTGTCGATTATCCGAGGCCGGGCGTGGTGTTCAAGGACATCACCACGCTGTTGAAGGACCCGGACGGTTTCGAGGCCACCATCGATGCCATCGCCGAGCATTTCAAGGATGCGGGTGTGACGAAGGTCGTCGGTGCCGAGGCCCGTGGTTTCATGATCGGCGCACCGGTGGCGTATCGCCTGCATGCCGGCTTCGTGCCCGCCCGCAAGCCGGGCAAGCTGCCGCGCGAGGTGCGCAGCGAAAGCTATGATTTGGAGTACGGAAGCGACGAGCTGCAGATCCACGCTGACGCCATCGACCCCGACGACGTGGTGCTGATCGTGGACGACCTGGTTGCCACGGGCGGCACCGCCGAGGCACAGGCTAAGCTTATCAAGCAGTTCGGCGCCTCGTTGGCGGGCATGGGCTTTCTCATGGAGCTGGCGTTCCTCAACCCGCGCCAGGCAATCGCCAAGGTTACCGATGCCGACGTCTTCTCCCTTGTGCAGGTCAAATAAACGGCAGGGCTGAACAAACACCCAACCGGGCGGGGATGCGCTGCTGCTCTGCGCATCCCGGCCTCTCTTCGTTTTCGGCGCCTTCGTCCTTGAGTTTCGAGCCGCTTTGGCGACGTAACCCTGACTGTCATTCCGTCAAAGCACGCTGGCGGTCCGTGCGCTTTGCGCGGACCGCTTCGCGGACGTAGCGCCTGGCGTCCGTTTCCGTCGGCGTGCTAGCGGTCCATGTCCTCCAGTCGGCCATGGCGCTCGTAGCGCGTGATGCGCTCGGGGTGGTTGTCGTCGTCGACGAACACCACGCGCGGCGGGTTCGCATCGGCTTCCTCGGGGGTCATCAGGGCGTAGCACATGATGATCACCTTGTCGCCCACCGAGACGCAGCGGGCGGCGGCGCCGTTGAGGCAGATCATGCCGCTGCCGCGCTGACCTGCGATGACGTAGGTCTCGAAGCGCTGGCCGTTATTCACGTCGACAATCTGCACCTGCTCGTACTCGCGGATGCCTGCGGCGTCCATCAAGTCTTCGTCGACGGTGATGCTGCCCACGTAGTCAAGCTCGGCCTGGACGACGGTGGCGCGGTGGATCTTGCCCTTCAGCATGGTAGAGAACACGGTTGTTGGTCCTTTCGTAGGTTTTGAAAATAGAAGTTATTCGCCGAAGATGAAGTTGTCGATGAGGCGCGTCTTGCCGATGTAGACGGCCATGGCCACCAGGACCGGGCCGTCGACGGTCTCGACAGGCTTGATGCCGTCCCACGACACCATCTCGACGTAGTCGATGCGCGCCAGGGGCTCGGCCTCGATGAGCTGCTTCATGGCGCCCAGCACCGTGGCGGCGGAGCGCTCGCCAGCCTCCATCAGGCGCTGGCCCTCGGCCACGGCGCGCGAGAGCACGAGCGCGGCGGTGCGCTCGTCGGCGGACAGGTAGGTGTTGCGCGAGCTTTTCGCCAGACCGTCCTCTTCGCGCACGATGGGGCAGCCCACGACCTGCACGTTCATGTTCAGGTCGCGCACCATGCGGCGGATGACGGCCAGCTGCTGGGCATCCTTCTGGCCGAAGTAGGCGCGGTCGGCCTGGGAGATGTTCATGAGCTTATTGACCACGGTGCACACGCCGCGGAAGTGCGTCGGGCGCGTCTTGCCGCACAGCTCGGCGGTGATACCCTCCACGTTGACGTAGGTGCACGCATCGGGGAAGTACAGGTCGGCGGGCTCGGGATGGAACACCAGCGTGGCGCCGGCGCCCTCGATCAGGCGCTTGTCGGCCTCGAAATCGCGCGGATAGGTTTCCAGGTCCTCGCCCGGGGCGAACTGGATGGGGTTGACGAACACGCTGACCATGACGCGGTCGTTCTCGGCGACGGCGCGCTTGATCAGGCTCTCGTGGCCCTCATGCAGGTAGCCCATGGTGGGCACGAGGCCTACGCTCAGGCCCTGCGCCTTCCACTCGCTGATAACCTCTTTCGCCTGTTCAGGGGTGGTGGCAACGGTAAGCATTTTAGTAGGTTTCCTTTCGGGTGCGGTAAATCGGGAAGCGGCGGGAATCGAAGCGCCGTGGACGCAGCGGGTCTCGGCACCCCGACACGCGGCTTATTGCATTGGGGTTCTGATCGGCTCGCGATGGATCCGGGCGCGCCGGCGTTCGAATCCATCGCGAGCCGATATGGTCGTGGGGCTGATGGGGCGACGGGCGCGGCAAGGTTGCCTTGGCCGCGCCGCGCCTGCCCGTTATCGGCTAGTACAGCTTCTCGAGCACTTCGTCGTCGATCTTGAACGTGTGCTCGGCGGAGGGGAAGGAGCCCTCGCGCACCTCGCTGATGTAGTTGGCGAAGCCGTCGCGCATGGCCTCTCCCACGTTCGCAAAGCGCTTGACGAACTTCGGGCAGAAGTCGCTGAACATGCCCAGCATGTCCTGGTAGACGAGGATCTGGCCGTCGCAGCCGGCGCCGGCGCCGATGCCGATGGTGGGGACGCCCACTTCCTTGGTAACCAGGGCGGCAAGCTTGGCGGGCACGGCCTCGAGCACGATGGCGAACGCGCCGGCGGCCTCGAGCGCCTTCGCGTCGGAGATCAGCTTGCGGGCAGCGGCCTCGCTCTTGCCCTGCACCTTGAAGCCGCCGAACGCGTTGATGGACTGCGGCGTCAGGCCCAGGTGCCCCATGACGGGGATGCCGGCGGCTACCATGGCGGCAACTTGCGGGCACACCTCTTCGCCGCCTTCCAGCTTCACGCAGTTCGCGCGGCCTTCCTTGAGCAGGCGGCCGGCGTTGCGCACGGCATCGGGCACGCTGACCTCATAGGACAAGAACGGCATGTCGCAGACGATCAGGGCGTTCTTGGCGCCGCGGGCGACGGCGGCGCTGTGGTGGATCATGTCGTCAACGGTCACGGATAGGGTGTCCTCGTAACCGAGCACCACGTTGCCCAGCGAGTCGCCGATGAGGATGCCGTCGATGCCGGCCTCATCCTCGAGCTTTGCGGTGGAATAGTCGTAGGCCGTGAGCATTGCGAGCTTGCGGCCCTCGGCCTTGGCCTGGGCGAACGTTGCCACGGTGTTCTTCATGGGTCTCTCTCCTTCGCTTTACCTGCGGGTTTGTGCTGATTCCAGCAGATTCCTCATCGGAGCGTGATCGCGCTCGGGGTGACGCCGCGCGGCCAGTTCGCAAACGGAAAGCGACAGCGTGGCGTAGGTTTCGCGCGCCTGCCCGTCCAATGCGGCCAGATGCTTGCGCACCGTTTCGATGTCGTTGCGCTCGATGGGGCCGGACAGGGCGTTTTGCGGGCCCTTTTGCGCGATGGCGGCGCAATTGCCGGTGAACAGGGGGCCGGCTGCCTGCAGAGCTTGCTCGGGTGTGAACCCGCAGCCCTCCAGAATGCCCAGCCCCTCGGAGGCAAGGCCGCACACCAGATTGCTCAGGAACACCGCCGCGGCGTGGTAGCGAACCTTCGCGTCGGCTGCGATGGTGCAATGCGGGTTGCCCGCCGCATCCAGCAGCGCGCCTGCCGCGTCGACCGCGGCCTGGTCGCCTTCAAGCGTGAAGAACATGCCGGCAAGGCGATCGGGCGCATCGGCGCTGGTCGGGACGTCGGGCACGGCGCACAGCGGGTGAACGCTCGCGCAGGCTGCCCCGGCTTTTCGGCATGCGTCGAGCTCTCCGGAGGTCAGCGCGCCGCTTGCGTGGCACACCAGTTTTCCGGAAAGGCCGCCTGCCGGCGTGTTCGCCGCGGCGTCGGCCAGCTGGCCTGCCGCTTCGGCGATGGCGCCATCGGGCACGGTTATGAAGATGAGGTCCGTGGAATCAAGAAGCGCTTGCAGCGAGGAAAAGGAAACGGAATGCGTGCACTGCGATGCCCAAAGCGCCGCCTTTTGCGTGCGGCTTGCATAGCCTGAGACCTTCGAACCGTGTTCGAACAGATGCGTTCCCAGGGCGAACCCGATTTTGCCGGCTCCCACGAACCCCACGCGCAAGCGCGCGTCACGTTCTGCGGGGCACGAACCAACCGATGTGGTCACGTCAGCGCCTTTCGTTTCTTTGCTGCGAGGCTGGATGCCTGGACTTGCTCCGGGTCACCCGCGCTCCTTTACGAGGGGGCAGTATACGCCGTGGCGAAGCGCCGATGCAAGCGCCATGGGCATTCAATTCCGAATCCAAATGAAAGGCACGCAAACAGATGAAGTTGGACTATAGTTTGGGTTGTATTCAACCGAGAATAGCTTGCCGAGGGCAAGCTCTCGGCGTAAGCGGGCGACGCGCGTGTTGCGTCTCGTCGTCATCCGGGCGGTCGGGTGCCGGGCGGCGGGTTGCGTGCGCGTAATGCTCCGGCTTCGCGCTGAGCATCAGGGAAAGAGGTGCCCATGAGGGACCATTCGCAACATATACAGCTGTCGCGCGAGGATGCGGTGGCGGCAACGTTGGCGGCGCTGGACGCGCAGCCGGAGGGCTTCGGCTGGCGTGGTGCGCAGGCGTCCGCCGACCATGCGGGCAAGGTGGAACGCAAGCTGGTGGAGCGCGTTTCCCTGACGGAATCGGTGGGGCACGTGCTGGCGTACGATGTATGCGCCGTGAACGATATGCCCAGCGCGCTCACCTGCGCCATGGATTCCATCGCGCTGCACTGGTCCGATTTTGCCGGCCTTGCCGATGGCGAAGTGCCCGACACCAGCTCGTGGGTGCGCGGCCAGGATTGGCAGTTCGCCAACACCGGCGTTGCCATGCCGGAAGGGTTCGACACGGCCATCGTCATCGAGCATGCGCAGGTTTCCGCAGATGAGCAGCACGTGGTCATCGACGCGGTGCCGTCGAAGCCCGGCGCTGGCACGCGCCCGGTGGGCAGCGCCATGCGTCGCGGCGACGTGCTGGGCCGCGCCGGCCAGCTGATCACGCCCGATCTGGCGGCTCGCATGGGTTCGGGCAACAACGGGTCGGTGCCGGTGGTGCGCCGCCCGCGCGTGGCGTTCATCCCCACGGGCAACGAGCTGGTGACCCCCGGCGTGCCCTTCGACCCCGAGCGCGCCGCATCCTTCGCCGCCCGCGGGCGCAACTTCGAGACGAACAGCGTGCTTGTGAAGGCGAAATGCGAGCAGTGGGGCGGGTGCTTCATTCCGTTCGATATCGTCCCCGACCGCCGCGATGCCATCGAGGAGGCCATTGCGCAAGCCGTTGAGCAGGCCGACATCGTGGTGCTCAACGCCGGGTCCTCGAAGGGAAGCGACGATTGGTCTTGCGAGGTCATGGAGCAGATGGGGCAGATGATCTGCCATCAGACGAACCACGGCCCGGGGCACCATTCCAGCTTCGCGATCGTCGACGGCACGCCCATCGTGGGCATCTCGGGCCCCAGCGCCGGCGCGTCGTTCACGCTGAACTTCTACCTGCGCCCGCTCATGCGCGCGTTCTCGGGCCTGGATCCCGAGGTGCCGCGCACGCCCATGGTGCTGGCCGAGGCGTTCCCGGCGGGTGGGCACGGCCCGAAGGGGCATGGCGGCCCGGTCCGCGGCGAGGATAGGCCCGCGGAGCATCCTGCGCACAAGCCCGGCGAGCCTGAGTTCTTCGGCATCAAGCTGCTGCGCGCCGAGCATGCCGAGGACGGCACGCTGCGAGCCTGGCCCGTGCCCGGGCGCCCCGGCAGCCCGGAGAGCTTCGAGGCCAACGCCTACTATATGTTGCCCAACGGTCCGGGCATCGAGGCCCCCAAGCCCGGCGACGTGATCTGGGCAGAGTGGAGGTAGGGGCCGGCAACTAGCAACCTGAGCAGCGGGCGGCCACGCATGGCGTGTGGCCGCCCGCGCATGTAAGAGCGAAAATACGTTCGGTTTTCGACTTGCACGAACATCTGTGCGCGTGCTAGAATCCTTGCATCACATGAGCCAGTGCAGATGCTTTCCCCTTCGGGCGTTGTGCCTGCGGGAATGTCGTGGCCGGTATCCGTCTCCGGGATGCCCTTTCCTCTTCTGCAAGATCCTCGAAACCACGGAATGCAACGATAGTTTTCGCAGGTAAAGCTTGCTAGAATATCGTTGTACGAAATTCGAGGAATTAATGGATGACGTACAGATAGATGTGCATGCTTTCAAACATGGCGTCACAAGCGATGAGATCTTGCAAGCATGGAACAGCATCGTGGCCATGAGACTCAGAACGGCACCATGCGAGGAAACGATCGTCGCAATCGGCCTTTCGGCAAAGGGCGAGGCCATCGAATTGGTTGCCTCGCTGAAATGGCAAGGTGTCCTTGTCTATCATGCGATGAAGCCGCCTACCGAAAAGGTCTTAAAGGAACTGGGGCTTGTAAGGAGGAAGCGATGACGGTGTTAACTGCTGAAGAAGTTGAAAAGCGGTTCGGATACGCTCCTGAACAACTCGACAAGATGGAAGCTGATGCAACGGCGGGCGTTTTCCATGGCGAGCCCAGCGGTCCTGTTGTGTACGCGCCGGGTTATGGTCCAGGCCGCCCGCTTATGTTCGATGAGGAAATGAAGCAGGTGGGGTTTAAAGAGCCGGTGAATAAAATCCTGCTCATTGATATTCGTGCGGCGCAGCTGGGAATGAAGCGGTCGGAATATCTTCGCCATCTGGTAGATGAAGACTTGAAGTTCGCTGGCATTGCATAGAGCGAGTGGGCTGGTTCTCGTTGCGATTTGTGGGTGCCGATGCGCTCAGTTAGCGATTTCCTAAGGACTATGTCCGCATACGAATCGAGGTTTCATGCCGTTCACGATAGAGCGAAACGATCTTGCTGCCGTTGAGGCGGACGCTATCGTCGTTGCTGCAAACGAGCGCTTGGAAATCACCGGCGGCGTTGGGGCGGCCGTTGCCCATGCCGCTGGATTCGAGCAGCTTCAGGCAGCGTGCGCCAAGGTTGGCTTTTGCCCCTGCGGCTCGGCGGTCGCAACGCCGGCGTTCGCGCTGAAGGCGAACATAGTGATTCACGCGGTCGGGCCTGTTTGGGTTGACGGGGCGCACGGTGAAGCGGCCCTTTTGCGCAACGCGTACGACTCTGCTCTTGATTGCGCAGCGGTGCACGGGGCGCAATCAATCGCTTTACCCCTCCTATCAGCGGGAACGTACGGTTTTCCGGTAGAGGTTTCGCTGGCCGTTGCTCGCGAATCAGTGCGGGCGTTTCTGAACCTGCATGACGGGGTTGACGTTGTGCTGGTGCTTTACAGCAGGGAGTCGGTGTCGGCCGGTATGGCGGCGTATCTGGACATCTCCGAATACATAGACGACACGTACGTTGACGCTCGCCCTAATCGCCGCAGTGCCGTGTTCGGCTCGTCCGCTGCTCGGAGGTCGCGGTTTGTCGGTGCCAAGTCCCCCACGCGGGAACGCGTCGCGCACGAACCGGAAGACTCGTCCTTCCATATATGCGAGACTGCTGAAAGCGGGCAAATTTGCCGCGCGGATGCGTTGGATGCCGATGCGGGGGAGGTGTCCGCAGCGCCGCTGATGGCTTCTTCCTGTATGCCGTCGGAAGATTTGAGGGGTTTCCTGGACTCGCTTGATGCTCCGTTTTCGTCCACGCTGCTTGCGCTTATCGACGAGCGAGGCATGACGGATGCGCAGGTGTACAAGCGCGCGAACATGAGTCGTCAGCTGTTCAGCAAGATTCGCTCGGATGCGGCTTACCGCCCCACGAAAAAGACCGCCCTCGCCCTGGCGGTTGCCCTTGAGCTGAATCTTGGTGAAACGAACGACCTTTTGGCACGCGCAGGCTTCACGTTGTCGCATAGCAGCAAGGCAGACGTTATCATCGAGTACTTCATAACCCGAAACAAGTTCGATATTTTTGAGATTAACGAGGCCCTTTACGCATTTGACCAGCCGCTTCTGTAACGCAGTGGGATGTCAACCGTCAGTTGACCTGCGGTAGCGACGGGCGGCGTAGAGTCTTTCCCAGAAGCGCGGCGGCAATCGGGCTGCCCGTACGATGGGAAGGACGCATCATGAAGAAAGGCCTTACTGAGCTGGTTTTCGTAATCGACCGCAGCGGGTCGATGGCCGGGCTGGAAAGCGACACGATCGGCGGGTTCAATGCCACGCTGGAGGCGCATCGCAAAGAGGCGGGCGAAGCGGTGGTGTCCACGGTGCTTTTCGATAACAAGGTGGAGGTGCTGCACGACCGGTTGCCTATCGCCAATGTGGCGCCCATCACGAACAAAGAGTATTGGGTTCGCGGCTGTACGGCGCTGCTTGATGCAGTGGGCGGGGCGGTAGCCCACATAGGCCGCGTACACGGCTACCTGCCCGAAGAGTATCGCCCTGAGCACACGATCGTGGTGATCACCACCGATGGCATGGAGAACGCCAGTCGGGAATATAGCTATGAACAGGTAAAACAGCTTATCATGCAGAAAGAGGGGGATGGATGGAACTTCCTGTTCCTGGGTGCGAACATCGATGCGGCGGCAGAAGCGGGACGCATGGGGATATCGCCGGATTTCGCCGCAACGTACGTAGCCGATGCCGAGGGAACGCGCGCGATGCATCGTGCAAGGTGCGCGGCCACGGTGTCCATGCGTGCGGGAGCGCCCATGGTAGACGGCTCGTGGAAGCATGATATTGAGCGAGACTTGGCAAGAAGAGGCGGCAAGTAAAGGCTTCTTAAATCGGTGCTGATGGTGCGGTGCGAAACCATGTCGTGCGTTCTCGTGGGCATCGTCACGATGTTCGGTATTTGAGTCGTCTTCTAGCCGAATGCGGTGGACGTACGTAAGGCGAAGGTCCTTAATCGGATGTTGGCGCGAACTCGAAATAGGCGGCATTTCCCGTGTCTATCGAATCGCTGTCGCCTGAGGGTTCGCGGCCTGATGGGCGGGCTTGTTTGCTATCATAGCCAAGTTAACGGCCTAACCGCTTTCAGCGCGCGTGGAGCTGGGTTGCGCCGGCTTCCCCGGCGTGTCCGCAGGTGCCGCCATCGTGTCGGCTTCCCCGGGCGCGTCCGCAAGTGTCGCGATTGCGCCGGCTTCCTCGGGTGTGCCCGCGGGTGCTGCTACTGCATCGGCGACAATCGGATGCGGGGTAGTTGTCGCTTTGCAGCGTGGCCGCTAACACGTGCGTTGGAATCGAAAGGAAAGAAACCAATGACCCAATACCTTACCGAGCGCGAGGTCCGCGGAATCGCGGAATACGCGCGTATCGGCCTTTCCGGGGAGGAGCTCTCCGAGATGACGGTCGATCTGAACAACATCATTGAAACGCTGCAGTCCATCAAGCAGCTGGACCTCGAGGGCGTGGAGCCTACGTTCCATCCCATCGGAAGCCTGTCCAACGTCATGCGTGAGGATGTGGAAACCGAGTCGTTCACGCAGCAGGTCGCGCTTGAGAACGCGCCGAAGCAGCAGGACGGCAGTTTCCTGATCCCGTCCATCCTGGGCGAAGGGGGCGATGCGTAATGGCCATCTCCGATATGGGCATCGCGCAGATCCGCGAGGGTCTGGCATCCAAGCAGTTCACCGCCTGCGAGGTCGCGCAGGCAAGCCTCGACCGCATCGCGCAGGCTGATTCTCAGGTGCATGCGTTCCTGGAGGTCACCTCCGAGGCCGCCATGGCCGCCGCGCAGCGCGTGGACCAGGCCATCGCCGACGGCACGTTCGATGCGCTCGGCCCGCTCGCCGGCGTGCCGGTGGCGTTCAAGGACAACATGAACATGACGGGCACGCACACCACCTGCTCCTCCCGCATGCTGGAGAACTACGTGTCCCCGTACACCGCAACGTGCGTGCAACGCATCATCGACGCCGGCGGCGTGCCGCTGGGCAAGCTGAACATGGACGAGTTCGCGTTCGGCTCCACCACCGAGTCCTCCGCGTTCGGCCCCACGCGCAACCCGTGGGACCTGGGTCGCGTCCCGGGCGGCAGCTCGGGCGGTTCGGCGGCGGCCGTCGCCGCTGGCATGGCGTGCGTTACGCTGGGCTCCGACACGGGCGGCTCCATCCGCCAGCCCGCCAGCTTCTGCGGCATCGTGGGCGTCAAGCCCACCTACGGTACGGTCAGTCGTTACGGCGTCGTGGCCTTCGGCAGCTCGCTCGACCAGGTCGGCCCGTTCGCGCGCAGCGTCGAGGACGCCGCCGCCGCGATGGACGCCTTGTGCGGCCATGACCCCCTGGACTGCACGTCGCAGGACGTGAAGGCCGGCTTCCGCGCTGCATGCCAGCAGGATGTCGCGGGCATGCGCGTCGGCGTGGTCCGCAGCTTCATGGATGCCAAGGGCCTGTCCTCCGAGGTTTCGGAGCGCGTGTCCGAGGCCGCTGCCAAGCTCGAAGCCGCCGGCGCCACCATCGTCGAGGTCGACCTGCCGCATATCGACGCCGCCATCAGCGCTTACTACGTGTTGGGCCCGTGCGAGGCGTTCTCCAACCTGGCCCGCTTCGACAGCGTGCGCTACGGCTACTGCGAGGAAGGCCACAAGGACCTGGGCAGCCAGTACGAGGCAAGCCGAGCCCATGGTTTCGGTGAAGAGGCGAAGCGCCGCATCATGCTGGGCAGCTACCTGCTTTCCGCCGGCGTGTACGAGCAGTACTACTATCCGGCCCAGCAGGTCCGCACGCTCATCACGCAGGACTACCGCAACGCCTACGAGCAGTGCGACGTCATCTTGGCGCCCACGGCCCCGGCTACGGCGTTCAAGTTCGGCGAGATCGCCGATCCGGCAACCATGTACCTGTCCGACGTGTTCACCATCTCCATCAACATCGCCGGCAACGGCGGCATGAGCGTGCCGTGCGGCTTGGGTGCGCAAAGCGGCATGCCCGTGGGCGTGCAGCTTATCGCCCCGCAGTTCAAGGACGAGAACATGTTCCGCGCCGCCATGGCGCTCGAGGCCGCCTACGGCAAGGCCCCCGTGGCCCCGAACTTCGCCGACGGGAAGGTGATTG
>JAUNWR010000017.1:2668-15066 GCA_030540215.1 Coriobacteriia bacterium | reverse complement strand
TGAGTAATGCGTAAACTTGAAGAGGTTTTGCAGGATTGGGAGGCAGTCATCGGTCTGGAGATCCATGCCGAGCTGACCACGTTGAACACGAAGATGTTCTGCGGCTGCAAGCTTGAGTTCGGCGCCGATCCGAACACGCACACCTGCCCGGTGTGCCTGGGTCTTCCGGGTGCTCTGCCCGTGCCGAACAAGGCTGCTATCGAGTCCATCGTGCTTGCCGGCCTGGCCACGAACTGCGATATCGAGAAGCACAGCATGTTCTACCGCAAGAACTACATGTACCCCGACATGGCTAAGAACTTCCAGACCACGCAGGGTCCGGTGGCGTTCTGCATGCGTGGCCATCTTGACCTGGACGTCGACGGTCCGGCGGCCAAGGAGCGTGGCGACATCGCCGGCCTGAAGCCGGGCGAGACGTGCGAGAACGTCACCGTCACCGATTCCGGCTACACGGCGCACGTGGGCATCACGCGCATCCATATGGAGGAAGACGCTGGCAAGATGATCCATGTCGGTGGCGACGAGGGTCGTATCGCGGGCGCCACGCATTCGCTGGTGGACTACAACCGCGCGGGCACGCCGCTTATCGAGCTGGTCACCGAGCCTGATTTGCGTACGCCCGAGGAGGCGCGCCTGTTCATGCAGAAGCTGCGCCAGATCTATCTGGCCATCGGCATCTCCGACTGCTCCATGGAGGAAGGCTCCATGCGTTGCGACGGCAACGTCAGCCTGCGTCGCCGCGGCTCCACGAAGCTGGGCGTGAAGACCGAGCTGAAGAACATGAATTCCTTCAAGAACCTGCATGACGGCTTGGCCTACGAGATTTGCCGTCAGGCCGAAGTTCTGGAAGAGGGCGGCCAGATCTACCAGGAAACCCGCCATTGGGACCCCACCATGAAGCACACCATCGTCATGCGCGTGAAGGAAACCGCTGACGACTACCGCCTGTTCCCTGAGCCCGACTTGGCGCCCTATGACCTTTCCGATGAGTTCATCGAAGGCGTCCGCGCCAAGCTGCCCGAGCTGCCCGACCAGAAGGCCGCTCGCTTTGCCGAGGAGTTCGGCCTGTCCGCTTACGATGCTCGCCATCTGGTCGACCATCGCGCCACGGCCGACTTCTTCGAGGCGTGCATGGAGGTTGCGGGCAAGGACGCCGTCAAGCTGGCGAAGCCCGTTGCCAACCTGGCCATCAACGACGTCACCGCATGGCTCAACGCCAGCGAGGATGCCGACCTTGCGCAAAGCCCGCTCACGCCCGCCCGCGCGGTGGAGCTGGTGAAGCTGCTCGCTGAGGATGCTATTTCGTCCAAGCAGGCTAAGCAGGTGTTCTCCGCCATCATGGACGAGGACAAGGACCCCTCGGCCATCGTCGAGGAGCGCGGCATGAAGCAGGTGTCGGATACCGGCGCCATCGAGGCCGTCGTGGACGCCATCATCGCGGCCAACCCCGACGAGGTTGCCCGCTACAAGGAAGGCAACACGAAGGTCATCGGGTTCTTCGTGGGCCAGTGCATGAAGGAGATGCGCGGCCAGGGCAACCCGAAGATCATCAACCAGCTGCTGGCGAAGAAGCTGACAGAATAGCGCAAGCGCAAACGCGATCGCAAACGTACGAGGAGCCGCTGACAAGCGGCTCCTCGTACGTTATAGGGTAAGGTACTTGGCTTTATAGCCGATCTGGGTTGTTGACTAGGGATACAGGCATAGAGGGGGTCGCTGCTGCGGGAGCGTATGCCGGTAGCGAACGGCGCGTGATTCGCCACCGAGGCTCTCGGCCCGCGCCGCGTAAGCCACGGGGGCGCTGCGATCGTTTGCATCCCATGCGCCGCACGCTGCGCGTGGGCGATTATCCGCCTCTCGCGCAGCTGCCCTTATCGCATCACCTTGGCTAGCACTTTGGCTAGCTTCTCCGGGTCGATGGGCTTGGAGACGTGGGCGTTCATTCCGCTGGCCAGCGAGCGCTTCACGTCCTCGGCGAACGCGTTCGCGCTGGTCGCCACGATGGGCACATCGGCGGCGTCGGTGCGGTTCAGACAGCGGATGCGGTGCGCGGCGGTAAGCCCGTCCATGACCGGCATCATGACGTCCATCAAGACGATGTCGTAGCGCCCAACAGGGGACTGCCTGAACGCGTCCACCGCCTCCTGGCCGTTTATCGCCTTATCCACGGTGAATCCCATGTCGCCGAGCACGTACGTGATGATCTCCATGTTCAGCTCGTTGTCCTCGGCGACCAAGGCGTGCTTTCCGGTGAAATCGACGTGCTCGGCGTTTGCGCCCACCGACTTGCCGACCGCGTCGGTTATCGGCAGCGGTATCTCGAAATAGAACGTGCTGCCTTGCCCCAGGCGGCTGTTCGCGTGGATGCGATCGCCCATCATGAGCACGATGCGGTTGCTGATGGCAAGTCCCAGCCCCGTGCCTTGTTGGCGGGCGTCTGTGGTGTCTACCTGCTCGAATTTGGCGAAGATGCGATCGATGTCCTCCTCGGCGATGCCCACGCCCTTATCGGTGACGGCGAAGTACACGTTCGCCGTTCGGGTGTCGCCCGCCCCTGCGGCGCCGGCAGTTCGCTCCTCGATGGTCACCGTGATGGTGCTGCCGTCGTCGGAGTACTTCACCGCGTTGCCCACCAGGTTGATGAGCACCTGGTTAAGGCGCAGCGCATCGCCCATGAACCAATCGTGCTGCATCCGCATGTCCACGACCAGCTTCTGGTTGCGCGCGGCAAGGCGGCCGGCGCTTACGGCGTTGAGCTCCTCGACTACATGGCTCATGCTGAAGGGCGCATCGCCGAGCAGCATCTTGTTGTTCTCGATCTTCGTCATATCCAAGATGCCGTTGAGCAGGTCGAGCAGATACAGCGACGACGCGTGCACCTTGTTCAGGCAATCGACGCGGCGCTCATCGCTCTGCTCGGGCTTCAAGGCTATCTCGGTCATGCCGATGATGCCGTTCATGGGCGTGCGGATCTCGTGCGACATGCGCGCGAGGAAGTCGGACTTCGCCTGCGCAGATAGGTCGAGCTCCTCTTGGTTGATGCGGTTTTGGATGATCGTGCCCACCTCGCGCAGAGTGTTCGCGGTCTCATCGTCGTCGAAGGCCTTGCCGGCGTTGCTCAGGAAGAACACGGCCCCCGAGTATTTCCCCGCGTTCGTCATAGTGAACGCGACGCCGTCGCAGCAAGCGCGCACCTCCTGGCACATGGCGAAGATGGGCATCTCGCTCACGGGATGCACCAGGCCCTGCTCGCCGAATCGCTGCAGCGTGTCGACGGCCTCCCGCGAAAGCGGGAACACGGCCCCCTCGTCGATGCCCGGGATGGGGCCGAAGAAGTAGCGCACCGATGCCGTCTGATAGTCTTCCTGGAACGACGTGATGAACAGGTTGGTCACGTCGAGTTTCTCGTTCAGCCGCCGCATGAGCAGGTCCATGCCCGCCGCCAGCGAAAGGCGTCGGTCGAGCAGGTTCAGCGTCAGGGCCGGCAAGGTCATGTCCTCGACGTGGCTGAACGAGGATATGGGGTCGAACGGCCTCGGCTCGAACGCGCCGTCCATAGACGGGTCCCAGCATGCGCAGGCTGCGCGATGCCCTATCGATGCCTGAAGCGCCGTGCGCGCCCGGCGAAGCAGCTCGGAGGTGCTGCTCCTGGCGTCCTCCGCCGATGCCGCGCCTACGTGGAAGCTCAGCTCCAGCACTCCGGGGCGGACCAATCGCGCGAACCGGCGCTGCAGCTCGGCCGCCTCGCCGATCGCATCGCTGGCGCATTTGCCGGGAAGCCAGCAGGCGAACTGCCCGGCGCCGACGCGCACCAGGATGGCATCGTGGTTGCCTCTGTCGCGGTTGAAGGCGCGCATGACCTTGGCCAGCTCATTGAGCAGCACGTCGCCGAAGGGGATGCCGTAGTCGCGCACGATGTTCGCGAACCCGTCGATCTCGACGACGACAAGCTGCCCCGCGTCCGCGTCCGCGTCCGCGCGCGCCGCGGCGATGGCGTCCATGCCAGGCTCGAAACGATATGTCGACGTCGCGGGGTCGAGCGCCTGCTTGCGCGCGGCTTCGATTTCGCGACGCTTTCGGTCGTCGATGTCGTGGATGACGCATACCATGCAGTCCTGCTCGCTATCGGCGTCCTGAACACGCGACGAGCTCACCTCGAGCCAACGTCCTTGCGGCGAGCACTCGGTCACGGCCTCCACCTGGATGGTCGTCTCCTGCATCTGGCTTACAGCCTGCTCGATGGCGTCTATCGCCTCGGGATGCGCGCTATCGCGACGGAACAGGTCCCAGAAGCGCTCCGTCTCGTACACGCCGTCGTCGAGGGAGTTCACGATCTCGATGGTGCCCTTGTCGGGGCAGTAGGTGAAGAACGCGTCGTTCGTGCCCTTGACGGCAAGGCGGTAACGCTCTTTCTCCTCGTTGAGCATGTGCTGCTTCTCCAGGCCGTCCTCGGTGAGGTCGATGATGACGCCATGGAGTTGGTCGACCTCGGTGACGGGGGTGCGGAACGCGCGCAGCTTCTCAATGCCTCCTTGCACGCTTTCGATCAGACCCCTGAGCGGTCGGTTGATGGCACGCGAGACCAGCGCCACCAGTACCAGGCATCCGATGGTGGTAAGGCCGATGGTCACGCCCAGGCGGTGGTACAGCGAGTTGCCTGCGGCGAAGATGGAATCCTTGGAGAACAGCCCGACGACCGTCCAGCTCGTGTCGTCATAAGGCACGATGCCTGAGTACAGCTTGAGCGGTTCTGCGATCGCGTACACTTGCTGATCGCCTATGCTGACGTCCTTGACCTTCATAAGGCCCGCATTGCGCGTTTCCTCGAGTGCGAAGGTGGGCCCTTCGGCGTTCACCGCGTTGTAGAGCACGCCGTTTCCTGCGATGATCCGGTACGAGCCGTTGCCGTCTTCCAGAGCAAGGGCGTAGCCGCCGGCTTCGCTGCCGCTCAGCTCGGATATGGGGAAGCACGTGTCCGCCAGATACGCGGTGGACACCTCGATTCCCAGCACGCCGTACACTTGACCGTTGAGCATGAGCGGCACCGAGTAGGCGATCATGCGGTAGCTGTCGCTCGGATTGCCCTCCAGCACGAACGGCTGCGACCAATATGCCATGGCCTTCGCATCGGCGCCTGGGTTTTGCAGGGCGGCCTCGTAGGGCTTGTAGAAGAAGTCGTCGGCGCTGCGCACGCCGCTGCCGGCAAGGTGCAGCTTCGGCGCCCAGGTGTTGTCAAGGGCGATGGACGCGTCGCGGGCGATTTCCTTGTCCCCTCGCTCGAGCAGCAGGTCGGAATAGGTGTCCGAGGTGCCGGTGGGGTCGGAATCGCGCAGGAACGCCCCGACGTGGTCTTGCGCGACGGAAAGGTCGCCGCCGTTTCCCAAAATCAGGTACACGCCGCTGGTGGTGTTGGCTCCGATAACGGAGAGCAGCCGCGGGAAGGTGGCGGCTACGAAGGCCTCCTTCTGATCGTCATCGGCAAGGAACTCCGACACGTCGAGGCCCGATTGGGCAAGTTGGTCGGAGAGGGCGGAGTTGAAGATGACGGTCTCGCGGGATATGCCGGACCAGCTTTTGACCATAGCGCTTTCCAGGTTCACCTTGCGGTTGTCCACCGCGCGTGCGTCGATGGAGATGGCGTTACCCTCAAGCGTGCTCTTCACTCCGCTGAACGTGAGGACCGAGATGGGCAAGGCGCCCTGGATCAGGACGATCGCGGCAAGCGAGATTATGAGCACTCGAAAGAAAGATATCTTTCGCTTCCCCTTTGCGGCGCTTTTGCCCGTGCTCGCGCCTGTGCTCGTACCCGCGCCTGCGCCAGAGCCTATGTTCTTGCGTTCGTTATGCACTTTTTGCTACTCCGTGCCCTCGGCTGCGGCTTGGAGCTGCTGGCGGAAGGATGCGTACCATTGCTCGAACGCGGCATCGCCCACGTACGGCTCAAGCGCCTCGGCGTGCGACTGGCCGGCGGCCATGGCTGCCTGAACAGCCTCTTTGTCGGCGGTTGCCTTGTCGCTGAGCGAATAGTCGAGCACCTTGCGCGCGGCATAGGCGTTGTCGAAGCTCTTAAGCGAGTACAGTTCCACGTCATCGAAGGAGTCCATGGCCATGGCGATGCAGTCGCGGGTCTTAGGGCTCACGGAGAGGTTTTCATCCCGAATCGCGCTATCGAGCTCGTCGATGTTGTTCGCGTCGGTTCGCACGGGCAGGTACGACGACGTCGCCGCGAAGCGCAGGTTGTTCTGCTTCTCCGTGAACCATTTCAGGAACTCGCAGGAAGCGTATTCGTGTTGCTCGTCGGATTTCGCCACCGCCATGCTGGCTCCTTGCTGAGGGGCCACGGCGTTTCCGCCCTCGAAGGTGGGCGGCATGATGATGCGATAGCCGATCTCGTGCGTCCCGTCGTCGTCGACCACCCGGTCGGGGAAGTACGCCGCCGATGCGGTGGAGCCCGTGTAGCAGATGATGTCACCCGTCTTCATGTCGTCGGAGCGGAACTTGCCCTTGGCGTCGAAATAGCCGCTGACGAAGGGAACGTAGTAGTTGTCCCACAGGCGGCGGATCTTGTCCTTGTCGGCGTTCACCTGGGCTTTGCCGCTGGCGTCGGGCGCGAGCAGGTCGACGCCCATCTGCTTCATGCCGATGATAAAGTAGTTGGACAGGGAGTCTCGGCCGTAGAAGGCCTTGCCGTCGTTAGGGATGTCGGGCGTCAGCGCGTCGGTGTACTCGTAGTAGCGCTTCGCGGTGGCCGCGATGCCCTCTTGCGTTGCCAGGTCGTCAACGGTTGCACCGGTGGCCTGGGCGAACGGCTCCCAGTCGGTTTCGTCGAGCATGGTCACCTCGGTGGACTTCGCCACCGGCAGTAGGTACAGGGAGTCGTCGTTATCGAAGCGGCCCTCATCAAGGTAGTCGGGCACATAGTTGGACAGCTCGTCGGGCGTGAAGTAGTCCGTCAGATCGGCGAGCTTGCCCTGCTTCTGCACGTTGTAGGCCGTGTCGGCGTAGGAGGAGAACACGTTGGGCATCTGGTCGGCGCCGACTTCGCCTGACGACGAGTCGGCGACGGCCTTCTCCAGCTCGGCGACCGACCCTTGGGTCTTGCTCTTCACGTAGATGCCCTTCTCCTTGCCCACGGTGGAGTTGAACTCGGATACCAGGCTGTCGAAGGACGCCTGCTGGGCGCCGTTGTAGTAATCCCAGACGGTGATGGTGGTGGGGTTGCTCGGGTCCAGCTTGACGGCGGCTTTTCCGCTATCGCCGGCGCAGCCGGTGGATAGCGCAGCGGCAAGCACGCCGGCAAGGGCGAACGCGGCAAGCGCGGCTTTTCGGGGGCGGATGCGGCCCGTGCTGCGGCTGCGATAGCTGCCGCAGCCTTCCTTGGTGACGCTTTCCGCATGGCGGTTGCCGTGGTCGCGCGCGGCAGGGACGCTTTCCGCGCTGCTGGCTGCGGCGTGGCGGTTGGTGCGCATATGCATACTGGATTCCTCCTAGTGCTCGGCCGGCGTGGTTTCGGCGCTGGTCGAAGGTTCCGTATCGGTTGGGCGAGCTTTCGTGGCCTCGGCAGCCGGGCGGGCGGCGGCATCGCTGCCCGCGTCGTCGCCCGAGCCATCGCCGCCATCATCGGCGAGGTCGGCGCCCGCAGCGTCGGCCTTGTCGAGTTTGTCAGCGGGGTGCCAAATCCCATCATACCCGTTAATGCCGGCGGAATCGGCGATTCGCCCTGCTTCGCCGGCGAATTTTGTGTTTGCGGCGCCATCCGGCTCGTTTGTCGGCGGCGCGACGGAGTCTCTCGTGTCCACGCGGTCGACCACCACGGTGGACGGCGGCTCGACAGTTCGTCGGTGCGTTGCCGGTCGTCGAGCAGGCGCTCGGGCTCGGCGCTGTGGTCGCGGGCGAGCTCGATGATGCCCTTGATGGCGCGCCGAGGGTGCCGCGTGTTCATCGAGGATCGCGCCGCCGCTGCGCCGTTCGGCGTGCAACTGCGCTGATGCTGTCGGGTTCGCCCGCTTCGCTGGCGTGTCGTTTACAATGGGCGGCATATGCAGGAAAGCCTGGTTGGAGGGCGGCTGCGTGCCCGTGCCGCATCGGACGGAGGCCGGCCGCGCAGGACGCATGCCCGCGGCGCGCCCGATCGCGCCCGCGTAACCGGGGAGAAACCGCTAGAAGCGAAGGAAACCTTATGAGCGATATCGATGTGCGCGCCGAGCTTGCGCATTGGATTGAGAACGTGCAGGATGCCGATCTGGCGGCCGAGCTGGCCGACATGCAGGCGAAGGCCGACGCCGGCGATAGCGCCGCGATGACCGATGCCTTCTTCCAGAACCTGTCCTTCGGCACCGCGGGCCTGCGCGGCGTGCTGGGCGCCGGCACGAACCGTATGAACATCTACACGGTGGGCCGCGCCACGCAGGGCTTCGCCGATTATCTGAACGCGAACTTCGAAAACCCCTCTGTCGCCATCGCCCGCGACAGCCGCAACAACGGCGAGCTGTTCGTGCGCACCACGGCCGCCATCATGGCCGCCAACGGCGTGACGGCCTACGTGTACCCGCTCATCTCCCCGGTCCCCACGCTTTCGTGGGCCGTGCGCGACCTGGGCTGCTCGGGCGGCATCTGCATGACGGCCAGCCACAACCCCGCGCCGTACAACGGCTACAAGGCCTACGGCCCCGACGGCTGCCAGATCACCAGCCAGGCTGCCGCCGCTATCTCCGCGGCCATCGCCGAAACCGATGCGTTCACCGGCGTGAAGTCCATGGACTTCGATGAGGCCGTGGCATCGGGCAAGGTCAAGTGGATCGAAGACGCCGTGCTCGAGCGCTACTACGACGCGGTGCTGGCGCAGTCGGTGAACAACCTGTCCGACGAGCAGATCGCCGCCGCCCCGCTGAAGCTGGTGTACACGCCGCTCAACGGCACGGGCCTGGTGCCCGTGACCACCGTGCTCGCGCGCGCGGGCGTCTCCGACGTCACCGTGGTGCCCGAGCAGGAGCAGCCCGACGGCAACTTCCCCACGTGCCCGTACCCCAACCCCGAGATCCGCGAGGCCATGCAGAAGGGCATCGACCTGTGCGAGCAGGTGCATCCCGACCTGCTGCTGGCCACCGACCCCGACGCCGACCGCGTGGGCGTGGCCTGCAAGGATGGCGACGACTACACGCTGCTGACCGGCAACGAGATGGGCGTGCTGCTGCTCGACTACGTGTGCCGCATGCGCGCCGAGCGCGGCGAGGATCTGACGCGCAAGGTGGCCGTGACCACCATCGTGTCGTCGGCCATGGTCGACGCGCTGGCTGCGGAATACGGCTTCGAGCTGCGCCGTTGCCTGACGGGCTTCAAGTACATCGGCGACATCATCACCGAGCTGGCCGACGCGGGCCAGGCCGACCGCTTCATCTTCGGCTTCGAGGAGAGCTGCGGCTACCTGTCCGGCGACCACGTGCGCGACAAGGACGCCGTGAACGCCAGCCTGCTCATCTGCCAGATGGCGCAGGAGTACAAGCTGGCGGGCAAGAACCTGGCGCAGGCCATGCGCGACCTGTACGCCAAGCACGGCTGGTGGCTCGACCGCACCGTGTCGCTGTCCTATCCCGGCGCCGACGGCGCGGCGAAGATGGCCGACCTCATGGCGGGCCTGCGCACGAACGCGCCGGCCGAGCTGGCCGGCCGCAAGGTCGAGGCCGTGGTCGACTACCAGGGTGGCGTGAACGGCCTGCCTTCCGCTAACGTGGTGGAGTTCGACGTGGAAGGCGGCAACAAGGTCATCGTGCGCCCGAGCGGCACCGAGCCGAAGATCAAGCTGTACGTGTTCGCGAAGGATTCCAGCCGCGAGGCTGCCGATGCGCTGCTGAACGCGCTTGAGGAGGCAGGTCGCAAACTGTTGGCGTAAGGCCGCGTGACGGGAACGGATGGGTCAGTGCCTTCGGAAGGTTTTGACTCGCTAACTTTTGCGAGGGGCTCGCGGTTGAAATGCCGCGGGCCCTTTGTTGCTTTCTGCGCCGGGTACGGCTGCGTGATGGGCGGGGCATGAAGGGCGCGAAGCGCGACAGGGCGCCGGATGTTTTGCCACGTTTGCTGCGAACTAGATTGCTTGCAAGAGGCGCTTGCGAAGCGCTGGTTTGGGGAAGGGCAGCCGAGCGGGTCGCCTTTCTTGTTTGGGAAAAATATGACCCTGTATTTATAAAAAGCTGCGCAGTGCGATAATGAATTAGATATAGATAACTTTTGGTAGCAAATGTTACCCGGTGGTTGGTTTCGGCGTGATGGCGGGAATGGCCGAAGCGACGGTGCCGCCATGTGCGGCCGCACGCATACGAGGCTTGCGCGGGGGACGTTTGCCAGGGCGACGAGCGTAGCAAGGAGTTGGTGGGTCGCATGGAGTTTACGCAGGATCTTATTCGCTCGCTGCATTCGTCGGCCGTGTTCGAGGGCGTTCCCGTGAAGGACCTGCGCGATTTGCTGCGCGAAATCGATGCGCGCGTTATGGAGCTGTCGGAAGGCCAGCTGCTGCGTCGTGCCGGCGATTGCATGGATTTTTACCCAGTGGTTGTTTCGGGCATCGTGCAAGCAAGCATGCCGCAAGGTGGGCAAGACCGCCCGGTGGCGCAGTTCGGCTCGGGTGAGTCGTTCGCCGAGGCCGTGGCGGCGACGCTTAAGCATACGCCGGTGAATATTCGCGCGCTTGAGCCCACGAGCATACTGTGCATCCCCGCAAAGCAACTCGAATCGTGCACGAGCCCGCATGCGTTTCTGCTGCGCGAAAACCTGTCGACCGAAATGTCGAAGAAGATAGGCGTGCTTACGCAAACGCTCTCCGTGGTGGGCGAGCCGCGCCTTTCCGACCGCATCATGGCGTATTTGCGCACGCTACCCCAGGACGCGGACGGTCGCGTAGAGGTTCCCATGAATCGCCAGGAATGGGCCACGTATCTGCGTGCCGCCGACAAATCGCTCATTCGCGAACTAAGCACCCTGCAAAAAGAAGGCGTGCTAGAAGTGGATGGCCGCTTCATCCGCGTGCTATAGGTAGTAGCCCCTCGGCTAGGGGGACGCCAAGCGCGATCTGTATCACCAAACATCCGTTCGGAACACAAGAACAAATGTTTGTGAATCTTTACGAGTTGACGTGTTCGCCGACCGACATACCCCTCTGACCTGGGGTAACATATGTTACCCTTGGAGAAGATTTTGTCGAAAAAGGAACCCATTTCGAACTTTTTTCTTGTAATTTCGGTAACCCCAGGCTTACAATAGCAGCCGTCAAGCCAGTTACCCGCGTGTTACTTGCCGGCTGGAGCGCCCTTTCAACCAGGGCGAACACCGAGCTCGCGCGGGCAAGCGCACAATCCCTGCAACAACCCAATCCCTCACGCAACGCGGGCGCGCGTCTGTCTTGTCGTACCCAGATTCCACATGGCGGGGCCTTTCCGGTCCGCCTCGGGATGCCTTGGGAGCCGAGGATGCGGCATCGGCGCCCAAGGTTGCACCTAAATACAAACGAGCCGCAAAGAAAGAGTGATTCGCTATGAACACCGAAATGATTTACACGCGTCGAGGTTTCGTCAAGATGGCCGCCGGCACCGTTGCCGCCGCCGCACTGGTTGCCGCCGGTGCTGAGTCGATCGACTTCAGCAAGGCGTTTGCGGCAACGTCGCTGGACGGACTGGATAAGTCGAAGACTTACACGATCACCGCAAACCTTTACGTGCCGGCTGAATTGAACGCGGTTATCCATATGGATGCGTATCTGACCAATTTGACCACTCCTACGTTGCTTGGCGCTCGTCCGACTACTCCCGTGACGGACAATGCGGCGCTGTCTTTCGATGCTGACAAGAAGCCGGTCATCACGATTAATCAGCTCAACAATACCTTTGGCCTGTACTATATCGACCCCGCTTCAAGCAACGGTGGTGCGACGGTGACGCAGCAGGGCGAATACCTTTGGAACAAGGGCGGGCATGTAAATCGCATTCAGCCGATTGGGTTCACCATCAACGATGTCTCGCTCGAGAATTACGAGTTTGGCGCAAAAGAATATGCCGACTTCTCTTTGGCGCGTGGAGACAAGGAATGGAAGGTCACGCTGATTATCGATTGGGACTCCATCAAATAATAAGCGACGTTTAGCAGACTGGGCAACGCTTCTGTATTGGAAGCGCTGCCCTTGTTTGCGATTAAGAGAAAGGAGGGTAGAGTGAGTTTTGCGAACAAAAAGCAGCGCCTGTTGGATGGGTTTATGCGGATTGCGTTATCCGTTTTGCTCGTGGTTTCGTTCTGGCCTGCTTCGGGGGCGCTTGCTTTTGCTCAGCCGTCTGAGGATGACTCCGTCGGCGCGACTGCATCCCAGGCCCGCGACTACAACTACCTCAACGACCTGTCGAAGCTCCACACGCCCA
>JAUNWR010000017.1:0-2568 GCA_030540215.1 Coriobacteriia bacterium | reverse complement strand
GGGGCGGGCCCTGGTGCTGGTGGACACCACCTCGCTGACCGAGAAGTCCCAGGCCCGCGACTACAACTACCTCAACGACCTGTCGAAGCTCCACACGCCCAACGGCGGGTTCGTCTGGATGCTCGGCGTCAACACCGCCGACGCGGACATGCCGTCCTCGCTTGACCTGGCCGCCGGCTCGTACGGCGACTTCTTCGACTTCGCCGCGCCCGCCGACGCGCAGGCCGCCCGCGACGCGGTGGCCGCGCTCTACGACGGCGTGGACGGGTCCAACGTGTCGGTGGGCACCTTCGAGCTGCCCGGCGGCAAGCAGATGCCGGCCGACGCGAAGCTGACGGCGTGGTGGCTGGGCGGCGAGAACGCCGACCCCAAGGTGGACCCCTCGAAGGTGCGCGCCTTCAGCTGGGACGGCTCGTCGCTGACCGAGCTCGCGGTGGCCGTGGGCGAGGAGCCCACCGGCGCGGCCGGCGGCGCGAAGCTGGCGCAGGTGTCGCCGGAGCCGGGGCGGGCCCTGGTGCTGGTGGACACCACCTCGCTGACCGAGAAGTCCCAGGCCAAGGCGGGCGTGTATTCTGTTACTGCAAATCTTTATATTCCTTCATATGCCAATCAGGTTCTTCCTGGCGTGCAGGTATATATGCAGTGCCCGACTATGCCTCCGACCGTGCCCGTTTCCCGCAGCGCAACGCTGACCATTGCCGAAGATGGAACGAAAACTGTTCATGTCGACCTTGACAATGAGCCGGCAGATGTCTTCACGCTGCAACAGCTTAGTGGCGTTCCGGGTGAAACTGAGATAGTAAGTGCTCCTCGCATCAAAGAGGATCATCTTTTTGGCACGGACATGAAAACGCAATCTCAGGTGTATGGTCGAATTGGCTCGCTGGATGTCAATCTGCTCAACGATAGCGGTGATTATTCCTTTACCGGCTATCAAGAGTTCCCGACCATTCTGGGCAACTACATGAACATGGAGGTGCGACTGTCCGTTGACTTCTCCAGCGCGGTGCGTAAATACGTTGCTCCTTCCGATGGCTCTCAGGCTGTTACGAAGACGCTTACGGATGCTGGTACCGGGTTGAAAGCAACGGTTTCCACTTCTGAAAAAGACGTTGCTCAGAAGCTGCAATCTGGTGCGCAGCTTGTTGTTGAAAAGCGTTCTGATGGCGAAACGTATGAGAATGCGCTGTCCGATTTCGAAGCCATGCATACGGGCGAAGTGTCCCTGGAGTACTTCACGTACAAAATCGTTGACAAGACTGGTGCCGAGATTGCGCTTGACGGTAATACGGAAGTATCCGTTGCGTTGCCAACGTCTAATTCGGGAATTTGTGATATCTATAAAGTAAATGAAGGCAGCTACGATCAGTTGGTGAGTAACACGGCTGCGGATAACGGGTTCTTCTCGTTGGTCGGCATGCCGTCTTCGGGTTCGTTTGCCGTAATCGACAAGACCAAAGCAAACAAGTGGACTTCGAAGACCGTGGATAATGCCGAACTTGGCATTAGCTGGACTGAGTCGCTTACCGATGCTCAATCCAAATATGACTCCACGGACGGTGGTCCTTATGCTGCTATGGCAACCAGGTTCGTAAAAGTTGGCGGCAGCAAAGTTTCTGATGCCGCAACGCTCGACAACGCTCTTGCTGCAATTAAAAAGCTGACTGGTACCTTTACCGACGCGGCGGTACTCAGTGGTTTCTATTGCTCTCCGATCTCGATTGCTGAGCAGCAAGTTCAGGATGCTTGGGTCCAGGACGAAAGCGAAGACTCTATTTCCGTGTCGCGCACGAGCAACGATGGCGTTACTGCGGATACGAAGGCGTTTTTGATTAGCGTATCTGGAAAGAGCGTGAGTGCGGTTCCTTTGGGAACGGCCATTTCCGATGATGCGGTTTCGATTGATGTGCTTCCGTCTTCAATGACGAAGTCCGAAGCATATGCCCGTTATGTCGCTTTGCACAACGGCGTGATTGAAAACGATTCGTATGCAAATTATCCGACGTCGTTTATCGTCCTTGCTAATGGTGCAGAAGTGGGACAAGAAAGCAAGACGTTTGCTGACGAATCTGTTGCCGACGTTGCGGTTACCGTTGCGTCCAGTCGAGCGGAAGTTGTTGACAAGTTTGATTCTGCTCGTGCAACGTTTACCGAATATGGGGAAAGCGATGCTGCTGCGAAAGCTATTCGCGATGCATTTGATTCCCAGCTTTCGTGCGACCCCGTGTTTCGCGCATACGCCGTTTCGGTGATTGATGCTGACGGCAATGCATTGCCGGTTGCGTCCGATGATACGCTTTCACTGAACATCTCAAACGCTTTCGAACAGTCTGAACTTTACGTTTGGAATGGTGAAAAGCTTAGCAAATTGGATAGCAATTCAAACGGTTCGGCTTTGACGGCTTCCATTCCTTCGTTTGGCACCTATGTGCTTGTTGACAAGTCCACGATGGGCGAACGCGAATATCATGCAACGATTTCCGATCCCGAAACGGGTGCTACGCTTGATATTGTGACGACGCATTCGGCATTTGGCAAAGCGATTACTCAAGATGGCGTGACGTTAAA
>JAUNWR010000111.1:0-4179 GCA_030540215.1 Coriobacteriia bacterium | reverse complement strand
GAGCGACGATTCCCCGCGCGCAGCCGTGTACAAAGGGCAGATGGGCGCAAGCCAGCGCCGCGCCCAGCGCATGCAGGCCGATGAGGCCGCGCCGTCGCGCAACCGTCGCCGTGCGCGTTTCTCCAAAGAGGCCCTTGCGAACGCCATGGGCTCCCGCACGTTCATGATCGGGGCCGCGGTGGCGGCGTGCCTGGTCCTGTCAACGGTGTTCCTGTATCCCACCGCGCAGCGCTACTATTGCAGCGTGCGCGACCACGACAAGCTGGTCATCGAATACGATGCGCTCGTCGATCGCAACCAGGAGCTGCAATCCGACGTCGATTCCCTGCAAACGGACGCCGGCGTCGAGCAGCGTGCCCACGAGCAGCTCGGCTGGGTGAAGAAGGGCGAGGAATCCGCCAACGTGCGCGGTTTGAACCTGGAGGAAACCCAGCAGGGATCCAATATCACGCCCAACATCTCCTCCGATAGCGTGCAGGCGCCCGATACGTGGTACTCGCCGCTGCTCGATCTGGTGTTCGGCTACAAATAAGCAGGCAAGGGGGTTGCCATGACCGAAAGCCGCACGCAAGGATTTGCCGCGGGGCGCTATGCCGCCATCGACATAGGAACGGTCACGTGCCGTATGCTCGTGGCCGATGTCGATGCCGCGGGCGCCATCCATGAGGTCGATCGCGAATACGCCATCACCAATCTCGGCGAAGGGGTCGATGCCTCCGGCATGCTCGCACCTGCTGCAATCGATCGCACCGTTGAAACGGTGGGGCGGTATTGCGCCGTGCGCGACGGCCTTGCCGCCGAAGGAGTCCCCATCGCCAAGACCATCGCGGTAGCCACCTCGGCATCGCGCGATGCGGGGAACTCCGACGAGTTCGTGCGGCGTTTGGCGGATTCGGGCGTCGTCCTCTCAGTCATCCCCGGTTGGAAGGAAGCGGGGCTGTCGTTCTCGGGTGCATCGTGCGATTTCCCCGGTCAGGACCTTATGGTGGTGGATATCGGCGGCGGCTCCACCGAGATGGTGGTGGGCCGTGCGGGCCAAGCGCCGGCGTGGGCGCACTCTTTCGATATCGGATGCCGTCGCGTCACCGAGAAGTTCATCAGCGCCGACCCTCCCGCACCTGCCGAGCTTGAAGCGGCGCGCGAATGGGTAGCGCAGCAGCTTGCCGAGCATCTCGGGGAAGCCGAGAAGGCCGGCGTGGCGCCTGAGCGTCTGGTGGCGGTCGCGGGCACTGCTACCACGGTGGTCGCGGTGCGCGACCATATGCGCGTGTACGATTCGACGAAGGTGCATAAGGCGCACGTGACGCGCCAGCAGCTCGATCGGCAGTACTCGGAGCTGGCTGCCATGCCCCTGGAGCAGCGTAGCCAGGTCGTGGGCCTGGACCCCGGCAGAGCGCCGGTCATCGTGGCAGGCTTGGTCATCATGCAGGCGGTCATGGACGCCGTCGGCGTGGACGGGTTCACCGTCAGCGAGACGGACATCCTGCACGGCATCATCTTGGACGCGGCCAAGCTCGGATAGGTCCGCCTTCCAAGCAAAACAACGCGCGCCGATGCTTTGCGGGCGGTCCTGCGCCGCTGCGTATCGAATCTGTTCGAACATGCAAAAACGGCCCGGATCGGTGAACCGATCCGGGCCGTTGCCGTGTTCGCATGGTAGGAGCGGTGGGATTCGAACCCACAAGCCTTGCGGCGGCGGATTTTAAGTCCGCTGCGTATGCCGATTCCGCCACGCTCCCGTGTTAGCGCGCCCACCATCATATCAGAAAAAGCCGCGAGGACGTCTTGGCGGCGGTCAATTTGAAGTTCCTCGGCTGATTGCGCCGCTTGTCCGGAGGGGCGCGTGAGCGCAAAGGCGCTTGTGGTACCATGACATGAAGCATGCAAGCGATTCGAATCAAGAAAGCGCTATGAAGAATATCAACGAGATCATCGCAGACGTAGCCGAACCCCCGAAAACCTTCGAAGGCTATCTGATGGCCTATGCCGATCAGGTAGGGGATCTGGTGAACACCTACCTTCCCGCGGGAACGCATCCCGACATGGACCGTTATCTGTACACGCCGCTGAAGCGGTATAGCGAGAACGGCGGCAAGCGCCATCGCCCGCTCATCTGCTTCGCAGCATGCCTGGCCGTGGGCGGCGACATGCGTCTGGCCACCAGCGCGGCGGCGGCCATCGAGCACTTCCATACCGCGGCCCTCATCCATGACGATATCGCCGACGAGGCGGAGCTTCGCCGCGGCGAGCCGTGCATGCACTGCACGGAGGGCATCGGCCTTGCCATCAACGCGGGTGACCTGGCCCTGTCCCTGGTCAACGGCACGGTTGTGGAAGACCCCGACCTTGATGACCACACGAAGGTGCGCGTTATCTCCGAGCTCATCGAAATGACGCGCCGCACCATCGAAGGCCAGGCCCTCGATATCGGATGGGCGCGCGACGGCCGCTACGACATCACCCCCGAGGACTACCTGGTCATGGCCACGCACAAAACCGCTCATTACTCCGGTGCGGTGCCGCTGGCTGTAGGCGCCATCATCGGCGGCGGCTCGGCCGAGGAGGTGGAGGCCCTGCGCAGCTACGGCCTCGATACGGGCTTGGCGTTCCAGATCCAAGACGACCTGCTCAACCTCATCGGCAGCGAAGAGTCCACGAAGAAGGACTTCCGCAGCGACATCACCGAGGGCAAGCGCACGCTGGTGGTGGTGCATGCCCTGGCCAACGCCGCTCCTGAAGCGCGCGAGCGCCTTATCCAAATCTTGTCCGCCAAGGAGAAGGACCCGGCGGTGCTCGCCGAGGCGGTCGACATCATGCAGGCCACGGGCAGCGTCGAGTATGCGCGCAGCTACGCCGAGAACCTGACCAACGCCGCGAAGGGCCGCTTGGTGGAAAAGGTGGGGCCGTCCCTGTCGCGCGACATGCTGATCTCCATGGCCGATTGGTTCGTGAACCGACTGAAGTAGGTGGGTGCAATGGAAACCATTAAACTCAACGATTCCGGAGCTGCCGTCGAGGACGTGCAGCACCGTCTCTCTCGTATCGGGCTTCTGGACGAGGCTTGCGTCGACGGCCTGTTCGGGCCTGAAACGGCGAAGGCCGTTGCCGCTTTCCGCTCTCAGGCGCAGCTCGAGTGCGGCGAAGAAGTGGATGAGAAAACGTGGGCTGCCCTGGTGGATGCGTCGTTTTGCCTGGGCGACCGCACGCTGTACCTGCGCATGCCCCACTTCCACGGCCATGATGTGCGGCAGTTGCAGAAGGCGCTTTCCGCGCTCGGCTTCGCCTGTGGCGACATCGACGGCATCTTCGGTGCGTTCACCGAGCTTGCCCTTCGCAAGTTCCAGACGAACCTGGGCCTGCCCACCGACGGCATAGCCGGTGCGTACACGTATGCCGCCATCCGCAACCTGCATCATTCCTGGGAGGGCAAGGAGGCCGTGCGCGGCTCCTCTCATCTGGGCTTCGCGCGTGCGGCCGGCGTGCTGGAGCGCAACGCGCTGTGCTTGTTCGGCACGCAGGAGTTCACGCGCAGCGTGGCCTCTCGCATGAGCAACCTGGCGCTTGCCACCAATCCCGCATCGAAGATCGTCAGCGCCGATAACCTGCTGGTGGCGCCCGATGAGCAGATGCTGCTCGTGCACATCGTGCTGCCCGAGGAGCAGACGGGCAACGCTCCTCGCGTGGGGTTCGCTCCCGAGGAGACGCTGTCCATGCGCCTGGAGTCGGCGCTCGAGGCGGCCATGCAGGCCGACCCGGCGCGCATCGCCGTCGAGCTTCCCGGCAGCATGTGGGAGGACGCCGGCGTGGGCCGTTCGGCCCAGCACTTCGCCATCACGCTGCTCGACGCGCTGTGCACGGCGCTCGCGAAGCGGTAGCTGCAGCTAGCGAATACCATCATCGTTAACGGGCGGTCAACGGGGCCGCCCGTTTTGCATCGGGATGGCAACGGTTTGCGCTGAGGCGGCGGTCCGTGCGTATACTGGGGATATCGAAGCAGGGCCCGAATGTGGTCCGTGCAACCAAGAGAAAGGTCCGGTCATGACCGAGCACAACGATAACCCCGTCCCGCAGTCCGAGCAGCCGGCTTCCCCGCAGACGCCCGCCCAGCAGCAGACGCCCGCTCATCCGCAAAGCTCTTCCGCAGCTTCCCAGGTCCCGCCGGCGCAGCCTCAGCCCGAG
>JAUNWR010000002.1:0-84070 GCA_030540215.1 Coriobacteriia bacterium | reverse complement strand
CGAAGTACTTCGAGCAGTTGCGCTGCGCGTACATGACGGCCTCGGTGCGCGCGGTCTTCGCGGCCTGGCGGTACGCCTTCTTGTCCTTGCGCGCAAGGCTGCGCAAGATGGCCGTGACGCGGATGCGCTTCGTGATGCCCGGCTCCAGGAACGGACCCGGGTAGGGCTCGAGGGACTGCGGCTTGACCTGCATCAAGTCGATCTGCGTACGGCTGTACTCCATCTTGCGGTACTCGTAGAGCCAGCGGTAGATGTCCTGGCGGAAGCGCGTGCCCTCGCTGGTGGACGCCGGCGGCAGATGGCGCAGGCTCCACTGGTTATCGAACCAGATGTCGCTGCCGTACATGCGCAGGTTCAGCATGTAGTCCAGGTCCTCGCCGCGAGCGACCCACGGGTCGAACGACAGGCGCTTGAACGCCTCTTTGTGAATAGCCAGGCAGCCGCCGCACACATGGTTGCTGCGCGACAAGCGCGGGCCGCGCATGGCCTTCGTGATCCACTTGTTGAAGGCTTTGCCCTGCTGCCAGAAGCGGTTGTACCACTTATCCTGGCTTTTCGATAGATACGAGCCCTCGGAGTTCAGGTAGAAGCCGGTCTTCGCCAGGATGGGCACGCCCTTGCGCGTGAGCTTGCCAAGACCGTAGACGCCCTTCTGCAGGAAGTCGGCGTCGTCGATGACCTCGTCGTCGTCAAGGAACACGATGGAGTCGAAGCCCATGACGTTGGCGAGCACAAGGCCCAGGTTGCGGATGGCGCCGTAGCCGACAAGGCCGATCTCCTTCGACAGCTTGCCCAGGCCCAGCTGCTCCATGCGCTGCTGCACCAGGCTGCACTCGTCGGCGCCGATGATGGCGATGTTGAGGCCGGGGAAGCGCGAGACGATGTCCTGCACCTTCTCGGCGGCTTGGTCGGAGATGGCGGGCTCGGCGGCGACCAGCACGATGATCTGCCCGATGCCGCGAACCTTCTGCAAAGACGTGAGCAGACGCGGCAGCTCGCCGGGATTGCTCAGCGGGGTGGTGTGGTCGTACGTGGCGATCACGCTGCCGGAATCCTTTCGGCGGCGCGGCGACACGAACGTCGGGATTACGATGACCGGATTCATGCACGTCCTTTGTTTCGGGTCCGTTTACGCCGAATGCGGGTTGCCGAGCCGCGGCCGTGGACCGGGCGCAGCAGCCGCACGCCGACGTGCGCGTTGCTTTCGGTTAACCCTTATATTGTAGCGTGTTTGGCAAGCGAGCGCGAAACGGCCCGGCAACCGGATGGAGACGCCATGGACGACAGGAATGCGCAGGGTGCGGAATCGGCCTGCGAACCGGACGGAAGCGGCCTTGCCGCGGCGATGGCGCATCGCGTCCGCGGATGCCCGTCGCAACCGGCACGTCCGCCCCGCCGGCGTGCCCGCCGGCGCTAGCGGCGGCGCTTGCCGCGACCGGGACGCCCTCCCTGGCCGCCGCGCTTCTTGTCGCTGGCCTTCTCGCCGCGCATACGGCGGGCCTCCTCGCGGCGGTCGCGCAACGTGGCCGTCTCCTGCTTGAGCGCCTGGTAGCTGGCGAAACGCTCGGGCGCTATCTCGCCGGATTCGACGGCGGCGCGCACGGCGCAGCCCGGTTCGTTCTCGTGCTTGCAGTCGCGGAAACGGCACTGCTGCGCCGCCTGCTCGATGTCGGCGAACGCCGCGCCGATGCCCGCGTCGGCGTCCCACAGCCCCAGGCCGCGCACGCCGGGCATATCCACCACGTACCCGCCGCCGGGAATGGCCACCATCTCGCGGCTGACCGTGGTGTGACGGCCCTTGCCGTCGCCCTCGCGCACCGTGCCCGTTTCCTGCACCTCTTCGCCGACGAGCATGTTGACCAGGCTGGACTTCCCCACGCCCGACTTCCCCACCAGCACCGTGGTGGTGCCGGGGGCCATGAGGGCGCGCACGGCCTCCACGCTCTCGGCGTTGCCGTCCGACACCACCAGCGTGCGCACGTCGGGGCCCGCCAGCGCGCGGACGCGCTCGGCCACCTGCTCCACCTGCTCCTCGCTCTCGGCCAAATCGGCCTTCGTGAGCACCACCGTGACGGCGGCGCCGGTCTCGTAGGCAAGCACCAGCTCGCGCTCCAGGCGGCGCAGGTTCACCTCGGCCAGCGGCTGGGCCAGGATGACGCGGTCGAAGTTCGCCGCCAGCACCTGGGGGACGGCGCGCTCGGTGGGGTCTTTGCGCACGAAGGCGCGCTCGCGCGGGCAGATGGACTCGATGATGCCCTTGTCGTGGCCCTCAGGTGCGTTCACCTCGACGAAATCGCCGATGACGGCGCGCACCTTTTCACCCTTGACCAGGGCCGTTGCGTGTTCGCAGCGCACAAGACGCCCATCTTCGCATCGCACGAGCGGATATCCGCGGTCCAGTTTCACAACCTGCGCTCTCTGCAAGCTTTCCTCCTTGTAGCCTTATCGCTGGCGTTCGCGCAGCAGATAGAACACCACCATCATGGCCAGGCCGATCATGACGGTCACCATACCCGGGATGAACGCGTTGATGTCGAACTCGTCGGGAGTGGCCTTGCCCTTCTCCGTGACCGTCACCACCTGCGCATGCAGATCGGATGCGCCGTCGTGGTCGGGGCACGCCAAGTTGAACGTGCCGCGCACCTGCAGCGTGGTGCCCTTGCGATCGTAGGCGCCGTACGTGTCAACCTTGTCGGCCGATTCGTTGGTAAGGTAGACCGACACCGTGGACGAATCGGAGGGCGATGCCAACTGCAGCCAGCAGTGGCGGCCGTCGCCGGCGGTGATGCGGTCGCCCACCACTTCGCCGGTGACCTGCACCGTTTGCTTATCGTAATAGGTATCGGCCGTGCTCAGGTCCGTGATGGATGTGTCGTAGATGAACGAGCTGTCGGGCAGCTGCGTGACGTTGACGGCGTTGTCGCCTTCGGCGGGCTCGTCGGCGAACGCGGCCTGCGGGCACGCGAACGCGGGGAGCGCCAGCGCAAGGGCCAACGCCGCGGCGGCCATTCCCTTTCGCATCATGAGCGCCTCACCAGCCTGCTCCTTACCACCCTGCGCGGGTCGAGCGTCACCACGACCTCGACGATGAGCGCGATGAGCGTGAGGAATTCCAGACGGCCGGCCCACATCTCCAGCATGTAGAACAGCTCGAGCGACGCGGGCATGCCTTGGGAGCATACGCCCGACGAGATGCCGCCGTTGGAGGCCATGGCAACCGATTCGAAGATGGATTGCGTGGCGTCGTAGCCGTGCGCGATGCCCACGAGCGCGCCCACGGCATAGGTGACCACATACAGCACGAACACGGTCATGGCCTGTTTGACCACCTCAGGCGACAGAATGCGCCTTCCCAAGTGGTAGTACGACACCACCACGCGCGCCGAGTCGGGCGCCAGCGTCTCCTTCACCGTGGCCACGAGCGACTTGATGATCAGGCCCATGCGGTTGAACTTAATGCCGCCCGACGTGGAGCCGGCGCCGCCGCCCACGCACATGAGCGCGGCGATGACCAAAAACGCGCCGGAAGTCAGCGACGTGGTCAGCTGGTTGGTGGTGACGTTCTGGAAGCCCGTGGTGGAGAACGCCGACACGATCAGGAACACGCCACGGCGCATCATGGTGGCCAGGTTCGAGAAATCAGAGCTTGCCGAGACCGACGCGGCGAACACCAGGGTCATCACGACGATCCAGATGAACATGGTGCGGATCTCCATGTCGCGGAAGTACACGTTCAGGTGCCCCTTCCACAGCTCGGAGTGCAGCACGAAGTTCACCGACCCGATGATCATGAGGAGCATGAGCACCACTTCGATGGGGAACGAATGGTAGTACAAGATGGACGTGCTCATGGGGGTGAAGCCGCCGGTGCAGAAGCTGGAGATGGCCAGCCACAAGCCGTTGAGGAACGCGCGCGGCGCCTCCATGCCGGCGAACGCGCACATGACGGCCAGCACGGCGGTGGCAACGCAGATGAAGCCCAGCGACAGCTTCGCGATGAACTGGGCGGTTTGCACGATGTTGGGGACCACGTGCTCGCTGCGGCCCTCGGACATGTACAGGCTGGCGCCCGAGCGCTTGCCGAACAGGCCGAACGACAACGCCACCACGACCAGGCCCAAGCCGCCCAACAAGATCATGATGAAACGCCACATGCTGTCGGCGTAGGACAGGTGGTCAAGGTCGGAGATGATGCTTGCCCCTGTGGTGGTGATGCCCGAGACGCCATCGAACATGGCGTCCAGAAACGTGTTGTAGTGGCCCGAAAGATACAGCGGGATGGTGGCCATGAACGCCAGGACCACCCACGCCAGGCCCGTGACCACCAACGCCTGCTGGCGGTTCAGGCGGCCGGGTTCGATGCGCAGGAAGCGCAACGCCGAGCCGACGATGAGCGATAACCCTATGGAAAGCAGGTAATGGCTTGCAGGGATCCATTCGCAGAACACGATGGCGGTGACCAGCGGCACGATAAGCGCCACGGACGAGAAAAGCACCAGCATGCCCAGGTAATGGCCGATGACCCTGACGTCATACCATGTGAAGCGCTGCCACATAGCGGTGCCTATCCCCGCCGCCCGGAGCGCGAAATGTGCCTCTGCGAGCTCATCCCACCACGAGCCTAACCAAGATCATGATGATCCACAGCGACAGCAGGAAGCACACGCAGCTCAGCACCACCACCGTGAAGCTGATAAGCGGCGTTTCGATCATCTGCAATATGTCGTGGATGCTCTTCTGCATAGCGTGAACATCATAATACAAAAAGCCTGCCGGCCCAGTTGAGGGCCGGCAGGCTTCACATTCGGAATGGGTTTCGGCAGGTGGCGGGCGGCGAGGGCGCCTGGCAGGGCGCTGGCGCGGGTGCGCCGGCCGGAAGCCCGCGGGCCGCCGGGCGACGCAGACGCTTACGCCATCAGCTTCGTGACCGCGTTCGCGTAGGCGACCGGGTCGGCGATGGGCATGCCCTCGACGATGAGCGCCTGGTCGTACAGGATCTCGGTGTAGAGCTTCACCTTCTCGGCGTCGCCGGCGGACTGGGCGTCCTTGAGCACCTGGAACACCGGGTGCTTCGCGTTCAGCTCGAGCACGCGCTGCGACTTCACCTCGCCCATGCCGTCGGGCATCTGCGACATAAGGCGCTCCATCTCAAGCGAAACGGGGCCTTCGGTGGTGACGGCGGACGGCGCGTCGGTCAGGCGCGTGGACACGGCCACCTTCGTGACCGCATCGCCGAGCTGCTCCTTCATGGCGCTAAGCAGGGCCTCGTTGTCCTTCTCGGCTTCCTCGGCCTCCTTCTTCTCCTCCTCGGAGGCGAAGTCCAAATCGCCCGATGCCACGTTCTTGAGCTCCTTGGGGCCGGTTCCCTCGATGTCCTTGCCCTCGGCGTCCTGCTCGGCCTCGGGGCCGTAGGTCATCATGGCCTGGAAGCAGAACTCGTCGACGTCCTTGGTGCACAGCAGCACGTCGTAGCCCTTGCCGAGCACCGTGTTCACGATAGGCAGCTTGGCCAGGCGGTCGGTGCTGTCGCCGGCGGCGTAGTAGATGGACTTCTGGTCGGCGGGCATGGCCTCGAGGTACTCGGCCAGCGTGACCATCTTCTGCTCCTTGGCGCTATAGAACAGCAGCAGGTCGGCCAGCTCGTCTTTGAGCATGCCGTAGCTGGTGTAGATGCCGTACTCCAGGCCGCGGCCGAAGTCCTCGAAGAACTTCTCGTAGGCGGCGCGATCGTTCTTCAGCATCTTCTTCAGCTCGCTGGTGACCTTCTTCTCCACCTTGCGGGCGATGGCGTGCAGCTGGTTGTTCTGCTGCAGCGTCTCACGCGAGATGTTGAGCGTGAGGTCCTGGCTGTCCACGACGCCGCGCACGAAGTTGTAGTGGTCGGGCAACAGGTCCTCGCACTTCTCCATGATCAGCACGTTGGAGCTGTACAGTTCCAGGCCCTTCTTGTAGTCCTTGCTGTACAGGTCGTACGGCGCGCGGCCGGGGATGAACAGCAGCGCGTCGTAGGACAGCGCGCCCTCGGCGTGGATGGAGAACGTGGCTGCCGGGTCGGTGAAGTCGTGGAAGGTCTGCTTGTAGAACTCGTTGTACTCTTCCTGTTGTACGTCGGACTTGCTGCGCTTCCAGATCGGTACCATGGAGTTGATGGTCTCGATTTCGGTGTACTGCTCGTACTCGGGCTTGTAGTCGTCGCCGGCGTCCTCGGGCTTGGGCTTCTGGCGGGACTTCGAAACCTCCATGCGCACGGGGTAGCGCACGTAGTTGCTGTAACGCTTGATGAGGTCCTTCAGGCCGTACTCGCTGAGGAACTGGTCGAAGTTCTCCTCGTCGGTGTTGTCCTTCAAGGTCAGGATGATGTCGGTGCCGTTGCCCTCGCGCTGGGCTTCCTCGATGGTGTAGCCCTCGATGCCGTCGGATTCCCAAGCCCAGGCCTGGTCGCTGCCGTAGGCCTTCGACACCACGCGCACGGACTTGGCCACCATGAACGCGCTGTAGAAGCCCACGCCGAACTGGCCGATGATGTCGACGTCGTCGCCCTGCTGCTCGGCGTTCTCCTGCTTGAAGGCCATAGAGTCGGAATGGGCGATGGTGCCCAGGTTGCGGTCCAGGTCCTCCTGCGTCATGCCGATGCCGTTGTCGGACACGGTGATGGTGCGGGCGTCCTTGTCGAAGGCGACGTCGATGCCGAGCTGGTCCTTCGTCAGCTGGATGCTGGAGTCGGTGAGGCTTTTGAAGTACAGCTTGTCGACGGCGTCCGACGCGTTGGAGATGAGCTCGCGCAGGAAGATCTCGCGGTTGGTGTAGATGGAGTTGATCATCAGGTCGAGCAGCTTCTTGCTCTCTGTCTTGAACTTGCGCATAGGTGCGGCGCTTCCTTTCCGTTCGTGCTTCGGTGCTGCGGGACCGGCCGCGCGGCGCAAGGGCGCTTCGTTCACCTGCGGCGATGCCGGCTTGCGGCGCCCGCCCGCAGACGAGGCGCCGGACCGCGCATACCCCCGGCGAATGAAACGCCCCGCAGATGCGGGGCGCGTTAGCAGTCTCACAGCTTGAGTGCTAATTTCGATTGTAGTCTGGCACTTGAGAGTGTCAAGTGACAGGAAGGTGACAGCGGGAGGGCTTCGCTAAATCTCGATTTGCGTGTAGTCCAGATCGCGGTTCTCGCACAGCCATTCGAACATGCCCGGCACGTTCGTGACCTTGACCAGGCCGTTTTCCAAGCCGTCCGAATCGTGCGTGAGCAGGAAGTCCGCGCGCAGGTCGATGGCGGCGTTGACCATGAGCTGGCCCTCGGGGTTTTGCCCCGACGAGGCCAGCATGCGGTCGACGTTGGCCGCGGTGAGGTCCGCCACCTGCACGAAGGTGCGCAGGCCGCGGATGCGCTCCATGGCGCGCGGCAGCAGCTCGGGCTTACCGCCTTCGGAGAGCAGGTAGACGAGGTCGACCACCTGCGGGGCGGTGACCCACAGGTCGAACTCGCCCACGCGGCCGGCCACCATGAGCATGCGCGTTTGCTGGTAGAACGATTGGCGCTCGTTCATGAAGTCCATGACGACTTCGGTACCAAGCAGGACACGGGCCTGAGGCATGCTAGATCACCCCCCGCGAGGAGAATCGCGCGGCGCGGGCGATGGCCGCGAGGTCCGGGCCGTCGGCCGGCAGGTCGCCGTGCTCGAAGGCACCGTCGACCAGCGCCGAGGGCGCTTCATCGGCGACATCGGATGCGCCGCCGGATACGGGTTCGGAGAGGGAATCGACGAACTCCACGGCGTTATCCCAGGCCGCTTCGTCCTCCGCCGCCACGATGCCCGTGAGAAACGACGCGTCGCCGTTCTCGATGAGCTTGTCGTACATGCGGTTGATGGCCTGGGAGGCCGTGAGGCCTTCCCGCTGCAGCACAAGGCCGCCGCGGCGCTTCTTGCCGGGCGCCATGCGGCCGGTGACCATTGCCTCGCCCATTGCAACCTCCGATCGTCCCGCTTCGCTGCACGGGGAAACGGGCGGACGGCCGATTGGCCGGCCGTTGCTCCCCGCAGCGATTACCAGCGTTGCGCCGGGCTCCGCCGGCGCAACTTGTGTGAGTGCGTGGTTCGTATTATTGTACAACGTTTTGCGTACAACGTCAAGGGGACAGTCTGCGGCGTTCACTGGTTTCACACAAGTTTTTACGCGGTTCACCTGGGGTTATTCTTCGAATGAAGGAGACGCGGACGTGAAGCCGGAAGAGTCGGAAAGTCAGCTCCGCGATTCGATCCTACATAGACTGTTAACAGACCGCACGCGAGGTTTTGCTACCATGTGCTACTGGAAAAAATCAGCCCCGACGCACGACGCCAGGGCGCAAAACGAATGACGCAAGAAAGGCGGTCGGGCATGCCCGCGAAAACGTTCTCCATCATGGGCGATTCCATCAGCACTTTCGAGGGATGCGTGCCCGATGGCTACACGCTGTTCTACAACGATGAGCGCCTGGAGCGATCCGGCGTGCTTCGCCCCGAGGATACCTGGTGGTCGCACGCGGTGCGTGCGCTCGGCGGTACCGTGCTTGCCGATAGCGCCTGGTCAGGCAGCATGGTCGAGGGCGCAGGCTTCCCCGCCGCCAGCAGCCCCGAACGCGCTGCCGCCCTGCTGGGACCCGACGGCCAGGCGCCCGATGCGGTGCTCGTGTTCATCGGCATCAACGACTACGGCTGGGGCGGCGCCGAGGCGCAGGCCGCCGGCCGCAGCCACGCCATGCCGCGCTGCATCGACCCGGCAAGCGTTCCCGAGCAGGTGGCCGGGGTCGCGCCCGCCGACGCCGTGGAGCGTTTCGGCGCGGCGTATCGCACTATGCTGCGCAACATCCGCACGGCCGCCCCTAAAGCCGCGGTGTACTGCATCACGCTGCTGCCCGGTCGCACGCGCGGCGTCGATCATCCCGAGTTCTGCTACCGCCTGCGCGGTCATCACCTGGACGAATACAACGCCGCCATCCGCGACGCAGCCGCAGCCGAAGGCTGCCGCGTCGCCGACGTGCGCGCGTTCGGTCGCGACTACGATTCGCTCGAGGGCACGCACCCCACGAATCTGGGCATGCGCCAGCTCGCCAGCATGGCGGTGCGCGCGATGCAGCTGGCAGATGCGGGAGCGGGAGAAAACGAAGCGAATGAGGGCGCGCCGGAAGGCATCACCGTCAGGGCGCAACCCGAGGCCGCCAACACCGCACTTGACCTGCAAGATTTCTGCGGCGCGCCCGAAAGCGCGCAGCTATGCGATGAGCCCATCTGCATCGGCTGCCCCCATGCCGCCGACACCGGCAACAAATGGCTGTGCAGGTGCCTGAAGTAGGCAGCCGCACTCCCCTGAACGCAATCGGGCCCCGGCGTTTGCCGGGGCCCGATTTGCTTTGCGCGGCCGAACGCCGCGCGATGATGTCGGAAAGCTCGCTCGCTTGCCAGCTTGCCTGCTTACTTGACCAGCTGGATCTTCTCGATGTCGTCGCGGGTGGTCTCGCGGTAGAGCACCACGCGCTTGCCGATGACCTGCACCAGCTCGGCCTCGGCCTGGTCGGCGATCTCGCGGCCGGCCTCGGCGGCCTGGCTGCCCGTTTCGCACAGCACGCTGACCTTGATGAGCTCGTGGGCCTCAAGACCCTCGTTGACCTGCTTGAGGATGTTGGCGGTGACGCCTTCCTTGCCGACGATGACGGTGGGCTTCAAGTTGTTCGCCATGCTGCGCAGCTGACGGACCTGCTTGCCGGTGATAGCCATGGGTTGAGCTCGTTTCTCTTCGTGTGTTAACGCTAAAGCGGCGCGCCCGTGAAGGCGCGCCGCAGATTCGCTTACGTCTATTTTACATGCTTCATGCGCGTTTCGCATCGCGTTTCACCGCGGCACGCGAATAAACCAGCGCGAGTGCACAACCTGCCGCGGCAATGCACGCAGCCACCACCATCGCGACGGAAAAACCTTGCGCGGTCGCAAGCGCCGCATCGGCGCCCGCCGCCAGAGCTCCCGCCTGGGCGGTGGACATGATGCCCGTGTACAGCGAGGGGCCGATACAGGCCGCAATCTGCACGAACGTGGTGGAGATGGCCACCCCGAACGGGTTCATCTCCTGAGGCAGGGTGCGTAGACCCGCCGTCTGCGAGGGCGAGAAGATGAAGCCCGTGCCGCCCATGATCAGCAACGCCGCGACGAACGCCGCCGGCAGCGACAACGTGGGGGCCAGCGCCGCCATCACGACGAAGCCCGCGGCGATGGCCGCGAAACCCGCCGGGAGCAGCGGCCACTCGCCGCGCGCATCCATGATGCGGCCGCCCAAAAGCGTGGTGCCCGCGTTCGCCAGCACCGGGACCAGCATGAGCAGGCCGGCCGCGAACGCCGTCAGGCCCGTGCCGCCTTCCAGGTACAGCGGAAGCAGCACGCTCATGCTGAAGCTGCCCATCATGGCGATGGTGGTCAGCACCACCGACGGCCAGAACGCACGGCTCTTCATGGGCGTCAGGTCGATGAGCGGATGCTGGCAGCGCAACTGGCGCAGCACGAACAGCACCGCCGTGGCCACCGCCACCGCAAGCGACCCGACCGCAAGCGGGACATCGATGGTCAGCTCTACAAGGCCCAGGCTGAGCGCGCAAAGGAACACCGCCGAGAGCACCGTCGACGGAATGTCCAGGTGAGCAGGGGAGAAGCCCATGTTCTTGACCGCGAACAGCGCCACCAACGCAAGCACGGCCATGGCGGCAAGGGGCACCGCGAACACGCTATGCCAGCCGAACGAGGTTACCAGCGCGCCGCACACCGTCGGAGCCAAGGCGGGGCCGAACGTGATCATGCAGCCGCCGATGGACAGGAACGTGCCCAGCTTGTGCTTCGGCGCGATCACCAGCACCGTGTTCATCATGAGCGGGATGAAGATGCCCGAGCCCGCGGCCTGCACCAGACGCGCCGCCATGAGCAGCTCGAAGCTTGTGGCGAACAGCCCCATGAGCGAACCGACCAGCGTGAACGCCGCGGCGGCGAAGTAGAGGGGGCGCAGCTTGAAGCGGCGGTACATGAACGCCATGCACATGACCACGATGGTCGCCACGATCATATAGCCCGTGACCAGCCATTGCGCCGCGACCGAGTCGACGCCGTACTCGCCCATGATGGACATGAGCGCCATGTTCACCAGGTTCTCGTTGAACCCCGCCAAAAACGCGCTGGCGTATAGAACGACCAGCAGCGCAACCAATGGTTTTCCTTGCATTCCGCATCCTTTCACGCGCATTGACCGGACAATCGAACGCAAAGGAGGAAAGCGGCGCCGGAGAAAACAGGCGCAAAGTCCAAAGGCCCACATCAGGCAAACCCTTGCATATCGATTGTGTTTCTGGAACCCCGGAAAACTGGCGCGTGCGGCGCGGAAGCGCGAATGCACGGCTTGAGCACGCTCACCCGTGGTACGGGACGTATTCTATCGGTATCCTAGCGACCCTCCAGGTTTTCCCACAAAGAAAACCGCCCCGGCGCCAGCGAAGGCCCGGAGCGGATGCCGCGTGCCGAGCGAGGGGGGTTCTCAACATACGGCCAGGCAAAAACCGCCCCGGGCCGATGGGAAAGGCCCGGGGCGGATGACGCCGCATGTTGGAGGGAGGGAGCGCCCAACGCGCGGCATGACGGCAGAACGCCCCTTGGCGCGAAGAGGATGCACAAGGGACGCTTGCCTTTCGGAATGGTTACTTCTCGTTCGGCGCCAGCTTCACGGCCTTGCCGCGCTTGGCGACCACCGGCATGGTGATGGCGCTTGCCGGGCAAGCGTCCACGCAGGCGTTGCAGCGCGTGCAGTCCGCCAGCGTCCGCTCGCCGTAGTCCGGATGGCGCAGGTTGATGTCGGCCTCGCACACCATCGCGCAGCGGCTGCACACCGTGCCCTTCGACGTCTCCAGGCACTTCGCGTCGTCGATGACGGGCTTGAACGTGCGGCTGAAGCGGCTCATCAGGTTCATGAGGCCGGCCATGGGGCAGAAGCGCGTGCACCATTTGCGCAGGAACACCAGCTCGATGATCAGCATCAACGGGATAAGGACCACGGCCACGGTCATGTCCGCGTTGGCGAACAGGCGCCAGAACACCAGCACGGTGGCGAAGGTCAGGCCGATGGGGCACACCAGGCAGAACACCGGGAAGCCGAAGATGGCCGTGGACAGCAGCGCGCCGCCCAGCACGTAATGGCGCGAATCCAGCTTGGCGCACTGCTGCTTGCAGGCGCTGCAGCTCTCGCAACCGCCCTTCCCGCCGCAGCCCAGCTCGAGCTTGGCGATATCGAGCGCCTCGTCGCGTTTCGCCTGCTCCAGCTCGCGGCGCTTCTTCGGCGAACGGAAGAACGCGCGCAGCTTGCCCAGCACGGGGACGGGGCAGATCCAGCCGCAGAACGCACGGCCGAACAGGAACACCAGCAGCGCCATGATGATGATGCTGAACACGGCGCGCGGGACCAGGGTCTTGGTCGCCAACATGGTGGTGATGGCGCCGAGCGGGCACAGCGCGCTGAACGAATCGAAACCGAAACCGGACAGCGTGCCCATGTTGATGCCCGCGATCAGGCCCACGGCCAGGATGCAGAACACGGCGGCCGCCACGATGGTACGGATCTTGCTCAATTTCATGACAACCCCCTTACAGCGAGGACGCGGGACGGACGACGATGGCGCGCTCGGTGGCTCCTGCGACGATGGAACCTTGCTGCAGCGACACGCACACGCTCTCGCAGGCGCCGCAGCCGACGCACTTGTCCCCGATCACGTACGGGCGCGGGCTGTAACCGTTGCCGTCGAGCTGGATGGCGTCGTAGCCGGCATCGCGGCAAGCGTCGAAGCAGAAATGGCAGCCCGTATCGCGGAACGCCAGGCACGTCTTGGGGTCGATCTCGGCCAGGCCGATGATGGTGTTGTGCGCGTCGGCGCCGGCGGGAAGCTGCAGCGCCTCGGTGGGGCACGATGCCACGCACAGGGGCACGCCGCCGTTCTCCTCGGCGCAGAAGTCGCAGTAATCGGCGCTGAAGTCCAGCTGCGGGCTGCGCATCCCCAGAAGGCCGTCCTCGATCTTCGCCGGCTTGATGACGTGGCGCGGGCACGCCTCGTAGCATTTCTCGCAGCGGATGCAGGCGCTGACCAGGTGCGCCTCGTCCTGACCTCCCGGCGGTCGGTTCAGCGGCACGTGGCCGGCATAGCGCAGGGCGCCCAATCCCAGCAGCGCGGCCGTGCTGCCCACGCCGATGAGCAGCGACCGGCGCGAAACGCTCATAGGCTCCTTCGCCTTCTTCGCAGCAGGCTGCGCGAGCGCCGCATCGGCAGCTGCGCCGACGTCCTGCGGGGCGGCGGCCTGCGCGCCTTCCTTCTTCTCCTCGCTCATGAAGACCCCTCTCCGTGTCTTTCGTTTCCTCTTCCTATGCGTGAAAGCCCCGACGGGGGCTTTGCGAAAACGCGTATATGAGGGGGCTTCCGTTGCCGAAAGCGGGGCGTTCAGGTAAGCCCCCTCCAACACGCCTTTTCAGCTTGCGAGCAGGCGTTTTCCCGCCTGTTCGCCCGCAGGGCCGGCCGACCAGAACCGGCCCTGCGGCCTTCGCTTCCTAGAACAGGGCGAAGATGTGCATCGCTGCCGAGTACAGGAGCACGCGCCAGATGATGCCGCCGATGATGCAGCACACGCCTGCACCGCCGGCGTAGATGGCCAGCTGCTGGCCATCGTTCGCCTTGCCGAACCACAGGATGGCGGCCGGGGCGACGATGCCGACGATGATGGCGCCCAGCCAGAACATCAGGGCATTGGAGCCGGCCAGCAGGCTGCCGACGACGGCGGCGCGGTCGACCATGGGCACGTCAGGCAGCGTCGGGTCGAAGTAGAACGCGATGTCGGCGGAGTACGTGGCGGCGGAGCCGTTGATCATGATCGCGTACACCAGCACGATGGCCAGCTGGGCCACGGCGCCGGCCAGAGCGGTCTTGACCATGAAGTCGCGAGCTTCGACGTCGCCGGTCAGGCCGGCGATCACGAGCGCGGCCAGGCCGCCCATGAAGATCGTGTTCGTCAGGTAGTACACGATCAGAAGCGGGTTATCCCAGGTGGGCAGCGACGGCATCAAGTAGGAGTCGCCGGTGACCATGGGAAGCGCCAGGCCCACGATGATGGCCAGGACGCCGACCCACTTCGGGGCGACGCCGTCCTCGGCGCGGCGGGCGAACAGGAAGAACAGCGCGATCGCGATGAACTCCACGACGCAGCCCCACAGCTCGAGGGTGATGCCGGACACGCCGTAGCCGTTACCGGCGAGCAGCGCGCCGAACGCGTTGAAGATGCGCTCCCAATGCTGCAGGTGCATGAACACGCAGATGCCGCCGATCACGAGCGTCGCCAGCGCGGCGATGAGCGCCACGTTCTGCATCTTCTTGCCCTTGCCGAGCACGGTGAGCAGGCCCTGTGCGCCCAAGATGCCGCCGGACAGGCACAGGAAGAAGGTGAAGAGGATTAGAGGCCATTCCGGATTCATGAGTCTACTCCCTCCACTTTCGGCCCTCGCGGAGCAGGTACATCAGCTTGGGCTTGTTACCTGCATCCTTGAGATGATGGATATCGCTTTCCTTGTACGCCTCGACGTAGTCCTTGAGCTTGACGCGGGTCTTGGTCATCTCGTCGTACTGGCAGCCCGGGCTGTCAGGATGCGCCGGGCCCTCGAAGTTGTCGACGCCCTTGTCAAGGTCGCCGAAGAAGCGGGCGCGGGCGCCGCACTGGGCCACGCACTGCGGCAGCTCGCCTTGGCTGATACGCTGCTCGCACATGGTGCACTTCTCGACGACGCGCTCCTCCTCGTTGAGGTAACGCACGCCGTACGGGCAGGCCAGGGCGCAGAAGCGGCAGCCGATGCACTTGGACTTGTCGATCTGCACGGTGCCGTCCTCGCGGATATGGGACGCGCCGGTCGGGCACACGCGCACGCACTCGGGGTTGGCGCAGTGCTGGCACTGGACCGGAAGGAAGTACATCTCCACGTCCGGGTAATCGCCCGAGCCGCCCTCGATGGGGTGCGGACCGATGCGCAGCGTCTTGATCCAGAAGTTGCCGACGTCGACGCCGTTGATCGCCTTGCAGGCGACCGTGCAGGCCAGGCAGCCGGTGCAACGGTTCAGGTCGGTGATGATCGCGTAATTTGCCATGGGTTGTTACCTCCTTTCCTTATTTGTAGGAGCCGAGCGCATCGCTCAGCTGGCCTTTGTTGCTGTACTGGCCGAGGGCATCGCTTCCGCGCTCGCCCTTGGGCAGCTTGCCGGTGGCCAGGGCCTCCGGGGACTGGATGGACGGGTTGCAGCCCTTCGCATCCATGTTGGCGAACGTCAGCTCCACCTTGGCGTCTGCCAAACGCGGGTCGTTGGACAGCCATTCCTTCAGACGCGGGTCGTTGGCGTTCGTGATGGCGGGGTTGCCCTTCGGATCGCACGGCACCGGGTTCTTGAACGGGGAGTTCTCCGGCGTGGCCTTGTAGATCAGCGCCGGGATGCCGCGCAGCTGCGAGGCGCCGCACACCCAGCACTGGGCGTACTTGTCCATGCAGCAGTTGATGCCGACCAGCTCGAAGCCGTGGCTCGCGGTGTCCATCTCGGGGTACCACCAGGCATGGTTGGCGTTGATGGTGCCTTCCTTGATGCCGTAGTACAGGTCGGCCACCTCGCGGACGGCGCCCCACGGCGTGCGGATCCACACCCAGTCGCCCTGCTCGATGCCCATGCGCGCGGCGTCCTTCGGATTGATCTCGACGCGCGGGGACGGCCACAGCTCGCGGCACCAGGGCAGCTGACGGTGCTCGGAGTGGAAGTACACGGGCTGACGGGAACCGGTGGTCATGATGAACGCATGGTCGTCGCCGTACTTCTGCAGGTTCTCCTTGTACTCCTCCATCAGATGATCGCCCTTGTAGTTGTCATTGATGTAGGAGTCCGTCGTGGCGATCTGGTCCGCCTGGTCCTTGTGGTAGTAGCGCGGGGCCTCCACCTTGGAGTTCTTCGGCTCGAACCAGTGCGGGAACTTGTCGATGTCGGGGATCTTCCCGTCATAGGCGGCACGATCCGGGCTGCAGCTCTCCGCGAACGTCTTGGTGGTGTCCGGGATGTAGGTCTCGGCGATGGTGGACCACACCTCGACCTTGGCGGTCGGGGTCATGAAGCCGCACTTCTCGTCGATGGCCGCGTACAGGTTGTAGCCGCCCTGCTGGCGACGGTAGCCCATCTCCCAGCGACGATACGTGCCCCAACGCTCGGGATGCCACTTGCGGCAGTCGAACCAGCCCTCTTCCTGGAACTTCGCGGCGTACTCGGGGAAGTCCGGGCCGGCCACGTCGTTGGCGACCTGGGCGGGCTTTTCGGCGGAAGCGTAGCTCGGGAAGGCCGGGATGACCTGCTCGGGCTTGCTCTCCTTGTCTTTGAACTCCTCGATGCGCCACCAGTCGGTAGCGTCCTTGAGCACGCGGTACTCCTGCTGCTCGTAGGTGATGCTGCCGCCCATCTGCACGAACTCGTTGTAGTCCAGGTTGTTCCAGCCGTCGTAGTTCAGGTCGCGGTCGTTCCAGATCACGGCGCTGCGGTCGGCGGGGATGTCGGCGCGGGTCGGATGCTCCTTGCCCGAGACCGCCTTCGCCATGCCCAGGTACAGGCAGATGACGGCGACCGGGTCGTAGATGCAGTCGCCCATCGGCTCGACGGCGCGCTGACCTGCGCCGAAGATGCCGCCGGCGCCCTGGGACACGCGGCCGGTGTTGACCTCGAGCCAATGCAGGACGGGGATGACGATGTCGGCGCAGCCGTTGTTCGGGCAGCTCCACAGATTGAAGTCCAGCCAGAAGTCCAGGCGGGTCAGGGCCTCCCAGGCCTCAAGCAGGTTGGACTCGTTCATGAAGTCGCCGGACATGCACACGCCGCCATGGATCTGATACGGGGTGTCGATGCCGTTAATGGAGTCCCAGATGGTCGCGGAGTCGGCCCAGCGGTTCCAGTAGCGAAGCAGCGGGAAGCGCTCTGCGGAGATCTGCTTGGCGTTGCTGTCGAAGCTGGTCTTCAGGCCCGGCCACGTACGGGAGCTCTTGTAGGCGCCGCCCTTGCGCTCGGCGATCCAGCGAGCCTCCTCGGCGGAGGGCACGTGGTTGCCGTAACGCTCGGCCAGCGGGGACTTCACGTCGATGAGGTGCTGCACGAAGTTCTGAATCAGCGGCACCTGGTCCTCGATGGACAGGTCGCGCGGGGTGTCGCCCAGCTCCATGGAGCCGACGCCGTCGCGGATGCCCCAGTCCTGCGGGGCATGGTCGGTGACCTTCATGTTCGCACGGCCGCAGCAGCCGTCGACCTCGGCCTTGGAGGAGCCACGATTGCCGGCGGGCTCGTCGGAGTTGCCGGTGATGCAGGCGATCAGCTGCAAGGCGCGGGAGTTCTGCACCGCGTGGCCCGTCTGGTCGGGAGCCAGCTGGTAATGGATGCCGCCGTTGCCGTGCAGGGGGTTCAGGCGCGTGGTGTAGATCTTCACGGCCTCGACGATCTTCTCGGCGGGAACCTCGGTCACGCTCTCGCAGTACTCGGGCGTGTACTCGGACAGGCTGTCGGAGAAGGCCTCCCAAACGGTGCCGGCCTTGATGGTGGTGCCGTTCTTCAGCTTGATGTCCACGCCGCCGGGGAACAGCGCGGGGTTCTTCGGCAGGCCCATGGGGTTGGACTTCTTGCCGCCCTCGTTGCCCTCGGTCCAGTACGCGTCGTAGGACGAATCGGCCGGGTCGGCGAAGTGCGACGGGTCGGGCAGCCACGCATCGGCGATGATCGGCTTGTACGGATGCTCGATCCAGGTGCCGGTCGTCGGGATCTTATGCTTCTCGCCTTCCCACTGGCAGGCCTCGGCATCCCAGTAGGTGGGCTTGTTGTTGTTCTCGTCCCAGCAGATGAAGCGGCGATAGCTGTACTTCTCGTCCGCAGGCTCCCACCACTGGCTGATCCACTCGCGATCGACGTCGGCCTCGGTCAGGATACGGGATTCCATATCCACGCCGCCGTTCATCTCCTGGAACCAGCCCTTCTTCGTGCGACCGTCCTTCTCGGGGTTCCACAGGAACGGGGCGTTGGTCCAACGGCGGACGAACAGGTCGTCGTAGGCCTCGTTGTCCAGGATCCACTTGAGCCAGGTCAGGGAAAGGCACAGGTCGGTGCCGACGCGCAGCGGCAGCCACAGGTCGGCTTCCTTTCCCAGCGGCGTCATGCGCGGGTCCACCAATATATGCTTGTAAGCGCGCTGCGAGCAGTCCACGACCGTACGGTTCGTGGAGTCGTAGTTGGAGTACTCGGCGGCGGTGCCCCACTGCACGTACACCAGCGGACCCTGCTCGACCTCCATCCAGGGCGAGCCGATCTCGTCGGTCAGGATGCCGGCGAAGTGGCGCGGGCCCTTGCAGATCTCGTACGCCAGATGGGCGTTCGGGGTCGGGAAGATGGACTTCAGCGTGCCGTACGGGGGCTGCGCCCACACGCGGGACGTGCCGCCCATGGCGAAGTTGGCCTCTCCGCCGTACTTCTCCACGATCTCGTTGAGCTTGGCGCCGGCCTCGTCGAAGGCGTCGGCCAGGGAAATGCGGACCCAACCGGGATCGTCCTCGCCCTTGGGGTTCGTGCGCTTCAGGCAGTAGCGCAAACGATCGGGATGGTACAGTGCGAGCATCGACGACTGGGACTTCGCGCAGCAGTGGCCGCGGCTGTGAGCGTTGGACTCATCGCCCTCGACCTTGATCACCTTGTTGTCCTGAACGGTGACCCACGTGCCGCACTCGACCTTGCCGCACGCGCGGCAGCACGAGCGGATGCGCTTCACTTCGCCGGCCGTCGGATCGGCGCCCTCGGCCAAAGCCGCGGACGGCGCTGCCGCGAACCCCACGGTTGCGGCGGCACCCGCCATAGCGGACGCCTTCAGGAAGCTGCGGCGAGTCAAAGAAAGTTTCGCCATATGCCCCTCCTCTCCTTTTCTGATTCGTTTCTCCTTCGTCTCCCGCATTGGGAACGCGGCGCCGTGCCGGCACCCTGCCTCCGCCTGCAAGGGGGAAGGGAGGGAGGAGGTGGCGGCCGGGCCGGATGCGGCTACGGCGCGGCGTTCCCAATGCGATGACCCGATGGTACGGCGGTGCGCCGGGCGGGAATCATAAGGGTGGGATGTATGAGCGCGCGCATATCATCCTTGCGGGATGATTTTGCGCTGAACTGGGCATTTATACTTTGGTTAGCGAAGAGGACGCAGGCGGACGACCTGGGGCGGGCCCGATTCGGGCAGCCCGCGGAGCATTCGCCGAACGAAGAGTTAGGGGTATAGGACATGGCACAACCAAGGCCTTCGATGACGCTGATACTGGACCTGGACGAGCGCGTGGATTCCGAGGAGCTGCGCCTGGAGGTCGGCCGCAGCTACGCCTACGTGGGCTCGACGCTGGTGCGCACGCACGCCGCCGCGGGCGAGGACGCCCCGGCGGAGAACACCATGCGCATGCTGGTGAAGCTGGGCACGCGCCAGTACCTGGCGGCCGGCGAGGAAGGTTCCGACGAGCTGTGGAACGACGTGATGCGCGATTGGTTCCGCAACCAGTTCCGCAAGCTGGGCAACCAGGCGCTCATCTATAACAAGCGCCAAAAGGAGATCGAGGACGGAAGCGAGCTTGCGTTTACGTGGCTTGAGGTGGACCTGCAGAACGGCACGCTGCCCGTGCGCCTGCGCATGGACGACGTGAGCGGCATCGCCGAGGACGCCGCCGACATGCTCTCGCTCGTGCGCGACGCCTACAACGAGGGCAAGCTGGGCGACGCCGGCACGATCGCCCGCGTGAGCATGCCCTCCGACGAGGATTGGGCCGCGCAGGTGGAAGCCGGCGCCGTCGCGTTCGCCGAGCGCAAGGCCGCCGAAGAGGCAGCCGCCGCCGAGGCCGAGGCAGCTGCCGAAGCCGAACGCGTCGCCGCCGAAGAGGCCGCGGCCGAGGCGTTCCTGGAGTCGCCCGAGCTAGTGAAGGCCGACGCGCGCGCCGCTGCGGGCGAGGGCGCCGTCGACGGCGGCGGCATGGAGCCGCCGGAGCTTGTGTTCGAACTTGATGAGCCTACGTTCACGCCGACGTACCGCACGTGGACCGTGGAGTATACTGACGGCACGAGCAAGGTGTTCGAGGCCTAAGGGCCTTTTGCGGGGGCCGTGAGCGCGCCCCGCCGCCGAACCGCCGCGCCCGCCCGAGGGCGCCGCATGCGCGGCAACGCCTTCGCCACCTTTTGAAAACCGCCCCGCCGCGTGCCGTGCGCGCGCGACGGGGCCCCAGATAGCCGCTACCGAAGGGAGTTTCACATGATAGATACCATCGCCGCATTCGATGGGCGCCTCGCCAAGGTCGAGGGCGCCGAGCGCAGCGGCAAGACGCAGGCGCTCGTGGCGCGCTGCGCGCACCTTATCCAGAACGGGGAAGCTCCCGCATCCATCTTGGTAGCGGTCACCAACGCCTTCGCCGCGCAGGCCTTCCGCAAGCGCCTGCGCCGCGCCCTTCCCGCAAACCTCATCGGCGCCGCCCTGTCGGTGCGCGTGTGCACCGCGCTCGACGCCGCCGTGTCGGTGCTCGACGAGCCCGCCGCCCGCGAGGCCACCGGCCGCGTGCCGCGCATCCTCAACAGCGCCGAGTACAACTTCTTCCTGGAGGATTTGAAGACCATCGGCGAGCATCCGCGCAAGCTGCGCAGCATGCTGGGCTTCCTGGACCGCAAGATGGCCGGCTACGAGCCGCGCGAGGAGTGGAACGCCGGCACCGCGGCGGACAACCTGCTGGCCTACGCCACGCGCATCCTGAAGCTGCGCGGCGCCATGCTTGCCGGCGAGGTCCCCATGCTGGCCGCCGACTTCCTGAAAAGCGACGCCGGCGATGGCGCTCGCGGCAGCTTCGCCTACGTGCTGGCCGATGACTTCCAGAACTTCTCCCACGCCGAGCAGACGGTGCTGTGCCTGCTGGCCGACAAGCAGATCATGGTGACGGGCAACCCCAACCAGATGATGTCCAAGCGCGGCAACCACCCCTACGTCGAGGGATTCCTGAAGTTCGAGACCGTGCGCCGCGACGTGGAGGTGTTCCATCTGCAGGGCGCGTTCGGAAACCCGCAGGTCATCGCGCTGGCCGACGCGCTGTGCACCGAGGGCGACATGGATAGCGCCTATATCGCCGGCACCGTCACGCCCATCGAGCGCGCCGCCGGGGCCGAGGGCCTGCCGCAGGGCGTGCAGTCCATCAAGTGGAACACGCCCGAGGACGAGCTCAACGGCCTGACGAAGTACCTGCGCAAGCTGCTGGACGGCCAGGAGGACGCGCGCGAGGCCAACACCTGCGTGGTCGTTCCCAACCGCCGCTGGGCCGTCATGGTGGAGAAGATGCTGCGCCGCCGCGGCTTCAACGTGTCGGCCGCCGGCGCCGCCGGCACGCTTGCGGGCGACCCGCGCGACTCCACGCGCTCACGCGCGCTCGTTGCGTACACGAAGCTGGGCCTGCTTGCCGACCCCACCGACATGATCGCGTGGCGCAGCTGGTGCGGCTTCGACAACGCGCTGACGAACTCCGACGCCTGGATGGGCCTGCAGGACTTCGCCGAGGCCGAGGGCCTCACGCTGTACCAGGCGCTCCAGCAGGTGGGCAACGCCGGTTTCGGCGCGAAGGAACCGTTCCTGCGCGCTCGCACGCTGGCCGAGAAATGGCGCTCCGGCCAGGACTTCCTTGAGAAGAACGCCACGCGCCGCGGCTTCGGCCTCATGAAGGCCATCGGCGCCGAGGGCATCAGCGAGTTCGAGGCCGTCGCCGCCGACATGGTGGGCGACGAGACGGCGAAGACCCTGCTCGAGCTCGAGCAGGCCGCCATCTCCGACCCGGTGTGGACCGAGGACCCGCATGTCGTGCACATCTGCCTGCCGCAGAACCTGTGCGGCACCGAGTACGACAACATGTTCGTGGTCGGCTGCATCGACGGCTTCTTCCCGCAGCGCAACGCCTTCGAGGTGATCAGCACCGACGGCGAGCGCAACCGCATCATGGACTCCGAGCGCCGCGACTTCATGGGCGGCGTGGCGAAGGCCAAGCACCTGCTGGTGCTGTCGCACTTCAGCAAGGCCGAGCTGGAGCTGGCCGAGCGCACGAAGATGCAGGTGGTGCGCGTGAAGAGCGAGAACGGCAAGCGCATGGCCATCGTGCGCCCGTCCTGTTTCCTGGGCGAGGCCGGCGACGCCGCCCCCACCACCATGGGCGGCCAGGCGCTTCTGGCGGAGTACGGCCTGAACTAGGCTGCAATCGGATATAAGCGGGATTTGCGTTGATCGCGGCCCGCAAGCGCAGGGGGCGCGGCACCAGCCGCGCCCCCTGCGCATTCCAGCAGCAAAAGCCTGATCGCCCCTGCCAGCAGATTTCCCGAAATGTCCGGGGAACCTGGCTTTGCGCTGCCGTACAATCGGGGAAGTTTTCAGATGAGGAGTTGCATTATGGCCGTTATCGATGCGCATGCGCATATCTATCCCGACAAAATCGCCCCGAAGGCCGTGGAGGCCGTCGGAGACTTCTACAACGTTGGCATGTTCGGCGATGGCACCGCCGACGGTCTGCTTGCGACGAAGGACCGCGCGCCCATCACGCACTTCATCGTGCACTCCGTGGCAACCACCGCGCACGCCGTCACCGCCATCAACGACTTCATCGCGAAGCAATGCCAGGCGCACCCCGAGTTCATCGGCTTCGCCGCCATGCAGCAAGATTTCGAGGACCCCGCGGCCGAGCTGCAGCGCGCAGTTAAGCTGGGACTGCGCGGCGTCAAGCTGCACCCCGACACGCAGAAGGTGGACATGGACGACCCGCGCCTTATGGAGGTGTACGCCATCTGCGAGCAGCTGGGGCTGCCCGTGGTCATCCATACGGGCGACTACCGTTACGACTTCTCACATCCGCGTCGCCTGGTGAACATCCTGCGCACGTTCCCCGACCTGGTAGTGGACGCGGCGCACTTCGGCTGCTGGTCGCGCTACGAAGTGGGCTACGACATCCTGCACGAGGTGGCCATGAACGACCGCGTGTTCCTTGACGAGTCCAGCTCGCAGTTCTTCCTGGGGCAGCGCCGCACGGTGGAGCTTACGCGCATGTGGGGCACCGACCGCATCATGTTCGGCAGCGACTTCCCCATGTGGGATCCCGCCGAGGAGTACCGCACCCTCACCACTGCCGGATTCACCGAGGACGAGCTGGAGAACATCCTCTGGCACAACGCCGAGCGCTTCGCCGGCGTGAAGGTTGAGTAGCGGAGTGAACGGAAACAACGCGCAGCAAAACGAAGGCCTCCCGGTTGGGAGGCCTTCTTGCTATTCGTCTTCCTCTTGCTTGGGCTTCGGGGTGAGCACCAGCTTCACACGGTCGATGCGATGGCGGTCCATGCGCACCACGGTCAGCTTCGCCGTGGCCTCCTTGCCCTCGAGCGTCAGGCTCTCACCCTCGGAGGGGATGCGGTCGAGCACGTCCATGATCAGGCCGCCGAGCGTCTCGCAGTCCTCGGCGTCCTCGGGCGTGAAGCCGATGAGCTCCTCGAAGTCGCCCACGGCCATGCCGCCGTCGATCATCATGGTGTCGTCGGTGAGCTTCTTCACGAGCTCGCTGTCGGCGTGGCGGTACTCGTCATCGACGTGGCCCACGATCTGCTCCATGATGTCGGTCATGGTGACGATGCCGGCCGTGCCGCCGTGCTCGTCGACCACCACGGCGATCTTCGTAGAGCCCTCCTGCAGCACCTGCAGCAGCTTCGCCACGGGGATGCTCTCGGGCACGGCCTCGATGGTGCGCACCGGCAGGTCATCGATGGTGGAGCCCTTCTGCATCAGGTACAGGTCCTTCACGTGCACGAAGCCCACGATGCGGTCCTTGGTCTCGCGGCACACGGGGTAGCGCGTGTACTTGTAGCGCGTGACCAGCGCCATGTTCTCCTCCAGGGAATCCTCGAGGTCGATGCACACCAGATCGGTTCGCGGGGTCATGATGGCCTCGGCGTCCTTGTCGCCCAGGTCGAAGATGTTGTCCACGAACTCGTTCTGCTCGGGGTCGATGAGACCGCTTTCCGTGGACTCGTCGATGAGCAGCTTGATCTCGTCGCCCGTGTACACCTCGCGCTCGTTTGCCGGGTCATGGCCGGTCAGGCGCACCACACCGTTGGTGATGCCGTTGAACAGGATCATGATGGGGTAGGTGATCTTGTAGAACGCCATGAGCGGCCCGGCCGTGAACAGCGCATAGCGCTCGGTTGCGAAGATGGCGAACGATTTGGGGATCAGCTCGCCCACCACCACGTGCAGCGTGGTCATGATGAAGTAGCCGATGGCCACGGCCACCACGCTGATCAAGGCCTCGGGCAGGTGCAGCATCTCGAACAGCGGGCGGATGAGAGCGGAGAACGCGGGCTCGCCCAACCAGCCCAATGCCAGCGACGCCAACGTGATGCCCAGCTGACAGGCGGACAGGTACTGGTTGACGTTCTCGGCAATGTACATGGCGCTTTTCGCACCCTTCTTGCCTTGCTCGACGGCCAGCTCGAGCTGGGATTTTCGAACGCGCACCAAAGCGAATTCGGCGATAACGAAAAACGCGTTCATGGCCAGGAACAAAACGACAAGAATCAGGCTTAAGCCTATGTGCATAAAAGCGGGTCTCCTTATGTCGGGTACATATCGAAGAGGCGGGCACTTGGCCCGCCTCCGAGCCCCCAGCACACCGGAGGCCTGCTAATCAGGTAGCTCTTCTATTTTGGCATGCGAACCCGCATTCACGGGGTTCCTTTACGCTATATCCAAAAGTCAGACCGCGTTTTACAGAACCGTTACTTTTCGGCACGCTCCTGCAGCTTCTCGGAAGCCACGACCTTGACCAAAGCTCACCGAAACGAGCAACGAACTCGAAAATGTCAACACGTCTCGCAGCGGCTCGTCGCCCATCGCAACGACGCGGAGCGGGAAATCGCTACGCAGCCGGCTGGTCGCTCTTCGGGACATCGTCGGCAGGGTCCGACAAGCCATCGGAACCAGCGGCGTTGACTTCCATATCCCGAGGCAACACCAGATTGGACACAACAGCCACCAGGAACACCACCGCCACGCAGTTCTGCGCGAACACGCTCTGCACCAACTCGGGGAAGCACGAGAAGATCTCGGCGACCTGGGTGAAGCCCACGCCGATGGCCAGCGACAGCGCCGCGATGACGATGTTGCGCTGCGAGAAGCCGGCGGAAGCGATCATCTGGAAGCCCGCCACGATGATGTTGCCGAACATCATGATGGTGCAGCCGCCCAAAACGGGCTCGGGCAAGCTGCTGAACAGCGCGCTGATGATCGGGCAGAACGCCGCCAGGATCATGATGCACGCGCCCGTGGCGATGGCCTTGCGATTGACCACCTTCGTCATGGCCACCAGGCCGACGTTCTGCGAGAACGACGTGATGGGCATGCAGCCGAAGCAGCCGGACACCGCGGAGACGAAGCCGTCGGCGGCGATGGAGCCGGAAAGCTCCTTGTCGGTGACGTTGCGGTTCAGGCCCGTCTGGCACACGGCGGTGGTGTCGCCGAGCGTCTCGGTGGCAGACACCAGGAAGATGAGGGTGACCGAGATGATGGCGCCCAGGTCGAACTCGGGCGTGAACGGCATGATGGACGGCGCGGCGAACAGCTTGATGTCGGAGAACGAGCTGAAGTCGACAGCGCCCAGGGGAATAGCAACGATATAGCCCACGACCAGGCCGAACAGCACGGACAGGTGCTTCTGCTTGCCCTTCACCAGACATTGGAACGCCAGGCAGGCGACCAGGGACACCGTACCGAGCAGCAGGTTGCGCGGGCTGCCGAAATCGGCTGCACCGCTGCCGCCGCCGAACGACGTAGCGCCCACGGAGAGCAGCGAGAAGCCGATGGAAGTGACCACCACGGCGGCGACGATGGGGGTGATGAGCTTGCGCCAATACCGCGCGAACAGGCCCAGCACGCCCTCGATGCAGCCGCCCACGATAATGGCGCCCATTGCCGCGCCCATGCCGTAGGTGGCCACCACGCCCGCGAGCACGGTGACGAAGGTGAAGCTGATGCCCATGACGATGGGCAGGCCGCTGCCCAGGCGGCCGATGGGGAAGAGCTGGATGAGCGTGCCGATGCCGGCGATCAGCATGGCGGCCTGGATCATACCTCCGGTGGAGACATCATCAAGGCCGGCGGCGCCGGCGATGATCATGATGGGCGCCAGGTTGGCCACGAACATGGCCAGGATATGCTGGATGCCGTACGGCACCGAACGGACGAACGGGACGTCGCCGTCAAGCTTGAGCAGCTCGTCGTGATCGAAGGGCTTCATATGCAGGCTCATCGGCGGAATTCGATCTCACCGGTTTCGGGGTTCATGGACTGCACGATGGCCAGCGACTCCAGGTGGTAGCCGCGGCGGCGCAGGTCGTCGCCGCCGGGCTGGAAGCCCTTCTCCACGGCGATGCCGATGCCCTCGACCGTGGCGCCAGCTTCCTCGACCAGGTCGATAAGGCCGTTCAGGGCGCAGCCGTTGGCCAGGAAGTCGTCGATGAGCAGCACGTGATCGTCGGCGGTCAGGAACTTCTTCGACACGATGACGTCGTAGATGCGCTGATGCGTGAACGACTGGATCTTCGTGGAGTACACGTCGCCGTCAAGGTTGATGGACTGGCTCTTCTTCGCGAACACCACCGGCACGTTGAAATGCTGCGCCACCACGGCGGCGATGCCGATGCCCGACGCCTCGATGGTGAGGATCTTGTTGATGGGCGCGTCGGCGAACAAGCGCTTGAGCTCCTTGCCCATCTCGTTGAACAGGTTGATGTCCATCTGGTGGTTCAGAAAGCCGTCCACCTTCAGAACGCCTTCCGACTTCACCACACCGTCGCGCCTGATGCGCTCTTCAAGCAGTTCCACTGTCTTGTCCCTCTTCCGATTCCTACCTATACCATGCGGCTTGCGCTAAATGGAAACCGTTCCCGTGACCAGCAGGCCGATCGACACGATGGCCGCGATGAGGATGACGGCGGCAACCACGCGATCGAGCGTGTTCTCCAAGAACGGCTGGCTACGCTCCTTCTTGCCCTTGATATATAGCAAGATGCCAGGAGCATACAGGATAGACATGAGTGTAACGCCGACGGCGCCGCTTGCCCACGCAAGGAACACGCTGTAGATGACGCCGAGAACGGCGAACACGCGCCAAACGGGCACGGGAACGCCCAGCTTGCCCTTGAAGGAATCAGCCTCGGTGAAGGCGACCTTCGCGAAATACGCGGCCGAAAGCAGGTACGGCAGCAAGATCATGCCGGCGGACAGCGCGTAGAAGAACTGGTACGTGCTCTCGGAGAACAGCATGATGACGAGGAACACCTCGATGATCAGGTTCGTGACGACCAGCGTGACGATGGGTGCGCCCTTCTTGTTCACACGGGCGAACGCCTTCACAAAACCGCCCTGGGCGGCCGCCTCGTAGGGGCACTCGGCGGAGAGCACGGTGTAGCCGAGCATGGCGCCGACCAGGGACAGGACCACGCCGCCGTTGATGAGCGTGGCGCCCCACGGGCCGACGGCGCGCTCCATGACGCCGGCGAGCGCCGGGTTGGACAGCTCGGACAGCTCGGAGAGCGGCATGACGCCCATGGACAGGGTGGAGACCAGCAGGTAGATGGTGAGCACGCAGACGAAGGCGATGACGGTGGCCTTGCCCACGTCGCTGTCCTTCTTGGCGCGGCCAGAGATGGCCACGGCGCCCTCGATGCCGAGGAACACCCAGATGGTGACCATCATGGTGCCGCTGACCTGCTCGAAGAACGACATGCCCTCCACCGAGCCGTGCGCCATGTTCTCCATGAAGATGTTCACGTCGAACTTCTGGAAGAAGATGATGGCGGTGAGCGCGACGAAGATGGGGACGAACTTGCTGATGGTGATGATCAGGTTGACGCCCGCCGCCTCCTTCACGCCGCGGCTAACCAGGAACGCGTAGAACCAGATGATGCAGCTGGCCACGATGACGGAGGCCAGGTTGTTACCCGTGCCGAAGACGGGGAAGAAATATGACAGGGCGCCGCACAGGAGCGCGGAGAAGCTGACGGTGCACAGGATGGCGGAAATCCAATAGCCCCACGCGCTGTTGAAGCCCAGGAAGTCGCCGAAGCCAGCGGCCGCGTAGCTGTAGATGCCGCCCTTGAGCTGGGGCTTAAGGCGCGACAGCGCGAAAAACGTCATGACCAGGCACAGCACGCCCACGGCCGAGATACCCCAGGCCGTCAGGATGGCGGCACCACTGGCGCCATGGGCGGCCTGATCGCCGGACAGCGTGAACACGCCGGCGCCGAGGATCAGCGTGATGACCGACGCTACTAGACGGAAAATGCCCAGCTTGCCGTGATGTTCCAGATCATGCAGCGCGCCGGATGCGGTTGTCACCGTGCCGGAAGCGGCCATAGAAGCGCCTGCCGCTTCGTTAGCGTTGTTCATCGAACCCTCCTCGTCAGAGTAAATAGTTCTCACCACTATACCCCACACAGGGCTATGTAAAGGATTCGTATAGGATATTTTCCGATGCAAATGAATAATGCCTAGGGGTGTATGCGCGGTTTTGAGAGACGCTATACGTCGTGAACGCAGCGGCCCGAAGGGGGCGAAGCGCGCCGGAATCGCACGGCCCAGGTGCAACGACGCCGCAACGGCCAGGCCGGACAACAGCGCGCCGAAACAGGGGCGGCCCGAGGGAACGATGCCTCGGGCCGCCGCGGCGCCGCCGGAACGGCGGCGGTTACTCGTAAGTTTGCTGGTCGATGAGCACGCGCGACAAGGCGGATCGATCGAGCGCGCAGCCCAGACCGTGCTCATGGCCTCGCCGCTCGAGCGTGACCGTCCCGCGCTCCACCGTGTACGGCGGATCGGTGACGTCGACGTCGAAGTAGCGCGAGGTGGCGCCGATGTCGCCCGCGTCGACCACGCCGGGCAGCATCTGGAACGCCGCATGCATGCGCCGCGAGATGCCGGTGTCGTACATGCCGCCCATCCACACGCTCATGCCGCGCGCGTTCGCCATGCGAACGAACTGCAACGCAGGCTGGATGCCGCCGAATTTCCCGATCTTGAGCGCGTAGCACTTCAGCTCCTGGTGCTTGAGCGCCTTCGCCAAATCGCTTGCGGTGAAGATGGACTCGTCCAGGCACACCGGCGTCTGGATGCGGCGCTGCAGCTGGGCCAGACGCGCGAACAGGTCGTGCGGGCCGTTGGCGGGCGGGCGGCGCGGGTCGAGGGGCTCCTCGATCCAGGCGATCCCCAGCGCGTCGAGGCCGCGCAGCACGTCAAGGTCGCGCTCGGTGAAGCTTTGGTTCGCATCCAGCGATATGACCAGGTCGGGGAACGCCTCGCGCACCGCCTGCACGCAAAACGGCGCCGTGCCCGGCGTCACCTTCAGCTTGACGCGCGTGTACCCATCGTTCACGCAGCGCCGCACGGCGGCCAGCGTGTCGGACACCGAGCCCACGGGCACGGCGGCACCCGCCAACGCCGATGCGGGACTGCCGTCGTCGGGCGCCTGCCCGCCGATGAGCCGCCACAGCGGCTGGCCGACGATCTTGCCGTACAGGTCCCACAGCGCCGGCTCGATGGCCCCGCGCGCCATGGGCAGCGCATCGGCGCCCGGGCACGCTGCCAGCAGGCCGTCGGCCTCTGAGGGGTGCAGGAACACCGTGTTCAGCACCAGGGGGATGAGCTGCTCCTGCAGGATGCGCAGGTCCTGGTCGAGCGTTTCGGGCAGATACCAGTCGGTGGGGAAGGCCGCGCACTCGCCCAGGCCCGTGCGACCGGCGTGGTCCACCACTTCCACCAGCAACGATTCGCGGAACGACAGCGTCCCCTTCGCCGTGGCGAACGGCTTGCGGAACGGCAGGCGGATGCGGTATAGGTTCACGCGTTTGACCTCGATGCGCTGCTCGTAGAACTTGCGCAGGGCCGAACGGTCCACCTTGCCGATGCCCGTGCGCGGGAACGCATCCAACACGAACAGGTGCTTCGGCTGGTACACGCGCGACAGCTGGGATGCCACGCTGCGCGCCGCCTCCTGGGCGAATATGCGATCGGAAACGGTGCGGCCGCGCTGCCCCGCGACGCTCGTGCCGACGGAGGCGGACAGGGGCCTGGGCGGGTCGAATGCCGCATCGCGCTCGATGAAGCCGACCGGGCGGCGGCCCCACTTCTCGTCGGGAGCGCCGAAGATGTAGGCGTCGGCCACGCCGGGCACGCGCAGCAGCTTCTCACGGATCTCAGCAGGGTAAACGTTCTCCCCGCCTGAAATGAACATATCGTCGGTGCGCTCCTTGACGTACAGCTTGCCGTCGGGCGCGATCGCCGCCGTGTCGCCGGTGAGGAAGAACCCGTCGGCCGTGTAGGCGGCCCGCGCGTTCAGGTAGCCGGAGAACAGCCCGGGGCCGCGCACGGCAAGGCGGCCGAACCCGTCGGGGCCGGCGTCCACGATGCGCGCCTCATAGCCGGGAAGCAGCTGCATACCGCCCGTGAAACCGGGCAGCACCAGGGAGTTCGCGATGTTGCTGGACGTCTCGGTCATGCCGTAGCTGGCGTACACGCGGGCACGCGCGGCCAGGGCGCTGCCGAGCGTCTGCGCGTTCAGCGGGCCCCCGCCCAGCAGGATGCACACGTAGCGGCGCAGCTGGTCGGCGTTCGGCGCCGCCAGCATGTCCTGCAGCATCTTGTCGACCACCGAGATATGGGTGGCGCCGCGACGGGCGGCGTCGGCCAGCACGCGGCGGGCGTCGAAGCGCTCGTAGAGGATGAACGGGTTCGCGTTCAGGAAGCTGCGCACCACCATCTGCAGGCCGCCCACGTGGTACAAGGGCAGCGCCGCCTGCCACAGACCCTCGCCGCGGCGGTTGAGCGCGGCATTCGAAACCGCCGCCGAACCGCACAGGTTGTCCCAGGTCAGAGGCACGGCCTTCGAGCGGCCGGTGGTGCCGGATGTGAACATGATCACCGCCACGGCGCCGTGATCGAATACATGCGCGCCGCGTTCGGCGAAATGGATGACGCTTTCCACGGCATCCTGACGGGCAACGTCCTCGCGGCGGCGCGCCGCCGCCTGGCGACCGTGGCCCGCGCGACCGAGCGCGCGGGTGGTGCGAGCCTCGGCGGTGGCGATGTTGGTGCGCGCCGCGAAGGCCGTGCGCTGCGCATGGCCGCGACCGTGAGAGGCCGTCTCGGCAGTGCCGGTGGCCTCGTCGGCCACGGTCTGCAGCAGGTGTGCCGCGTTCGACATGTCGACGGTGTAGGCGACGTTCACAGCGCGCGAGCGCTGCAGGTCGAGCAGGCGCGCCTGCTTCTCGGCATCGGTCAGGCGCGTGTTCATGGTGATGAGCGAGAACCCGCCGTAGGCGGCCGCAAGCAGCATGATGACGAAGGCCGGGTTGTTCGGCAGGTCGATCACCACGGCATCGCCCGGCTCGACGCCCCTTCGACGCAACAGGCTGGCCAGGCCCGCCGCCATCATGCGGGCTTCCCTGTACGAGAACGCTTCCACGTTCCCTTCCTTATCGACAAACGTGAAGCACGTGCGCTGCGGGTTCTGCCGCACCATGCCTTCGAATACGCCGATCATGAGGGTTCTGCGCCTACCTTACCTTGAACTGCTGAAACGACTTACGGGAACTTCGGATACTTGGAGAAGTCGGGCTTGCGCTTCTCCTTGAACGCGTCGCGACCCTCCTTCGCCTCGTCGGTGGTGTAGTACAGCAACGTGGCATCGCCGGCGAACTGCTGCAGGCCGGCCAGGCCGTCGGTGGCGGCGTTGAAGGACGCCTTCATGAAGCGCAGCGCCGTGGGGCTGAACTGCAGCATCTCGCGCGCCCACTGCACGGTCTCCTCCTCAAGCTGCTCGAAGGGCACCACCTTGTTGACCATGCCCATGTCGAGCGCCTCCTGCGCCGTGTACTGGCGGCACAGGTACCAGATCTCGCGCGCCTTCTTCTGGCCGACCATGGCCGCCAGGTAACCCGCGCCGTATCCGGCGTCGAAGCTGCCCACTTTCGGGCCCGTCTGGCCGAACTTCGCCGTTTCCGCGGCGATGGACAGGTCGCACAGGATGTGCAGCACGTGGCCGCCGCCGATGGCGTAGCCGTTGACCATGGCGATGACCGGCTTGGGCACCACACGGATCAGTCGCTGCAGGTCGAGCACGTTCAGGCGGGGGATGTTGTCCTCGCCGACGTAGCCGCCGTTGCCGCGGATCTTCTGGTCGCCGCCGCTGCAGAACGCCTCATCCTCGTGACGGCCGCCGTGGTTGGCGCCCGTGAGGATGATGACGCCGATGGAGGCGTCGTCGCGCGCCACGGAGAACGCGTCGTACATCTCGTTCACCGTCAGGGGCGTGAAGGCGTTGCGCCTGGCGGGACGGTTGATGGTGATCTTCGCGATGCCCTCGTACGTTTCGTAGACGATCTCGCGGTATTGCTTTCCAGGTTGCCACTGGATGTCGCTCATGTGATTCCTTCCGCTGCTACGCGAAAACGCAAGGGTTTGCGCGAAGTTTTACGTGTACGTAACAATGGTAGCGAATTCGCCCGACATAAGCACGCTCCGCACGATATCCGCATCGTACGGAGCGTTTGAACGGATTCCCCATTCCGTTGCGCGGCCAGACCGCGCTGTTTGCTACAGGGCGGCGCGCAGGGCCTCCGCCGTCTTACCGTACTCGGCCTCCACGGGCGCGAACAGCTCCTTTGCCCGCGTAAGGTCGGCGGGCTTGGAGCGCAGCTCCTCGGTCAGCGCGTTCGACGGCTCGTACAGGCCGATGAAGCCCATGTTCTGCGCAATGCCCTTCAGCGTATGGGAGGCAAGGAACGCAGCATCCGCGTTGCCGCTTCGCAGCGCTTCGCCCAGCTGCTCGAAGCTGCCGTCCTCTAGGAACTTCTCGGCGAATCGCACGATGAGCTCCTCGCTGGTGAAACGACGCAACACGTCGTTGAAATCGGCTCCTACCTGGTTATATGCGTTCTCGATCGTGCTCATGGCCTATCTCGCCTTTCCTTGTCGGCCCGTTTTCGTCATCGGGGCGCCTGCCATCGATCAAGCTCCCGCTCCTTCCCGCCCCTCGTCATTCACTGAAATAGGGGGGGGGTGGATCTTCCTCGTCCTTCTCGGCGACGATACGGTCCTGCAGATCGATGAGGCAATCGATGAGCAGCGGGTTGAACGCGCCGCATTCCCCGTTCAAGATCATGTGCATGGCCTTCTCATGTGGGAAGGCCTTCTTGTACACGCGATCGCTGGTCAGGGCGTCGTACACGTCCACCAACGAGACGACCTGCGCCGATATGGGAATCTCCTCGCCCTTCAGCCCGTCGGGGTATCCGCTGCCGTCATAACGCTCGTGGTGCCAACGGCAGATATCGCGCGCCGCGCGAACCAGGGCGCTGTCGCGATACTGCACCATATCCTCGAGCATGTCTGCGCCGATGGTGGTGTGGGTCTTCATGATCTCGAACTCCCCGGACGTCAACCTGCCCGGCTTGTTCAAGATGCTATCGGGGATGGCCAGCTTCCCCAGGTCATGCAGCGTCGAGGCGGCTGCGATGGTGGCGCGATCGCTCGAGCTGATGTGGTAGCGGTCCGTTTTGCGCATCAGGTGCTCCAGCATCATCTCGGTGAGCTTGCGCACATGCTGCACGTGCGGGCCGCTTTCGCCGTTGCGCAGCTCCATGGCTCCGCCCATGATGTCGACGAGCATGCGGCTTTCGCGTTCGCGCTCGTAGAACTGTTGCGCGAGCATGGTGGACAGGCGCCGCTGCTTGGTGTAGAGGCGCATGATGTTGCTAACGCGCTGGCGCACGATGCGCTTGTCGAAGGGACGGCTGATGTAGTCGGAAGCACCCAGCTCGTAGGCACGCAGCACCGAGTCGTCGGAATCCTCGCTCGAGATCATGATGACGGGGACGTCGTCGATCCAGCCGTTGCGCGACATGCAGGAGAGCACGTCGAAGCCGTCGGCACCGGGCATGATGATGTCGAGCAGCACGATGGAGATGCCGCTCCCGTGCTGCTCCAGACACGCGATGCCCTCTTCGCCGCAATCCGCCTCGAGGATCTCGTACTGGTCCTTGAGCATCTCGCTCAAAATGGCGCGGTTCATCTCGGAATCGTCCACCACCAGCAGCAACGGCTTATGGAACTCGTAAGGATCGAGATCGTCGGAATCGGTGATGACGAGGTTCTTGCGGCCCTTCGCCTTATACATGAGGCCGTCCGCCTGGCGTACCGCCTCCTCGACGGTGCGCCCCTCGGACAGCACGCCGCCGATGCTGACGGTGAGGTTGACGCTCTCGTATCCGGAAACGGGCGTTTCGGCCAGCTTATCCGCCATATCGTGCAGCTTGCGCGCGAAGACGTCGGCGGAGATACCGGGGATGACCAGCACGAACTCGTCGCCGCCGTAGCGCACGAGCATATCGGTCGATCGGATGCAGCTCCTGAGCACGCTCACGGCCGTTTTGATGGCGACATCGCCCGCGTGATGGCCCAGCGTGTCGTTGACCAGCTTGAAATCGTCCAAGTCCAAAACCGCCACGCCGGCGAACACGTGCTGATTGCGCAGGTTATCCTCGTAGAAGCGCCGGTTGTAAGCGCCCGACAGCGCATCGTGATAGAGCAGCTCCTCGGAAAGCATGCCGCTAGCGACCGCGTCGACAGGCTGAGCGCACATGAGCACACCCGGCTTGCCATCGACGTTCACGTACCGAGCCGATGCGCGATGGACCTGATCGCCCATGAGCACCCTATGCGTTCGGGAACCTCTATTGCGCAGGATGTCCTTGCACACCCCGCGCATGCAAACACACGCGCCGCCGTACAGCAGGCAGGATTCCTCTTCATCGATGTCGTCTTCGTCAAGGAAGCGCACAACAGGGTAGACGCCGAGCAAGCGGCCCATTTCCGCTTCCAGTTCGTCCCTCGACATATCGGGTAGCTGATCGTGCTGCTCGGTACCTTGCGTTTTGTCGTCCATAACCGGCGGGCCTCTGTTTCGAGTTGATTCGAGCTTTCGTGCGTGCTTGTTTCCAGTGAATGCATTGTAGCAAAGTCGCACCACGTCAGGAGGTTGATTGTCAATGCGCGGGAGCACGGCACGGGACGGAGAGGGCGAAACGGGCGCTTGCCGCAAGCGCCTTGGAAAGAGGTTGCGGCAAGCGCCTTCCGAACCATTGAGAGGGGGCTGACGGATAAGGCCGCGGGGACCCACGGCCCGAGGCCACGTTGCGCGGGCAAACCGGGGACGTCCCACTAGCGTACCGCCACGCAGCGCGAACGGGCCGAGGACGTCAGGCTGCGCAGGCGGACGGCGACGCTCCGCTAGCGCGTTGCCACGCTGTGCACGCAGGCAGCGAAAACCTCGGGGGCCTCCAGGTGAACGTTGTGCCCCACCTTCGGCGCGATGCGCGTCCTCACGATGCCCTCCTCATGCAGGCCGGCAGCGAGCTTGCTGTACTTCACGTCCTTTTCACCAGCAAGGTAGAGGGCCGGGTAGCCGCGCAGGCCGAGGTCGCGCAGCGCCGCCGTGGTCTCGCGATATGAGGGCATGCGATGCTGCCCAGCGCATTCCACGCACTTCGCCAGCGCCTCGGGATCGTTGGCAAGCCTGTTGGCGCGCACCGCGGCGCGAACCTTCCTCGGCAACGCCTTCTGCGATTCGAACAGCGGCAGGTTCTCCCAATAGGTCATGAAGTCCTTCAGCGGCGTCTCGCGCAGGCGGCGCGCCATGTCGGCATCGCGCTCGATGGCGGCATCGCGCTCCGCCTGCGTTTTCGGCCCCATGCCCACGCTCTCCAGAAGCAAGCCGCTCGTTTGCTTTGCGAAGGCCGCAGGGCCGACCTCGAGCAACGCGGAAAGAGCAACGCGCCCACCCATTGAATAGGCAACGACCAGGGGTTTTCCCGGAATCAGCTTGATAAGGGCAAGGAGCGCCTCGCCCATGGCCGTCAAGCTGTACGGCGCCGGATGGACCGGGACCGATGACCCGCCGTGGCCGACGAGGTCGATGCCGTACACGTCGCGTTCAAGGAAGATGGTGCGGCTTGTGGGGAACCAGGACAGCGCGTTTTGCGCGAATCCGTGCACGAACAGCACCGGGGTGCGGCGACGACCGCGGGCGGGATTGTCCTCCTTCATATACAGGTAACGATATCGGACTCCGTCAACGCCGAAGCAGGCGGTTTCCGACTGCTCGTTCATCATTTCCATGAGCGCCTCCTCGATCCCTTAATGTTCTATCGTTGTATGTGTTGCGTACAACACAGTATGCCGGCAACGCCAGGGCGCAAAACACCGGCGTTGCAGCGATAGTCGCGCAAAGCGCTTACCTTGCCAGCGACGGTTACGCGCCGAGCGCCTACCAATACTTGGCGTAGCGTTCGCGCAGGCCCTGCAGGGGCACGGGCACTTCGATGAAGCTGATGCCCGGAACATCCAGCGATGCTCGATACGCCCGGTCGAACTCGGCCAACGTGGCCGTTTTGCTGTAAGGCACGCCGAATGCGGCGACCGCGGCCCGAAAGTCCACGTCCTGAGGCGTGAGGAACAGGCGCTCGAAATACGCTTCCTGCGACTTCTGCGGCAGCATGTCGAATATGGCGCCGCCGTTGTTGTTCAGCAGCACGATGGTAATACCCTGCTCGCCGGCGTTTGTTTCACAGCTATTACGCTTGGCACCCTGTTTCGGCGCACGGTTCACGTCGCCTGCGGCGTCGGCGAGCTGCCGCTGCACGCGCAGCTCGCGCTGCAGCGCCAGGGCGTTCAGGTCGTGCTGCATGGTCAGGTCGCCCGTGATCAGCGTGGTGCGGCCGAAGCAGCGCGAGGCGCCGATGGCCGTGGAAACCGTGCCATCGATGCCGTTCAAACCTCGGTTCGCCAGCACGGTCAGCTGCTTGCCGCCCTTCAGGCAGAAGGTGTCCACGGCACGCACGCTCATGGAGTTTGCCGCGAACAGGCACGAGCCTTCAGGGGCAAGCTCCAGCACGCGACGGACGTAGGCGCCCTCGAAGCCGTCGGCACCGGGTTCTTCGTCGGCATCCACCGCGGCTATGCGCTTTGCGGCGGCTTCCTCCACCTGCTGCCAGGCGTTGGCGAACGAGAGGTCGTTGGCGCCCGCCGCCGCGGGGCCGTCTTCCATGCGCAGCGCGCGCAGCATGCTTTGCGCGAAATCGGCGGGCTTCGTGCGGACGAACACCGTGGTGGAGGCATTGGTGTCGCGCGTTTCCAAGGGGTCGACCACAACCTGCAGCACGCCGGCGTCCTCGCGCGCACGGGCCCACTGCGTCGCGCGCTTCGATACGGGGTAGCGGCCAAAACGCACGATGACCTGCGGATTCAGGCTTTCGTCGGGTGAGATGCCGCCAGGCTGGAACACGCTGTCGTAGTTGCCGATCACCAGCGGGTCGTCGAAGGACCGCAGACCCGAGAGCGGGTCGGCGAGCACGGGAATGGCGAAGGTGCGCGCGAAGGCTAGCACGCGCTGCGCCTCCTCGTGCGTGGCGCAGGAGCCTTCGCCCGCCAGAAGCAGCACGCTGTTGGCCAGCAGCTCGCGGGCAAGCTGCGCCGCCGCAACGCCTTCCATGCCCCCGCACACGTGCGCAACGCCGACGGGAAGCAACGGCTTTCGAGTGGGTTTTGCCCCGGGGGTTGCGCCTTCTGCAGCGGCCTGGTCGGCGCAAGGGATGCCGGCGTCGAACAGGTCGGGCAGCGTCACGTCGGGCTTGAGCGGCTCGTCGAACGGGAAGTTCAGATGCACCGGGCCGCCGAAGCAGGCCCCGGCGAGACGCTGGGATGTGCGCGCCGCAGCCGCTGAGGGTGCCGCCGAGAGGTTTTGCGTCCCTTGGTTTTGCGGGAACTCGCACGACCCAAGTGCGGCGATGCACGCCTCGCGGGCGGCTTGACGGGCAAAGCGCAGCGAGCCTTCGTCGTCTGCAGGCAAGGGCATGCCGCGATAGGCGCGCACGTGCGTGCCGTACGCATGCGATTGGTCGCAGGTTTGCGGGGCGCCCAAGCCCTGCAGCTGCGGCGGGCGGTCGGCCGTCAGCACGATAAGGGGCACGCGCGAGGATTCCGCCTCGAGGATGGCCGGATAGTAGTTGGCGATGGCCGTGCCCGACGAGCACACCAGCGCCGCCGGACGACCGGACGCCTTCGCCATACCCAACGCCAGGAAGGCGGCGCCGCGCTCGTCGATGTCCACATACGTGCTCATCCGTTGCGGAGCGCGGCAAGACAGCTCGTAGGCGGTCATGGACAGCGGGGTGGAGCGCGACCCGGGGCTGATCACCACGTTTTGCACGCCCCACTTCGCGAGCTCATCGAAGAACGCTCCCAGGAAGCGCGCGGTTGCGCGCGGATCGGCGACGGTCATCGAGCTTCCCCTTCCCCTGCGGTCGTGGTTTGCGGGCTGGTTTGACCCGCGACTTGCGCTGCGGTTTGACCCGCAACTTGCGGGCTCGCCTGCGGGTCAGCCGGCGATGCTGCTTGCTGGTTGGTTTCGCCGACGGTTTGCGTTGCGTTTTGCGCGGCGCGGGGCGAAGCCGCGCCGGCTTCGCCATCGAATGCGGAGAGCACGGTTTTCAGCTTCAGCGCAATCTCGTCGTACTCGTCGGCCGCGCGGCTTCCGTCGACGATGCCGCATCCGGCGTACACGTAGCCGATCTCGCCGTCGAACACGCCGGTGCGCAGCGCCACGCTGAACTCGCCGTCTCCGGCAGCATCCACGTAGCCGCATGCGCCGGCGAAGAAGCCGCGGTTGTAGGTTTCGATCTGGCGGATGAGCATCTTCGCCTCGCCGACCGGGGTGCCAGAAACCGCGGGCGTGGGGTGCAAATCGCCCATCATCGACCATAAGTCAACGCCTTCAAGCAGTTTCGCACGGGCAGGCGTCATCAGATGCTGGATGCGCGTCAACGGCATGATGGTCGGCTCCTTCGGGACGTCGACCGCGTAGCACGTACGGCCCAGCACATCCCGGATGAAGCGCACGACGTAGTCATGCTCGGCGCGGTTCTTCGCATCGTTGAACAAACCTTGCGCAAGGCGCTCGTTCTCGGCGGGGTCGGGCGATGCCGGACAGGTTCCCGCCAAGCACATGCTTTCCAGTTCGCAGCCGGATTTGCGCACCAGCAGCTCGGGGGTACAGCCGCAGAAGAACACGTCGGCGTAGCGGTAGAGCAGCACGGTTCCGTGCGCGGTGCCGTCGATCAGGTTCACCAGCAGGTCCTTCGAAGAGAACGGCTCGTCGGCGCGCAGCTTCAGGCGGCGCGATAGCACCACCTTCTCCACGCGGCCGCCTTTGATGGCGTCAAGCCCGCTTCCCACTGCCTGCTCCCAAGCGGAACGAGAATCGAGTTCCAGCTGATACGAAACGGTGCGGCGCGTGCGATGCGGCGCCGTCAGGGCAAGGCGCGCGAAGCGCTCGACGCGGCCGGCGTACACCGGACCAAGGGAGTTCACCTGCAGGAAAGCGCCGCTCTCATTCTCGATGAGCACGACCTCGGGCAGCATGAAGTGCAAGTTGGGAAACGATTGGAACAGCTCATCAGCCGGCGCGGGGTTATGCGCGTCGAATCGATTGAACGAGAAGAACACCGGCTGCTCGGCGGCCGGCCCCGTCAGCTCGCACTCGGCCTCGTCCAAGGTCGGCAACGCGATGCAGCGCCCCAAGCCCATGAAACGGGTAGGGCGGTCTTTGCGGTAATACACGAATTGATCGGTGAAGCCCTTCTGCATGAGGCAGAACGCGTCGACGATATCGGCATCGAGCGGCTGGGTGTACGAATAGATTCGGGTCATTCGACTTCTCCCTGATCGTCTGATGGGTCACGGTTTCCTATTATAGCGGTGCGCAAAAAGGCCCGGAGTCTCCGACTCCGGGCCGTCGTTCGGCGGCTTTTATGCAAGCGATTCGGCACATGCCCAAGCTCGCAATTACGTTTACGAACGCCCGCCAAGCTTTCAAACCATTCAAGGTTCAAGGTCTGCTTTATTTCTCCAGCAGCAGCGTAAAACGCCATGCGCGAATCGAGCCTTCCCCAGGCCGAAGACAGCGGCGAACGCTCCTGGATGCTCCACCCTTTCTTACAGGCGGACCAATCCGGCTTGAAAGCTAGATCTTGTACATGAACTGGAAAACATCCTCACGCTGGATGGTAATCTGCACGCCCAGCTCGGTGGCAACGCCCTCAAGCTTCTCCTGCACGGCGTTGAAGTCAGCCTTCTCGGTGTCCAGCGTGGTCAACATGGTCATGGAGAACATGTCGCCCAGGATGGTCTGGCTGATGTCGTCGATGTTGGCGCCGCATTCGGCCAGCGCAACAGAAACAGCTGCGACGATACCGCTACGATCCTTGCCAAGAACGCTGATAACGCACTTCATGTTCGAATCCTTTCACCCGCGCGACCGACGCGCTCGTTTCAGTATGCATCTATAGTACCCGATTGTCGCGCACCTTGTATTTTCAGGTGGCGTTTCACGTGAAACATCCGCAGCCAGCGGCGGGCTGCTTCACGGCTTAGGCGACGAAATCCCAAATAACCTTCGCGAAGAAGATGACCAAGACGACGATGGTGATGGGTCGGGCGACCGCACCGCCGTTCTTCGAAAAGCTGTGGGAGCCCAGGTAGTTGCCCACGATGTTGAAGGCGCCTGCAACCAAGCCGAGCACCAGCAGCACCTGGCCATGCAGGAGGAACACCACCAGCGCCGTGACGTTGGTGGTCAGGTTGATGGCCTTCGTGATGCCGGCGGCGGATTTGAGCTTCAGATGGGCCACGCCGGTGAGCAGCAGCATCAGAAACGTGCCCGTTCCGGGACCGTAGAAGCCGTCGTATATGCCCACGCAAAACGCCACCAGCGCGCAAAGCGCCGCGGTGCGTTTCGACGAAAGCGGCTCCTTGTCCTGCTTACCGAAGCTTTTCGACCTCATCACGTAGATGGCCGTGATCGGCAGCACCGCCAGCAGGAACACGCGTAGGAACGCATCGCTGGTGATGAGCACCAGGTTCGACCCGATGGTCGATCCGGCTACGGCGAGCACCACGCAAACGCCCGCCAGCTTCCACTGGATGTAGCCCGATTTCGCATAATGCCAGGTGGCGATGGTGGTGCCCATGGTCGAGCTCATCTTGTTCGTGGCGATGGCGGCATGCGTGGGCAGGCCGGCGATCATATAGGCGGGCAGCGAGATCAGCCCGCCGCCGCCCGCGATGGCGTCGACGTAACCCGCCAGGAACACGAGCAGGCACACCAGCAGCATAGCCCCCGGGGCAATGCCAAACAGCTGGTGACACACGTCGGCAATGGCTTCCATAACCAAGCCTTTGCGTTATCGGGTTTCGCGCAAGATGAGCGACATGGCCTCGGAACGCGAGGCGCGTGCCGCATCGGTGCTGCCGGCGAACACGCCGCGCACCGCGCTGGTGACGGTATGGCTGCCGGGCTTCTTCACGCCGCGCATGCTCATGCACATGTGCTCGGCCTCGAGCACCACCACGACGCCCTGCGGATTCAGCTGCTCGACCAGGGTGTCGGCGATCTGCGAGGTCAGACGCTCCTGCACCTGCGGACGCTTCGCATACACTTCGACCAGGCGCGCCAGCTTCGACAAGCCGCACACACGACCGTCGGCCGCCGGGATATAGGCGATGTGCGCCTTGCCGAAGAACGGCACCAGATGATGCTCGCACATGGAGTAGAAGTAAATATCGCGCACAAGCACCATTTCGCTGCAGTGCTCATCGAACGTGGTGGCGAAATGCACGGCAGGGTCCTCCGTCAGGCCGGCGAACACCTCTTCGTACATGCGGGCAACGCGCGCGGGCGTCTCCTTCAGACCCTCGCGGTCGGGATTCTCGCCCACGCCCTCCAAAATCATGCGAACGCCGGCTTCGATCTTTGCAGTATCCATATGGTTGTTTTCCTTCTAGCAGTACTAAGTTCAGGCCCGGCAGCCTGACATCCAGCTGCCGCAGCCTCTCGTTTCGAACCTTAGCATGATACCACGCGCCACCAGCAGCTTCGCCAACCCCCATCCCAGACACATCGGGGACGTAGAACTAAGTGTCCGGCTTTGCGGCGTCTTCTAGGAAGCCGCCGCCTGTGCAACATCCAACAAGCCGGACAGATAGTGCTACGTCCTCAAAATGTCAGCTTTAATCTAGGTCGAGCTCGAGGCCGACGGGGCAGTGGTCGCTGCCGAACACCTCGTTGTAGATGCTGGCGGCTTCGATGCACGGGGCCAAGGCATCGCTGACCAGGAAATAGTCGATGCGCCACCCGGCGTTGTTCTTTCGCGCGTTGAAACGGTAGCTCCACCAGGAGTACGCGCCGGTAAGGTCGGGGTGCGTGCTGCGGAAGGTGTCGGTGAATCCGGCGTCGAGCAGCTTAGTGAACTTCTCGCGCTCCTCATCGGAAAAGCCCGCATTTCCGCGGTTGGGGCCGGGGTTCTTCAGGTCGATCTCGTTGTGCGCCACGTTGAAATCGCCGCACATGACCACGGGTTTCGGCTGCGCCGATTCACCGGGCTGCGTCAGCGGAAGCCATTGCGTGGGCAAATGGCCGTCGCCCATGGGAGCCGATTCCGGGATCACGTCCGCGCCGTTCTTTCCTTCGCCACGGCCCGCCTCCGGGCGCAATACCACGTTGCCGTCGGCGCCGGCGCGTTCCACCGGGACGCCTGCCGGAAGCACGCCCTCTTCCAAACCCTTGCAAAAGTCGCGGAACGCGTCATCCCATTCCATGCGATGGTCGATACGCGCCAGCTCGTTTTGCGCGTTCGGCGTGTAAACGCAAACGAACCAATACTCGGGAAACTCGCACGCCACGATGCGTCCTTCGGTATCCAAATAGGGAAAGCCCAGGCCATGAAGCACTTGCAGGGGCTCCTCCTTCGTGAAAACCGCCGTGCCGGAATAGCCCTTCTTCTCCGCATAGCTCCAAAACTCGCGATATTGCGGCAAATCCAGCGTCGCCTGGCCAGCCTGCAGCTTCGTTTCCTGCAGCGCGACCACATCGGCGTCGAACTGGCACACGATATCCTCGAAGCCCTTCTTCAAAACGGCGCGCAAACCGTTCACGTTCCAAGAAATCATCCGCATAGGGAAGCGCCTCCTTCGCAGGCAAATTCGTTCCGAAACAGTATAAGGACCTCGGGAAATGTGGGCAAACGCCTTGCCGTGCGCGATACGCTGACAAAACCCGGACAGATAACGACACATCCCCTAAGCGTCATGCCGATACATCCCGGGCAATGCCCCGGAACACCGTACAACGCTATTTGTGGTACGGCTCCCCGTGGGATATCTTTTGCGAGCGATAGAGCTGCTCCAGCAACACCACGCGCGCAAGGTTGTGGGGGAGCGTGATAGGCCCGAACGACAACAGCTCGTCGGCGCGTTTGCGCACCTCATCGCTCACGCCGTCGGATCCGCCGATAACGAACGCGAAGTTGCTTTTCCCTTGCAGCATGAGGTTGTCCAAGCGCTTCGACAACCCCTCGCTCGAGCGCTCTTTGCCGTCGATGGCCAACAGCACCACATGCGTGTCCGCACCAAGTTTCTCCAGCTCAGCGCAGATTGCGGCGCCCTCTTTGTCACGTGCGCCGTCCACGCCACCGGCCTTGCGCGGGTCGACGTCGGCGATCTCGCGTACCTGGGTTTTCGCATAAGGCTGCAGGCGCTTCAGGTACTCCGCGCAGGCATCCACCCAGAAACGTTCCTTCAACTTTCCAACCGCCACAACCGTGAACTTCATCCTAACCCTTTCATAGCGCAACATAATACCGAGCAAAGCGGCTACAACAACAATTCGCCAGATTCTGCCCCCCTCGAGAAGCAGGAAGGGGACAGTTTCGTTCGCAAGGAGAGGAACATTCTCCCAGCAACCCTCGCATCGAATTAACCAGGGCGCGAACCCGCTCGTCGCGATATCAGAGACAGCGACCATTCGCCCGTTTCGATTCGAAACCATGTTAGCAAGGTGAGCACCTTGGAACGAAGGGGCAGCCCTCATCCAAAAGAAACATCCACCCCGGAAAACAAACCGACTTTCTCGCAAGAATCTCTGTGCAACGTAATTCGTACAACATCACGTATAGTCGTTCTAGCACGAACATCTTCCAAATTTCACTCCAATATTCCAGCCATTCTGGCAATCCCGTCTATATCCGGTCCATTTTTGTCCACTTGCCCAAAAAGTTACACGTTCGAAATATTAGGGTGTTTACAAGCCGTTACCCCACTGTTAAAGTTCATGCCACAATTTCATAGCGTCACCCCGTTGATATGTTCTGGATCGCAAGAAACAGGGCAAGCAGGGGCCTCTGGAGAATCCCAACCATGGGTGCCGAAGGGGCAAGGCGAAACGCAGGCCGTAAGACCTAACCGTAAACAGCTTCAACAAGCTGCGGCGGCGAACCGTTTCGCTGAAACTCTCAGGCAAAAGGACAGAGAAAAGTCAGTGACTTGTCGCAAACGTGAACGAAACTCAAACTCGGCGTTCACCGAAACTTTTCCCTTTCCATAATCCCATATTCCAGAACCCCGTAGCTTTCGCTGAGCTCTCTTTCCGTGCATCCTCAGGGTCTCGCAGAGGTTGTATCGGTTCAGAGTGTTAGTTAGGAGTGAGTTGTGGAAGGGTTTTTCGACGTCGTCAATAACGTGATCACCGCCATTGACGACTTTGTGTGGGGCGTGCCGCTGATGGTGCTCATCCTGTTCGGAGGCATCCTGCTGACGGTACGTCTGGGCGGCTTGCAGTTCCGCCAACTGCCGCGCGCATTGCGTTACATGGTCAAGAACGAAAAGGGCGGCTCCGGCGAAGTGACCAGCTTCGGCGCGCTGTGCACCGCGCTTTCAGCAACCATCGGTACGGGCAACATCGTGGGCGTTGCAACCGCTGTCGTGGTCGGCGGCCCCGGTGCCATGTTCTGGATGTGGCTGGCAGCGCTGTTCGGCATGGCCACGAAGTACTCCGAGGGTCTGCTTGCCGTCAAGTTCCGCAGCATCGATGAGAACACCGGCCATGTTCTGGGCGGCCCGTTCTACTACATCGAGCGCGGCATGGGCAAGCGCCTGCCTAAGATCAGCTGGCGTTGGCTCGCCAAGATCTTCGCCTTCTTCGGCATGTGCGTAGGCCTGTTCGGCATCGGTACTTTCACCCAGGTGAACTCCATCAACACCGCCATCACGAACTTCTTCGATCCTGAGAAGTCCTTCACCATCAGCATCCTCGGCATGGATTACTCCATCGCCACCGTCATCGGCGGCATCGTGGTTGCCGTGCTGGTCGGCCTGGTGGTCATCGGCGGCATCAAGCGCATCGCCAGCGTCTCCGAGCGCGTCATCCCCGTTATGGTCGTGCTCTACGTCGGCTTCTCCCTTGTCCTGCTGCTCACCAACCTGGACAAGATTCCCGGTGCGTTCGTGGTCATCTTCCGTTCCGCCTTCGGCCTTGATGCTGCTGCCGGCGGTATGCTCGGCGCCATCTTCATTGCCATGCAGAAGGGTATCGCCCGCGGTATCTTCTCCAACGAGGCCGGCCTTGGTTCCGCACCTATCGCCGCTGCTGCCGCTCAGACGAAGGAGCCCGTCCGTCAGGGTCTGGTTTCCATGACCGGTACGTTCCTCGACACCATCGTGGTCTGCACCATGACCGGCCTTGCCCTGGTCATGACCGGCGCTTACCAGATTCCCGGCCTTGAGGGCGCCGGCGTCACCACTGCCGCTTTCCAGGCTGGCCTGCCGTTCATTCCTCCCACCGTCGTGTCCTTCGTGCTCATGGCATGCCTGGCTCTGTTCGGTTTCACCACCATCCTTGGCTGGGACTACTACGGCGAGCGTTGCCTTGAGTACTTCAGCAACGGCAGCATGAAGGCCGTGAAGGTTTACCGCTGGCTCTACATCGCCGCTGTGTTCATCGGCCCTTACATGACCGTTTCCGCTGTTTGGACCATCGCCGACATCTTCAACGCATGCATGGCCGTGCCGAATATGATCGCCTTGATCGTTCTCTCCGGCGTGGTCGTCCGTGAAACGAAGGACTTCTTCAAGCGTCTGAACGACGCTGGCGGCAAGGAAGAGGACATGGTTCCGCACAAGAATCATGACGATGTGCCGCCGATCGACTCCCTCACTGATCGCCTGGGCGCCAAGACCGCCCAGGAGGACCGCGCAGCAGCTGCACAAGGTTTCGCCACCGCATAGCAACTGCCTGCCCCTCATGCTGGCCCCGATGTTTCACGTGAAACATCGGGGCCTTATTTGTTTCTGAAGAGTGCTTACGGCTAATCATCTACCCGCACAAGAAAGGCCACCTTTCGGTGGCCTTTCAGCATCTAATGTTTCACGTGAAACATCACTTCACGCCTTCATGTGCAAGCGCATCTGCAACCTTGCGAGCCGCAGCGGTGATGGACAGGTCGTTCACGTCCACCGTGATACCGGCGTACTGCTCGTACAGCGGCAGACGCTCGTCATAGAGCTCCTTCAGGCTCATGCCAATGCCACCCTTCAGAACAACGCCGCGCTCCTGCAGGTCGCTCAGACGATGAACCAGCTGGTCATAGGAGATCTTGAGATACACAACCGTGCCGATCTCCGCCAGATGCTTCATAGCTTCATCGGAGTACACGGCGGAACCACCCGTGGCGATAACGCTGTTCTCCGCATCGATCTTGCTGAGAATCTCGTTCTCGACCTCGATGAAACCCTCAGGACCACATGCATCGATGATCTTCTGCAGCGTCTTGTCGCACTGGTTCTGGATGACGATGTCGGCGTCGATGAAGTCCTTCGTCATGATTTTCGCCAACACGATGCCCAGCGTGGATTTACCCGAGCCGGGCATGCCGATAAGAACAACGTTGTTCTTCTCCGCCATGGTAAGCCCTCCTTGATCGGTCATGTACGTTCGAATTGTATCATGCCTGCTCATGCGCAAGGACAACGGTAACAAGCTGTTCTTATATCGCCTCCCCAACGGCATCATCAGGCTGTTTGCGCTTCAACGGAAACGTCTCGCTGATGATGATGGCCACGAAGATCAAGGAGAAGCCCACCAGCAAACGCAGGCTCAGCTGCTCGCCGTACAGCAGCACGCTGAACAACACGCCGAACACCGATTCTAGGCTCAGGAACAACGACGCTTGCGCGGGAGGAATGTGCGCCAACGCCACGTTCTGGATGCCGAACGCCACGATGGAAGCGAAGATAGCCAGGAACAGCAGCTGGCCGATGATATCCGGCGTGAACACCGCGAACCCCGGGAACGTCTCAAAAGCCGCTCCCGACAGCAAGCCCATGCAACCCTCGGCGACGAACTGCACGGCCGTCAGGGCAAGCACGTCATGGAAGCGGGAGAGCTTCGAAACCAGCACCATATGCACGGCGAACAAGACCGCGCACAGCAGCGTCATGACCTCGCCGAAGCCCATGGTCATGCCACCCGACTGGACCGACACAAGCCAAATACCCACCAGAGCAAGCACGGCGGCTCCGATATTGAACACCGTTGGGCGCCTGTGGGCGACGATCCACCACAAGAAGGGGACGATCACGCAATACGTCGCCGTCAGAAACGCGTTGATACCTGGTGTCGTATGCTCCAAGCCAACGGTTTGCGTCCAGAACGCCAAGAAGTCGGCAAGGCCAAGCACCGTGCCGGCAAGCACCATCTTGCCGCTGAACGCCTTGCGAACACGCTTCCACAGGATAGCAGTGAGCACGATGCCTGCGAACAAGAAGCGAAACCCCAGCAGCCACGCTGGCGGAAGAACCGCCACAACGCCCTTCATGGACACGAAGCTATAGCCCCAGATGATGGTTGCCACCACAATGGCAACCTTATACGCCCAAGCGGGCAATTCCTTCTTCATACAGCCATCCCTTTGCCTTCTATCGCACCCCGCTACCAGGGGCATAAAGAAACGCCAATCTGCAGCCGCACAAAGCGGCGCAGATCGGCGTTTCACTTTCATCAAGATTCGCCGCTAGACGATGCGCCCGCTATCTTAGCAGACGAACAGCGTCAAGCAAGCTGAAAGCATACCGCGAGAACCAAGCGGCAAGCCAGCGGGGTGTGCGTAAATCGCGAACCTGCCTATTGCAGGCTTGGCCTTCGCCAAGATCACCACATCCGCAGCTTCCTTCTTAGCGACTAGCGAGCTCCGCCGCCACCGCCGCCGAAGCCGCCGCCACCGCCGCTGGAGAATCCGCCGCCGCTTCCGCTGCCGCTCGATTCGGCTTGAATCGCCTCGTTAGCGGTCTTCACAGCTTGGTTGAACGACGAGGAAAGGAAGCTTCCCGCATCAGGCATCCCAGCGTTCGCGCCGCTCTCGTAGGAGGTGTACCAACCCCACCAGGGCACGTAGGTGTCTCCGTACGCCTGATCGACCGTGAACAGCTGGGGCTGCGTCTTGCGAAGCTGCTCGATAGCCTGCTTCGCAACGCCGAACAGGTACGCGTATACCATGAACTCGCCCCACACCTTCACGTCGGTGGGCGGGCGCTCCTCAAGCGAGCTGAAGTCGCGCAGCCAATTACGCAACGCCTTGCAGTGCGCAACCAGGTTGTTGCCGTCGATACTGCGTCGCGTCATGTTGTTGCCGATGAACGCCAAGGCCGCAGCGGTCGGGACGGCGCACATCATCGGCATCATGTTGTCGGACATGAACCAAATCACCATGGCGATAACGAACAACGCAACGGCGATCGTCCACGTCCAACCGCGCAGGTTATTGCCCTTCTCCTCGAAGAAGCCGTGCTTATCCGTCTCCGCGGTCAGCACACCTTGCCAATTCTTCACCGCGTTTACCAGCTGCTCCGAATGGTCTTCGCCATACTTCTTGATGCTGCCGAACCACAGCGAGTTCTGGCCTGCCGCCACCCTGTCGAACAAGAGCGTGAACGTTGCCTTGTCGATCGGGTCGCTCACGGCATCGGCTTCCACCAGCTTCGTGATATAGAAGTCGTTCACGGTCTTCATGCCGCCATGCTTCTTCGGCGCCATATACGAACCGGAATCGATGCGCACGGCGCCCGTCTGCGCCAGGTGCATAATCGTTGCCGTAAGGTCATCGGTGCTTTCCCTGTTCCAACGCCACAGGCGGCCGATTACAGCCGGATGCACGCCCTGACGCGGCACGTCGCGCCAATACTGCTCCGTGAAGTCCGGCTTGTGCTCTTTGCCGTGACGGAAGAACATGACGATGGCCCAAATCAAGACCGCAACGCATACGGCCACGCATGCCACGGAGAACGCCAGCGACATCATGCGCTTGCTGTTCGCCGTATCCGCCCAGGCCTTCTCCTCCTTCAGGACCGTGTCCAGGCGCTGCTCGCCGGCATGCAAGCGCTGCGTGCTCAGCGACACGTTCGTCAACCACTTGGAGGGGATGCACACCCGCATCTCGGCATATTCACCGGATTCCACGCGGGGAACCGTGCACGTGACGGACCCGTCGGCGTTAACGGAAACGTTGCCGCTCAGCGGGCCATGACCCCACGCACGCACATTCTCGCCGGGATCGACCGTAACGCCCTGGGGAAGGGGAAGCTGAAGCGTAGCCGTCACGTTCTCGGAAGCAACCGCCCAGGCGGAGCCTAGATACTGCCAATACACCTCGGAGACGTCATCGTAGACCTGCGCCATGTTGGTGATGGTGTAGTCGAGCTCCACGACCACACGCTGGGGCTGGGATCCGAAGAATACGTACACGGTGTTTTTCGGGCTATCAACGGAATACGAGTCTTTCCCGGGGCCGCCTTCCTCGCGCCACTTCAGCTCGAAAGGCACCTCGGGCATCGCCGACATGGACCCTTCGGCGTCGTTGGACCCGTCAACGCTCATCATGCGAACGCCGTTCACGGTGAACTCCGCATTCGTGGGCAGCAGATTCAACGTCCACCAAACGGCTGAGAACGAACCGTCGAAATCAAACGTACGCTGCTCAACCACGTGAAGCGTTCCGTCGGTTTCCAGCTGCGCTTGGATATCCACTTGCGGCATGGTGTACGACTTCGCGTAGGCCTTGCCCGGCAAAGCTGCCAGCGCGCAAGCGCAAGCAACGACCACTAAAGCGGCCGCAACCAGCCATGCGACGCGGCAACGCGCACCCTCCCGCTGGCTGCCCGGGAAATGAGGTGTCCTTGTGTATTGCATCGAGAATGCTCCTTGCAAGTTTCCGACAGTCAAGGTATTATATCTATCCGCACCTATTATAGCGTGGAGAAGTGACCGAGAGGCCGAAGGTGCTCGCCTGCTAAGTGAGTATGCCCCACAAGGGCATCTAGGGTTCGAATCCCTACTTCTCCGCCACGACTTTTCAGCCCTCGCAAATGCGGGGGCTTTTTCATACTTTCAGTCCAACGCCCTCCCCATCAGGACCGTCCTGGTGGGGTTCGTTTTTTGTACCCCAGCATCACCTGTATCGATGCCATCTTCTACAAGCCTACAACCAGCCCCTTGTCACGATTTTCTAAACTTCGCAGGCGGTCGTGGACAATGCAGGGAATTCAGACGAGAATGCCTGCAGGGGCACCTTACGCAAGAAACCACCTCAACGGCATGCCCTTCGAGAGATGCTATCGCACTCTTTCGAGGAACGTCTTCCCAAGGCCTTCCCGCACTAAAAAGGCGCCCGAAATCGGGCGCCTTCTCGATCTATCTTCTTCCCCAAGGCCAAGGCCAGCGACGCAAACGCTTCGCCTTCATCGGCTTCATCCGATACGAGGGGTTGTGCTTCAGGAACACGGCTCGGCATATCCGCGTGATTCCCAGCGCCACCAACGCCGTAACCATGAACGAAAGCGTTAAATCCAGCACATCGCCGTTGCGCTCCGACAGCGCATACAAGCTTGCCAGGCCGAAGAATGCGGCCAGCGCCACATTCAGAACGGTGAAGGCCTTGATAAGGATCTCCTTCGCCCGCGCGGGCGAATAGCGCCACGCCGCCACCACGTACACCACGCCAGCTACGAAAGCCAGCAATAGCAGCAACGGTATGATGCGCGTCAGCCTTGCAACCATGCTAGAACGTCACCTTCGGTGCGGTAGAGGCGCCCTCCTCGGCGGCAAAGCTCGGACGCTCCTTGAATCCCATCATGCCTGCGAAAAGCACGGCCGGGAACGTCTGGATGGCGGTGTTGTACTTCATCACCGTATCGTTGAAGCTCTGACGCATGTAGCTGATCTTATCCTCGGTGTTAGACAGCTCAGCTTGCAATTGCTGGAAGTTGGCATTCGCCTTCAAGTCAGGATACGCTTCGGCCACCGCGAACAAGCTTTTGAGGGTCTCGGTAAGGTGGTTGTTTGCCCCCATACGGCCCTCGGGAGTGTTTGCGTTCGCCACTGCCGCGCGAGCCTGCGTCACCGCATCCAGCGTAGCGCTCTCGTGCTGCGCGTAACCCTTCACGGTTTCCACCACGTTCGGGATAAGGTCCAAACGCCTCTGAAGCTGCACATCGATCTGCGCCCAGGCGTTGTCCACCATGTTGCGAAGCTTCACCAGATTGTTATAGAGCGCGATGATGAACACGATGAGCACTACCGCTATCGCGACAAGGATGATTACCGCTGTCATGGCTTCCTCCTTCTACCGGTTTCCTGCATTACGCGACCTTGAAGATCGCAGTTCTCTGCAAATCGCAGTCCGAACCCTAATAAGGTCAAGGCGCCCTTCCAAAACGGGGTGCTCCGACCCTGGATACAGCATAAACGACATCGCCATGCTGGAATCCTTCGCCCTGCGGGGTTTGTCTAGCAATTCGTGGTAAGCGTCGCCTTGAAGGGACCGAACGTGGTAGTGCGGGCCCACCAGCCCTTCGCCTGCGCGTCGGTTGCCACCTTTGCCGCCGATGCGAAGGAATCGCATACCGCGAACACCGCGGCGCCGCTGCCGGACATCATGGCATTGCATACGCCCGGCTGCTCCTGCAGCCATTCGCGCACGGTGCGGATCCCCGGATTCAGCTGCTCGCTGGCCTTCGCCATGTTGTTCAGCAGCGGAACGCTCATAGCGTACTCCGCCGATTCCGCCGCTTGCGCATCCTCGGCAGAAATAGGCTGGGGGTCTTCGTCGATCTTCTTGTACGACTCGGCGGTGGAAACGCCGCCTTCGGGCTTCACCAGCACCAGGAAGTCGTTCATCGGCTTGAGCGTGCGAACCAGATTCTCGCCGATGCCGTCGTAAAGCGCGCAACCGCCCTGCAAGAAGAAGACCACGTCGGCGCCCAGCTGAGCGGCAACCTCTTTGATTCGCGGATCCAAAACGCTTTCGCCCCACAGAACCGCCGAGCCCAACAGCGCTGCTGCCGCATCCGACGAACCGCCGCCCAAGCCCGCCTGAACGGGGATGCGCTTCTCTAGATGCACGCGCATCGTTTCCTCTTCGCCCAGCGTGCGGCCAAATGCCTCCGCCAACTTCAAGATGGCCTTCACCACGATGTTGTCCTGCGGATCGACATCCAGGGGAGCCAGCCCCTCGAAGCTGCGCGTGGTCAGCTTCACCGCTTCACCGGTGCCCGGAATGATCTTCATGCGCAGCACGTCATGCAGCATCAGCGCATGCATCGTCGTGGACACCTCGTGGTATCCATCATCGCGTACGCCCTTGACGTTCAGGTACAGATTCACCTTCGCCGGGGCAACCAACTTGAGCGAACCCATGCCGGCAAACTCGCGAGCTTCCACGTCCTGGGCAACGCGGGCTATGTCGAGCATGTCCACGGACCCTTCCAATGTTTCACGTGAAACATTCTGTTTTTCGTCTTGCTGCATCACTGCTGCTCCGTTCGTTTCTTTCGACGTGCCTTGAAGAATTCTCGCAATATGGCTGCGCATTCCTCGGACAGCACGCCGGCCTTTACATCGAATGTATGGTTGAGACGCTTATCCTCGTGAATGGAATACAGCGTGCCTAAAGCACCCGCTTTCGGGTCGGGCGCACCGAACACGCAGCGGTCGACCCGAGCCTGGTGCATGAGCCCGGCGCACATGATGCACGGCTCCAACGTCACGTACACCGTGCAGCCCGTAAGCCTCCACACGCCAAGTTCGGCCGCCGCCATCTTCATGGCAACGAACTCCGCATGCCCTGCGGGATCTTGCTGCGTCTCGCGGATGTTGCATGCCCGCGCAATCACGCGAGGCTCAGCAAGCGGTCGACGCGTTGCTTTGTCGATAGGGTGGTACACAACCACGGCGCCGATGGGGACCTCTCCCATAGCCGCCGCACGTTGCGCCTCCTCAAGCGCCATGCGCATGTATTCTTCGTCATTCATAAGCATCATTATATGGTATCCTAGCAAGCTACATGGAGGAATGGCCGAGTGGTTGAAGGCGGCAGTCTTGAAAACTGTTGAGCCGCAAGGTTCCGTGGGTTCGAATCCTACTTCCTCCGCCAGAATGCTATCGCCCGGGTCCCCGGGCGTTTTCTTTTTTGAAGCCAAGCGAGTTTCAGCGCGCCATTTGCAAAGCAAAACCACACCGAATCGAAAATTGAGAGGTCACGCCAGACAACCTCAGCGAAGCGTGCGGAAACCGTTCCGACGAGGAACCGATGCAGGCAAACCCAAACGGACAGTCTTTTAGGTCAAGAAAACACTTCAACCTTCTTCGAAACCTTGCATCCACCTTTTTGCTGAATGGTTCAGTTTTATGTAACCTTCAACCCTTTCGCCTACTTACTCGTCCTAAAACAACGCAAAAGCGCCCGGAAGTGATCCGGGCGCTTTAACAGGGTTTTGCGTTGCGTTGCGCTTAGCGCTCGTCCATGGGGATGTATGCGCGCTTCTTGCTGTAGATCGACTTGTACGCCGGGCGGATGATGCGCTTGCCCGAAACGATCTCCTCGAAGCGATGCGCAGCCCAACCAGACATGCGGGCGCAGGCGAACAGCGGGGTGAACAGATCCTCCGGGATGCCCAACATGGAGTACACGAAGCCGGAGTACATGTCCACGTTCGCGCACATGTCCTTCTTCGTGCCCTTCTCGTTGAGGATGACCTCAGGCGCCAGGCGCTCGATCTTCTCGAGCAGACGGAATTCGGCTTCGAATTCCGTGCCCATTGCCAGCTTCTCGGCAAAGCGCTTGCAAATGACGGCGCGGGGGTCTGACAGCGTGTACACCGCATGGCCCATGCCGTAAACCAGACCGCTCTTGTCGTAGGCCTGCTTGTTCACGATCTTGGCGAGATACGCGGCAACCTCATCATCATTCTCCCAATTGACGACGTTGTCTTTGATCTCCTTCTGCATGGCCAGAACCTGATGGTTCGCGCCGCCGTGCTTGCGGCCCTTCAGCGACCCGATCGCCGCCGCGTACGTGGAGTACGCGTCCGTATCGGCGGACGTCAGCACGTGCGTGGTGAACGACGAGTTGTTGCCGCCGCCGTGCTCGGCGTGCAGGCACAGCATGATGTCGAGCATGCGCGCTTCCTCGGCCGTGAACTGCCTATCGGGGCGCAGCATGGACAGAATGGTCTCCGCCGTGGACTGACCCGGGATGAAACGATGCATGATCATGGACTCGTTGTTATAACGTGCGCGGATCGCGTAGTACGTCAGCACCATGATGCGAGGGAGACGGGAGATAAGGGAGATGGCGGTGCTGATCTCGTGCTGGACGGATCGATCCTCGGCGTTTTCGTCGTAGGCGTACAAAAGCAGGATGGTTCGAGCCAGCACGTTCATGATGTCGGGAGGGGTGTTGCGCATGATCATGGACGCGGTGAAGCCATCAGGCAGTTCGCGCTGCGCGTCGATGGTGGCGATATAGTCGGAAAGCTGCTGCTCCGTGGGAAGTTCGCCCATCAGCAGCAAGTAAGAGACCTCTTCGTAGTTGAATCGACGATCTTTCGCATCAACGCCCAGAAGGTCGTACAGGTCGTACCCGCGCAGGCGCAGCTCGCCTTCGTCGGCGCGTTTCTCGCCATCGGACATGACGTAGCCATGTACGTTGGAGATACCCGTCAGACCCGCCAACACGCCGGTTCCGTCGGCATTGCGCAGGCCGCGCTTCACATCGTAGCGTTTGTACTTTTCAGCATCGATAGAATTGATGCTCTTGAAATTCTCGTACAGGTCGATTTTCTGCGTGCCGCCCATTACGCTCCCTTCCTTTCATGTCATTCATTCCCGCCGCTTCAAAACCAGCAATGCCCGCGCGGGGCGGGCATTGCTGGTTGTTGCTCAAACGATATGCTATTTTGCAGCGCCGATACGGCAGATGGTGGTGCCGCAGTCAGGGCACTTGCCCTTCGTGATAGGCTTGCCGTTCTTCGTAACGCCCTCAACGGGATCCTTCATGATCTTCTTCGCCTTGCATTTCACGCAATATGCCTCGATAGCCATAGTAAACCTCTCTAGTTGCCGTATAAGAGTGCAGGCGCCGTGAATCGGTGAATGCACTTTCAGTTCATGCTCGTGCGGGCTGAAATTATAGGCCAGCGGCCGTCCAGTCTGATAACGAGCATGTTACAGGCCTTACATATTCTTCAACAACTCCATAAGGAAGTCCACGTTGGAGGCCAGTTTCTTCTCGTCGATGTTCTCGACGATGTCGTCCTGCTGGCCATACAGCGCGGGCTTGCCGCCTTCCATGCCCACCAGATGGGTAACCTGGCAGCCATGCTTCGCCGCATACGATGCAGCGCTTTCATCGCCGAGCAGCGCACCGGATGCCACCTTGATGCCGGTAGCCTGCGAGGCCTTGCGGATGTAGCGCTTCATACGCGACGATGCCTTCGAGGGCTTCAAGAAACCCTCGCGCTCGATCATGGTCAGATCGCCTGCGCCGATGGCATCGATATCGACGATGAACGCGCCTCGCAGCTCGGATTGATGGGCCTCGAGGAACGCCTTCATGCCGGAATTCTGAGCAAGCTCGGAGCCCAGGGCCACGAACCACACCTCGGCATCGATGTCGGGGTTGCGGAACTGATACACCTCGTTGAGCTCCTCGTTGAGCTCGACGGGGGTGGGCACAGCCGCCGCGGCCGCTTCGTCGGCAAGCTCCTCGGAGGACAGGTTGCTGTTCTCCATGCGACGGGCGGAATAAGCGCCGCCATGCCACGGACGGAAGCGATTAGACCCGGACTGCTCGTCATCGGCAACGTCATCGACGTTGAACGAATCGTCGTACGCGACCTGCGAAGCCTCTTGGCCAGCCGCCTCGAGGTCGATCGGCTGAGGCGTCCATGCTTGGGTTGCGCCGAGGTCGTCGCTCTGCAAAGCGGGCAGAGCCTGCGTAGCCCCAGGATAAGCTGCAGCATCCTGATCGGCTTCGACAGCGTAATCACCCTGATACTCGCCCTGCTCGTAATGCTCTTCCTGGAAGCTCTCCCAGCCGCCGCGCGCCTTTCCGGCGGCACGGGCCTCGAAGTTGTCGTCCACGTCGAGCCACTCCTGCGGCGTGTCTTCTTCGTCGTCCTTGCGATGGAGGAACTTGTCGAACAGGCGGCGGAAGCGCGACTTGGGCATCTCCATGTAGCCCGGGCCCGCAAACGCGCCCGTTTCGGTGAAGTGGTCCTCATACGCGGAATCATCCGCATCGTCGACGTACATATCCTCGGGATCCATGGTGCTGGCAAGCTCGCTGCTCACCGGAGCGAACGAGCCGGTTGCACCGGCGGTGCCGAAGCTTGCCGCAGCGTTCACGCCCGGCTGCGCCTGAGCCGCGTCCGCAGCCTTGATCGAGCCGGACAGCGAAGGCAGGGATGCAAGCAGGGAAGGCCTGGAATCCTTCTTCTCGCCGGGTGCCTCAGCCCCTTCCTCCTCCTGCTCATGAGCCGCCTTGATATCGGAAGACCCGATGGAAGGAAGCAGGTTCAGCAAGCTGCGTGCCGCGGTTTTGCCGGCGGATTCGACGTCGGCAAGCGGAGCGCGCTGCTTCACAGCCGCCGCAACGGGGGCCGCCGGGGCGGTCGCGGAGACCTCCGGCAAGGTGACGGGAGCCATGGGGGCCACGGAAGCGTCCGGAATATCGAGCGGCTTGGCCTGCAGATCCGGCACCATCTCGTCTGCGGGTTCGGACACAGGCGCAGGCACGGGCACCGCGGGGGCATTTGCCGCATCGACACGGCCGGCCTCGTTGATGGAAGCCTGCGTCACGTCGACGCGATTGCCCGAGCGAGGAGCGTCGGACTGGCGGGACTGGGCCTCTTCCTGCACCTTGCGCGGATCCAAGAACGCGGGCATGGGAACGTCGCCCATCGGGGGAACGTCCTCAAGATGAAGCTTCGTCACATCGATCGGGGGCGTAGCAGCCGTGGCGAAGGGATCGGCAACCTCGGCAGGAGCAACAACCTGGGCCTGAACGGGCTCGGGCGCGGAAACCTGCGCAGGGGCGAACTGCACGACGGGCTGCTGAGCGGTCATCTGCTCGGCCGCGGGCTCAGGTGCGGGCTCGGCCACAGGAGCGGAAGCCTCGGGGACGGGGGCTGCAACCGCGACATCGTTCTGAGGCGCTGTGGCCGCAGGCTCGTCAGAAGAAGCCGTCTCAATCTGCGCATCGAGTTGCACGGGTTGGACTGCCTGCTGAGGTGCAGGAATCTGGACGGCAGGCTCCTCTTGCACGGGAATCTGCTGCATCTGCGCAGCCTGCTCAACCGCCGACGCCGCGTTCACGGAAGCATTGACAGGAGCGGCGTTCACCGCCGGCTGCTCGGCTTCAGGCTGCACCGCGGGCTGTACGGGCGCGATGGTCGCCCACTGCGGAGCGCGAACCTCGCGAATGGTGTCGCGATCGATGTCGAAGGAGCGCTCGAGCTCATGCTCGACGATGTTGTTCGCCTTCGCGAAATGACCGGCGCTTTCGGCAACCGCGGCATCAAGGGCGCTAGCGTAACGGGAGCGCTGCGCCGGCTTCTCGGCGTTACGGGGTTTCTTGGCCTTCTCCTGAGCGCGGGCGTACCAATCGGGCACGCTTGCCTGCGCCGCGCGCTGTTGCTCCGCGGCAGCCTGCATCTGCTGGGCGGCAGCCTGCTGAGCCGCTGCTTGCTGGGCCTCGAACTCAGCCTGCTGCATCGCCACCTGCTGAGCCTCGAACTCTGCCTGAGCCTTTTCGGCTTCCTCTGCCTGCTGAGCCTCAAGAGCCTGCTGCTCCTGCTCTGCCGCAAGACGAGCCTGCTCGGCATCGCGTCGGGCACTCTCGATGGCGCGCGCCTCCATGCGCTGCATTCGAGCTTCCTCTTCAGCTTCCTCACGATCATGTCGCTCGATCTTCTGGAGATTGCGCTCAACCTCTTCGGCGGTCATGCCGTCGACGGGCTTGCCCGACAACGCCGAGATTGCAGCCTTGGCGGCGATGAGGCTCTCCTCGTCCTCCATGGAGGAACGGGGATGGGAGGAGTACACGAACTCGGCGCCTTCAGGGACAAGACCGCTCTCATACGCGGCCTCTGGTCCATGCATCATGGCATCCTCGCGCTCGGCGATCTCAGCTTCGCTCACGCGACCCGCGCCGATACGGCGAGCCAGCTCAAGCAGGGCGGCAACGCCGGAAGCATTGCAGTTCGCACCCTCGTTGTAAGCAGCAGTCTGATGCAGTGCACCAAGAGCCAGCGGGATAGCGGTGAGCAGCATGGCGATAACAGTCAGCAGCGTGAAGATCGTGGTGAGCGTACCTTCGGAAGAGCCCAGCGCAACGCCCTTGATGAGCAGCAGCACGGGAAGGGCGACCATCGCGCCGAAGGAGATCTTGCCGACGAGCGGCATGGCCTGCGCCGTGGGACCGGCAAGCTCGGCACGCACCTTACCGGTGTCGTAGCGAGCCACCAGAATCACCTTTCGGCGACGAGCGCCTTCGCCGTCATCAGGCGCTGCGGGGGCGTATTTCGCCACAACGTTTTGGCTCACGCCTTTCCCCAGAAGCTTCGAGATGATGGGCTTGTCCAGATACTCGGCGGCGAACAAACCGGCTGCCGCAAGGCAGCCGATAACCCCGACGATGCTCAGCACGGGCACAATCAACGACAGCAAGGCGAGCACCACAGCTGCGCCGCAGCAGATCATGCTAGGCAGATGAGGGTCGCCAACCCCGTTGAAATCCTCGATGTTAGCAGGCAGACCTGCTTCCTTCTGGAATTGCTCGGTAATGTACAACGCAGCCTGCTGTTCCTCTTCGGTGCCAGCGGGACGGGCGCCGATTTCCTGCGACAGGTATGCGATATGCTCTTTAATATCCGGCATTTTTGTGCCTTTCGTTCCTCAATTACAGCAAGGCATATACGGGTTGCAGTATACGCTATTTGCCTTGCGCGCCCAAATAATCACGTATAACTGCATCACTGGTACCGGCGGCCGCGCGCTGTCCGGCATAGTTTCTGATAACCTCTGCCCATGTTGCGAAATACGCATCTTTTACCAATTGCTTCGGGTCGCTTGGCAAGGCGGCAGCCATCGTCGCCGCCTCCTCTTCGGCAGCGTTATACGCATCATTTCGCGCAATGGCCTCATCCTTGTTTTTCGCAGCGAGAGCCTCATCGGATTGCACCGCCAAATCCATCGCAGCCATTCGCGTTTCCACATACTCGATCAGCGGTGAAACATCAGCCGTTGGGTAATCCGCTTGAAGCGCCTTGAGCTGATTCAGGCTCTCGGAAAACGTTTCCTTCGCTTTCAAGGTACGCTCCTTCGAAGCGTCGACTTCGTTCCGTCCGGCCAATTTCGTCGCCTCGCGAACCTGAGCATCCGCATCCAACACCACCTGCCACGCAGCATCGCATTCCTTCGCCGCCTGCTCGGCATCTTCCGACATCTCAACCAGCTGCATGCCTTGCGTTATCATGCCTTGGCGCGCCGTTATCGATATCACCGTCTGATTGGCTACTTCGCGAACGGAAGGATCTGAGAGTTTCTCCGAAACGTTGCGGGCCTTCCCATCGGCATCGATCAGCAACTGCTTGGTTTGCTCGACGGAGGATAGAACATCTTGCCTCTTCCCTTCGCTTTCCTCCGCAAAGGGGTCGTCCACTATCGCGTCTATTTGCAAGATGGTCTCATCAGCTTCGGAAACCAGTCTCAGCGCTTCCATAAGCTCGGATTCGTATCCTTGCTGCTCAGTGACCTGACAATGCCACCCCCACACGCCAATGGACACGATTGCCAACGAAGCAGCTGCCACCACGGATATCGCAGCAATCCTTCCTTTGCGTCGGCGTGCTTTTCTTCGCGCTATCTCTTGTTCGATAGACATGCGCTTGGTAACAGCTGGCGCCTGAGAGGAAGCTCCTTCGCTATAGCCTGATGCGTGGAGACCCTTTTTGCTTTGGGTTGCCTGCTTAGCGTGCTTCTGTTTAAACCAGACTCCGCTTCGCCGCCTGCGAGCACTGATTTCGGCAGCATGCGAACCGGCCGACGCCTTATGATCGGATGTTTCACGTGAAACATGTTCGCCTGTTTCACGTGAAACACTCTGAGCATCCGCATCCCTGCGATCGGCAAGCAAATCTCTCAGGCTGAATCGCTGAGTTGTTTCCTTATATTTAGCAGCATCGAGGACGCTGAACGATATCTCGTTGGACGTTCCGTGCGTCCTCTCTTTGATATGAGCTGCTCGGGCGATTTTATCGTCTCGTCTTCTCATATATGCCGCCAGGTTCAGCCTCGGTTCGTTGCCGCCAATTCAGCAACGATCTGAGCAGCGGTCAACACCTTGATGTTGCTGCTTGGCAAGGAATTCAGGAACACCTTCCCATAGCTCTTCGAAACCAACCTATGATCCGCGAGGATGAGCGCTCCAGTGTCATCGGCGCGACGGATCAATCGACCAGCCGCCTGCTTCACTTCAAGCACCGCCGCAGGCAGCACATAATGTCGCCAAGCTTGGTCATCGCGTTCCGCACGCTCGCAAGAGAGCGGGTCAGTCGGCTTCATGAAGGGGAGCTTCGGGATGACGACGCCTTTCAGCGTTGCACCTGGGGCATCGAACCCTTCCCAGAAGCTTTTCAGCGCGAACAGCGACAAGTGCTCGTCAGCAAGGAAGTCATCGCGCAGGCCCTTCACCGACACGCCCCACTTCTGGCACACCAAGCGCAAATCATCACTTTTCAGTTCAGGCTGAACGTAGTCGAAGCAACGCTCCATCTCGCGACGGTTCGTGAACAGCGTGAGCATCGAACCCTGCTGCGCTTTATGCGCCTCAACAAGGAACTTTTGCAGGGTGGCCATATAGCTAGGCTCATTTGGCTCGGGCATATCGGCTACAACGTACACCGTCATGTTCTTGTCGAAGTCGTAGCTCGAATCAAGCTGGCAGGTTTTGACCGGCGAGAACTCTCCTTGACCCAAGCCCATTGCATTCGTAAAGCCATCGAAGCTCCCGTTGACGGACAACGTTGCCGATGCGAACACCACCGAATGCGTGGATGCGTAGAGCGTATCGTTCAGCTTTCCGCCGACGTTAACGGGCATGCCTTGCAGTTTTTCACCGACGCGGTCCTTCTTCCGGCATAGCGTTGCAGCATATGCGTAGCTCTCGTTGGGATCCTCAAGAATCACCTGTACCGCATTGACCTGTTCCTTCAAGTCAATGGCCATCGCGGCTATCTCGCGTTGTATCGCGGCTGCGTTCTCGATTTCCTCAAGATACGCCACCAGGTTCTGGCAAGCCGCAATCAGCTTCTCGGCAGATTCCCTCATTGCGACGCCCTTGTCCACGATATCGCCGAACGTGGCGGAACTACGGATATCGCTGTTCACCCACAGCTCAACGATCTCGTAGCCGCGCCCATGCCGATTCGTATCGAAGAACAGCAGACCCTTCAGGCTGGCACAGAAGGCTTCTGCGGTCTGACGATACGCCTCGCCCGCACTCTTACCTTTTTGCGTGAGCGTATAGAACAGCGTTTCGCTTTCCTCTTTCGCGCCGTTCAGGACCACACGACGTTCCGCGCGGGAGAACACGTTCCTATGAGCATCATCTGCCGCTACTCGGCGAGCCTCTCGGAGGATATTCTCAGCATCAAGCTCGATGGAGAAAGCACGGCGCGCCTCGCTTTCGGCACCATGGGCCTCGTCCACCGCCCAATAGCGAACAGGCGGTAGCAAACCGCCATCGGCTGCCATGTCGCAGAACAGCAGGCTATGATTGGTAACCAGGATGTCAGCAGCTTCGGCACGCTTGCGCGCCCCGTGGACGAAGCACAGGTTACCGAAGAACGGGCACTTGCGGCGCAGGCATTCCTGGCTGCTCGTCGTGATCACCTTTCGCGGCAGCAAGCGATAGTCAAGCTTCAAACCGTCGATATCGTCGTATTCTGTTTGCTCGATAAACGAAAGCAGCGCCGCCATCGCAGGGGCTTGCGACAGCTCTTTGCCCTGAATCTCCTTCATTGCAGCGCCGTCATCCACTACGCTGCGAATCTTACGAAGGCACGGGTAGTGGGAGAAGCCCTTCAGCGGCGCGCACGTCAAAGGCTTTGCATCGGGATCGGATGCGCGCAATGCCTTCGCAAGCGCGGGAACCTCTTTGAATACCAGCTGATCGAGCAAAGCATTCGTTTTGGTTGCCACGCCAACGGTGATGCCGTTCCTCTGCGCGGTGAGAGCCAAGGGAACCAGATACGCCATGGATTTGCCTACGCCGGTTCCGGCTTCGACTACAAGATTATCCCCAGAAGCGAACGCATCACGTACCGAAGTGCTCATATCTTGCTGCTCGGCGCGCGGCTCGTAATTCTTATACAGGTTGCCCACAAGACCCTCTTGGCTGAAGGCCTTGGCAATCTCCTCGGCAGTGGGATACTCCATGCTGCGCATAGGATCGGAAGCAATCGCATCCGCATCAACCTTCGGCCTGTTCTCGATCTTGCGAAGGCGATCACGGCGAATGGATTGCAGCGAGAACAGATCAAGCTGGCTCGTCGCCCATGAGAGCTGACCCTCGTTTGTTTCACGTGAAACAATGTCGCGCGCAGCGTCTTCGGCCAAGGCAGCTTCATCGGACGCTATGTCAGCAGTATCACCAGAATGGTCGGCGAAGTACTGGAACACAACCTGGGTTTCCCACTGCTCAGGCGTTGCAAGGGATGCGATTTTAGCCACAAGGGGCTTCGGCATGGCATCCACCGCAGCCAGTAAAATACGGAACACGGCGCATGTAGCCGCAACGTCATCATCTGCGCGATGCGTGGAAACCGGTGCCCCGAAGGTGCGAACCAAGTCGATAAGTCGATGAGATTTCAGGCGGGGGAGAGCAATGCGAGCAAGATCCAAGGAGTCAAGCCAGGTGTTTTCCAGCAAAGGATAGCCGCTTGGATGCCGCGTGGTGAAGGTGCGATCGAAGGCGGCATTATGAGCCACAAGCTTCGACCCGCCGACGAACTCGGCAAGCTGCGCAAGCGCTTCTTCCGGAGAAGGAGCGTCGGCAACATCCTCATCGTGAATATTGGTCAGATGCGCAACATCTTCCGGAATAGGCTTTCCAGGGTTTACGAACGTTACGAACCAATCGACAATCTCGCCCTTATCCATGCGGGCGGCCGCAATCTGCGTCAACTCATCGTGATTGAACGAGAAGCCGGTTGTCTCGGTGTCTATAACGACGATATCGCGGTCAAGCTCACCGTAATCGCTTTCTCTCGAAGCATCAGCAAGCGATGCATAGCGATCGATGATCGCCTGAGGGGTTCCATCACTGATATACGCGAGCAAATCACCACGCACGGCATATTCCTTATCTCCCACATGGATGCTTCCATGTTTGCTTCTATCACTTTGTAACCTTCTTATTGTAAGTCAGCCGGCATCGATGGATGCCGGCTATTCCGCTTCTTCGTTTGTGTTACGCTTTTTTCACTTCATTTCAGATAGGAGATTCCATGCTGCCTGATTGCTATTTCGGCGCATATGCCCGCTTTGACACCACTTCCAAGAAAGATGCGGCGATTCTGCTTGGGTCGAATTGCATCATCGGCGACGTTTTCAAAATCGAATTCAAGCCCCTGGAAGGCAAAACGCGCGCATGGGTCGTGAACGATTACGGCGATATCCTCGGCTACCTTGATGAGCAAACGTCCCACAAACTCAACTTGCTTGCTGCTAAAAGCTGGGAAATGCATGCCGTCTTATCGTTCGTCGCCTTCACCGATCAGCCGGAACCGGGTTTCTACTGGGGCGAAGTCGCGCTCTTCTGCTACGACAAGGTGTATCAATCGGATTTCGATACCTTCATGCGCACGACCATGAAATCGCTTTCGCAGGGTATACGCCCGCGCATCGACATCAAGAATCAGGGTGTGCAATCGATTCTTGATTCCCACGGAACCTGGCAGCCTTCGCAGCGAGCTGATATGCCCAAGGGCGACAGCCATACCGCCATCCTCAAGAAATCCCGCGGCTTCACCGACCTGATGGTCCAAAAAAGCAGGGAAGGGAACAAAGGGTGCTTTTTGGCCAGCTGGCTGATCCTGCTTGCATTGGTCACGCTGGCGGTGTTCGGACTGAAAAGCTGCGGGCTGTTCTAGCCGCACCCTTCGCTAAGCTTGTTAGCAAATGGCTTTCTTAAAGGAAGTTCCAGGTGTTTGCTCAACACTACGGAGTTCATCCTGTCACAGGACGACATAAAGTTTTGTTTCAAGACTATTCGATCTCGACTCCCTGCATCGCGTTCAACCTCCGAATCGGTGGATAGCATGATCGTTTGCTCCGTGAATAAGGCGTTATTCCAGAAATCAACTTCAACGCTATGCAACCCGTTTGGACACCGCAAGACGTCAAGCTACAGTAAGAGGGGGCTGATCCCGGAACACTTCCAGGATCAGCCCCCTCTGTTTACCACGTATTCTTTATTCAACGGCATCCATTTATCAAGGGTGTGCTGAATTGTTTTTCGTCGCCTATCCGTAGAAAGCCAATCGTTTCAACCGATTGCCAAACAAACTTGTTCCGCAAACCCGTTTATCGCACAGGCTCTTCCAAAGCAAGCTCGATAAGCTTGGTGCACAGCTCGGGGAAGGTCATGCCTGCAGCACGAGCGGCATCAGGAAGAAGGGACGTTGCCGTCATACCGGGAATGGTGTTCGTCTCCAAAGCCCAGCAATCACCATTGTCTTCCAGGATGAAGTCGGTGCGAGAGGTACCGCTGCACGAGAGCGCCTTGTGAGCATTCTCCGCCTCGCGCTGCATAACCTTCGTCACATCGTCGGGGATGCGCGCAGGGCAGATATGCTGAGAGCCGCCCACGGCATACTTCGACTCAAAGTCGTAGAAATCGCTCTTGGGAACGATCTCGATAACGGGCATGGCCTTCGGTTCATGATTTCCCAGAACAGCGACAGTGAATTCGCGGCCCTTGATATAACGCTCGATAAGCACCTCATCATCGATATCGAGCGCTTTCTGCAAAGCGTCTTCGATAGCTTCCGCACCTTCTACGATGAACACACCGATAGCGCTACCCTCGGTACCGGGCTTCACAACAACCTTCTCGCCCATAGACGAGATGACCTGCTGGATATCAACCTTGTCGCCCTTGTTAACCGTCAGGGACGGGGGAGTGGGAATACCCTCACGCTCGTAGAAGACCTTTGCCTTCACCTTATCCATGGCAAGCGCGCTTGACCAAACACCGGAGCATGTATAAGGGATGCCGACAATATCGAGCAAACCCTGCACCGTGCCATCTTCGCCATATTTACCATGCAGGCAAAGGAACGCCACATCGAACGGCTCCTCGATCAAACGCTTCAGATCTTCCTTGTTCGCCGGATCAATATCCGTGACGGAAAAACCCGCCGTCTCCAAAGCTTCGCGAGCACCCTTACCGGATGCCAAGGAAATTTCACGCTCGTTGCTTTTGCCGCCGCACAAAAGAGCGACATGACAAGAACGAGGATCGATACTTGAAGACATGACTCCTTCTTTCTCCTTTAGAGATCGTATTGCTGCAGTATAGCAAAACCCGCACACGGGCTTCGCAGCATGCAAGGTAAGCGCTGATGTTTCACGTGAAACAGGTATAATGACCCGCATGAATACACCAATCAAAAACTTCACCCAAAGCGACCTGGCTTCCCTTATGAAGGAGCTCGGTCAACCATCCTTTCGCGCAAAGCAGCTTTACGAGTGGCTCTACAGCAAAGGCGCTCAAAGCTACGACGACATGACCAACCTGCCCGCCAAGCTTCGAGCCCAGCTTTCCGAGGGGTATCCATTGTACGTGCCCAGCGTGCTTGAGGAAGCTGTTTCCAGCGACGGCACCCACAAGCTGCTCTTGGAATACCACGACGGCGTATGCGTTGAGACCGTTGCCATCCCATCGCGCAACGGCGACCGTCTTACGGTCTGCTTCTCCACGCAAGCTGGCTGCCCTATGGCGTGTGCGTTTTGCGCGACGGGAAAAGAAGGCCTTACGCGCAATTTGACCGCAGGCGAGATCGTTGATCAGATCATCACGGTGCAGCGTCTTATGGGGCGTCGCGTAACCAATGTCGTTGGCATGGGACAGGGCGAACCGCTGCTGAACTACGACAACGTCTTAGGCGCGCTACGCATCATCAACAATGAAAAAAGCTTGGGGATCGGAGCGCGTCATATCTGTATCTCCACGTGCGGCATCATTCCCGGAATCGACCGATTTGCGGAAGAGCCCGAGCAGTTCACACTTGCCGTGTCCCTTCATGCAGCACGACAAGATATACGCCTTGAGCTGATGCCGAAAACCAGCGGTTTCCCCTTGCCAAAACTCAAGCAAAGCCTGCTGCGTTATATCGAGAAAACGAATCGTCGCGTCACATTCGAATACATCATGATCGAGGGCGTTAACGACACCGATGCGGACCTGACGGCGCTGCTAGACTTCTGCAAGGGCTTGCTTTGCCACATCAACCTGATTCCCATCAACTCGATCCCGGAATCACCGTATAAGCCAAGCGCTTCCAAAACCATCGACAAATGGATCGCGGAAACAGGCCGTCACGGGATAGAGACCACGTTGCGAGATTCCAGGGGATCCGATATCGCCGGTGCCTGCGGACAGCTGAAGAACACGTTCACGAATGGACAGCGATAATCACCGACAATGCAACGCATAACCACCCGCTAAACAAAAAACGAGCCGACGATGAAAACGTCGGCTCGTCTGCTTTACTCGGAAGTCAAAACCCTTTATGCGAGGTTTGAAGCAAGAATACCCTTGAACAGGCGCTCGAGATCGTCTTCGTCCTTGAACTCGATTTCAATCTTATTCTTACCATTGACGGATTTCACCTTAACCGGCGTATCCAGAACATCCTTGAGCGTACGGGCAACCTTACGATATTCCTTCGGCATAGGGGTCTTCGGCTTAGCGTTCTCATTTTTCTTTCCGGAGAACAAACGCGCCAAAGCCTCAGCTTCGCGAACGGACAGCTTTTCCTCAACCAGCTTACGCGTCAGGCGCTCGCGTCCTTCTTTCGTGGGAATGGAAAGGATAGCTCGTGCGTGACCGGCGGTGATCTTCTCCTCAAACAGCAACTGCTGTGCTTCCTCGGGAAGCTCCAGCAAACGCAAGGCGTTCGCAACTGTGGAACGACCCTTCGACATCGCCTGAGCAACCTCAGCCTGCGTCATGTTCAAGCGTTCCATCATACGGCGATAGCCGTACGCTTCCTCAATGGGATTAAGATCGGAACGCTGGATGTTCTCGATAAGCGCAAGCTCCAGAGCCTTATCATCGCTAGCTTCTTTAACTCGAATAGGCACTTGCTGCAAACCTGCCAGCTTCGACGCCTGCCAACGACGCTCGCCGGCGATGATCTGATACATGCCATCCTCAAGCGGACGCACCAGAATCGGCTGCAAAAGCCCGTCTTTTTGGATAGAAGCGGAAAGCTCCTCCAGCTCCTCGCGCTTGAAATTCGTACGAGGCTGATCGGGGTTAGGGGCAATCGCGTTGATATCTACTTCATTCACTTCGCGAGATTGCGCATCGCCGTCGTTTTGCGCAGCAGCAGAAGACGCTACCGTGCGCTCAACCACTTCCTGAACAGCAGGACGCGCAGCACGCTGGGCAACCCCCTTGATGGTGACCTCAACGCCATTTTCGACGATCGATTCAGGCTCCTGCTCCTCATAGGAAGAGGAGGAAACAGCTTCGCGAGCCGTCCGAGGCTCAGGCGATTTTTGCGCGGGAACGGTCTCGCGGATCACTTCTCGCTCAGGCTGAGGCTTCGGTTGAGACTGCTGCGGCTGCTCTGCCTCCACGCGCACACGTTGCGGCTCCTCCTGAGGAATAGCCTCCTCATAGGCACCGCCCAACAACGAGTTCAGACCTCGACCAAGACCACCACGACCATTCCTAGCCACGGGCAATCACTTCCTTAGCAAGACTCATGTACGACTGGGCACCTTTGCCCGAAGGGTCGTACAGGGTTATCGGTTGACCGAAGCTAGGAGCCTCGGAAAGCTTTACGGTACGGGGAATCAGCGTTTCGAACACCAATCGCCCGAAATAGCTGCGCACTTCCTCGACCACTTGGCGGGACAGCGTGGTTCGGCCGTCGTACATAGTCATAAGCACGCCGTAGATATCCAACGTGGGATTCAGGCGAGTTTTGACACGTTTCATTGAATCAAGGAGTTTTGTCACGCCTTCCAATGCATAGAACTCGCATTGGATGGGGATAAGGAGCTTGTCGGCGGCAACTAGGGCGTTGACCGTCAGCAAACCCAGGGAAGGGGGGCAGTCGATAAAGATGTAATCATATTTACCGCGAAGAGCTCCGATGGCATCCTTAAGGCGATTCTCGCGCGCCATCTCGGAAACCAGCTCAACCTCAGCACCGGCAAGGTTAATGGTCGCCGGAACCAGGTCCAAACCCTCGCACACATCGGGGATGATAACTTCTTCGACAGGAACATCGTTGAGCAGCACATCATAGATGCAATTCTGCACCTGACTCTTCTCAACACCTAGACCGCTTGAGGAATTACCCTGAGGATCAAGGTCGACGAGAAGAACCTGCTTACCCATCTCGCCAAGCGCGGCGGAAAGGTTGATTGCAGTGGTGGACTTGCCCACACCGCCCTTCTGGTTGATGATCGCCATGATCTTCGTCTGACCAACCACATGCTTCACCGGCTTCTTATCGCGGTAGGAGCGAATGGGTGTAGGCTCGATCTCGGGGCGAGATTCAGCAGGCTGCGGCTCAGACTCAGTCAAGCTATGAGGGTCGCGCTCGACCACTTCGATGTGCTCGATGGCTATCTCATCCTCAACGGTATCTTCTTGTACGCGTTGTTCCTGCTGAACCGGCTCAGCTTGTTTTTTATCTTTCCTGAGGCCGTCGAAAAATCCCACAGGAACCCCCTTTCATGGTTTCAGACGCTAGTATACCGTGTTTCGTTTCACGCGTATAAAACCCCAACCCACAATGGGGACTTTTGAACGGAAATCAACGAAACCTCGATAAGAAAAAAGCCGCCCCTACAATATCGGGAACGGCTTATATCGCTACAGCGGCTTTTTCTGAGCCAAACCGGTTCTGCGAGGCAGCTTCAGCTTCGGCTTAGCAACCTTCTCGTAACACAGAATCCGGCGAGAGTAATCATCAAGCTCGTAGGTCTGATCGTCGACCAGTTCCATTCCAACCTGCTTGCCGACGACGCGGGCATGATCAAGCTCATCTTGCTCAACAAGGGCTTTGAAGCAGATGAGGCGGCCACCCATCTTCAACAACGGGGAAGAGAGCTCCAGCAAAACGGACAGCTTCGACAACGCTCGGGCACTAATCGCAGCAAATTGCCCAGCCTGCTCGCGACCGAGATCTTCGATACGGCCAGCGTACGTGGAAACGTTGGAAAGGCCAAGCTCCTCAATGAAGCCATCAAGGATCTGAACCTTCTTCTGAACGGAATCGACCAGCAGGGTAGGCCTACCGGTTTCGATGGCAAGCGGAATACCAGGATAGCCCGCGCCCGTTCCGATATCAGCATAGCGGCCCTCAGGGCACGCATTCAAAGCATCAAGGCCAAGCAGGGAATCCTGCACATGGAGCACCATGCCATCTTCCCAAGAAGAGATGCGCGTGATGTTCGTGGTCTTGTTGGCTTCGATAACCAACTCCAAATGTCGCTTGAGCAAGTCCTCGTGCATGAACCGTTCCTTCTGTCCTGTTGTTTCACGTGAAACATACTTTAGCCCTTCACGCAGCATATTGGACTCCAAGGATATGAACCCCTTGAAAAACAAAGAGGCCGCATCCGAAGATGCGGCCTGATGGGTTCTTGAGATATCAGCCAAAAGCCGAATAGAAGCGACTGCCTAAAGCGGGACAACCACAACGTGGCGCGCGGAGCCCTCTCCCTCAGATGCCGTCTCGACGCGCTCGTCGTCGCGAAGCGAAATATGCACGATGCGGCGCTCATACGGAGTCATGGGGCGAAGCTTCACGCTGCGATGCTGCTTGGCAGCCTTTGCGGCAGCATTGCGAGCGATGGACTCAAGCTTCTCGCGCTGACGGTTCTTGTAGCCCTCAACATCGACGATAACGGGATAACGGAAGCCCATGGTGCGAACGGTAATGGCGGACACCAGGAACTGCAATGCATCAAGGGTCTTACCATGGCGGCCAATGAGAACAGCCAGGTCGTCACCGGTGATATCGAGGATAAGCTCGCCTTCATCGCCTTCGTACTCGTCGATGGTGACCTCGCCGACATCGAAGTGCTTCAGGATGTCCTGGATAGTTGCGATGGCGGTATCCGCGATGCGATCAAGATCCTCGTCGCTGATGCCGTCTTGTTCGACCTGGGCGTCTTGAGCCTCTTCTGCGGTCAATTCCACGTTCTCTTCTTCTGCCATTTGCAGCTCCTTAGAACTAAAAACCACAGTGCGCGGTGTTTCACGTGAAACACCGCGCACCATTACGCAAAATCGATTAAGCGTGCTTTTTGGAGGTGTCCTTCTTCTTCGGACGCGGCTTCTTAGCCTTGCGGGCAACGTCGACCTCGATCGGCTTCACCTCGATGGTCTCCTCCTTCTCCGCATCGCGCTTCTTCATGAGGCGCATAGAGATCTGCTGCTGGCACACGCCGATAATGGAGGAAACGCCCCAGAACAGAAGAACGCCAGCGGGGGAGCTCCAGCTGATCCACAGCATGAACAAGCTCATGACGCCAGCCATGATCATGGTCTGGTTGCGCTGCGGGTTATCCTTCTGCCCCATCTGCATCAAGATCATGGGCAGGAACGTAGCGCCAGCGAACACGATCATGAGGATAAGGTACGGAAGGAACGTGCCAAAGCCACCGGCAACCGCACCGGACGGCGTCATAACCAGGTTGGGAACCAGGTTGAAGAACTGGTAGCCCTCATCGGAACCCAGATAGTTCGGCATCTCACGCAGCACCTGGAACAGGGCGATGAAGATAGGCATCTGCAGGAGCATGGGGAGGCAGCCGGCCAAGGGGTTGAACTTGGCGTCAGCGTACAGCTTCTGCATCTCCTCCTGCATGCGCTGCGGGTCGTTGGCGTACTTCGTCTGAATCTCCTGCATCAGAGGCTGAACCTTCTGCATCTGATAAGAAGACTTCGTCTGCTTATGCATCAACGGGGAGATAAGCACACGGAAGATGATGGTCACGATGATGATGGCCAAGCCCCAGTCTTGGCAGAAGCCAAAGAAGAATTGGATGATGTCGAATATCCAGTTCTTGAATACTTCCCACATACTATGGTTTTCCTTCCTTTAACCGACAAAAAGCCGCCGGCTGAAGCCCCGCCCTTACGGAACGGGATCGTAGCCGTGCGGCCCTCCAGGTCGACACCGTAGAATACGTTTTACCGTCAGCCTTAAGCCCTTTGCGAAACCGTAACGTTGAAACGCGATGAGCCCGTATTCCGAGCACGTCGGGGTAAAACGGCAGCACGACGGGAACATAGGCGAAATCGCCGCCCTATAAAAGGTAATGAGAAACATAGCCACCTTGCACGGTATGCTTCCGAAACCTTTCTTCATTCCAATCAGACCCTACCGAATTCCAGCGCGTTTCAGCGCTTCGTCGCATGTTTCGAGCACTTTACTATACTTAGCGCGGCAAATACCCGACTTCGCGAGAAATATCACATCGAGATTCGGGAAGGGGCCGCCCAACTCATGGCAAACAGCTCTCATTCGACGTTTTGCGCTATTACGCCATACAGCGTTACCGGATTTTTTTCCTGCAATAAAAGCAACACGACCGTGAAGGCCGTGCTGCTTCGCTGGTAACACTATGAGCGTAAGGTACGGTGTACGCAGGCGCTTTCCGCTAGAGAACAGATCGGAGATGTCCGCTTTGGACTTGATAGTCTCCAATCGAATACTCTTTACACGCAGAGACGCTTACGACCCTTAGCACGGCGAGCAGCCAGAACCTTGCGGCCGCCCTTGGTTGCCATGCGGGCACGGAAGCCGTGGCACTTGGCACGCTTACGAGTGTTAGGTTGATAGGTGCGCTTCATATCGTTTCCCTTTCATGGTTTAGAGCAACTTGTTGAGTATAACCGGAACAGCCCGACTGTCAAAAGGTTTTTACCTATATATGCCAACCGATGCACAAGATACCCACATTATGAAAGCCCACCTGCGAAAACACGAAGTTTTCCACAACATTGCCAGTGCACTGGAAAACGTCGCTTTCAACAATTCATTGGGGGATCGAAAACGTGGGTCGCAACATCTAGTGGGAACGTCTTTTCAACGGTTCGAACGCACCTGCATGAGAAAAAACGGAAATATCTTCGGCACCGATTGGAGATATCGATTCCCGCATCCAGCGGAAGCGTTTCCGGCGGCCTAGGGGAGACCGCACGCGAAGCGATCTCAATCCGTTTTCGGCAACCTAAGGGAAAACCATGCGCGAAGAACGCCCACAAGCACCTCGACAACGCCGGATCTAAATGGCAGAAGGGCGGAAGTGGAAAACCAGATTGAGCAATGAAACGAAATTCAACAAGAACGAACCTTCATAACCGATCGCTGCCGCCGAAAAGAAGGAAATGCGCCCCGAAACCCGCGACCAACGGCTGAAAAAATGAATTCTCCCCAGCAGCCGATTCCAACGATTGTGGAAAACGTTGAAAACTTGGAATTCATTCGAAAGACGCTGTGGAAAAACTTCGAATAGCACAATCTCAAAGCACTTAAAGGCTCCGACAAAACAAGCGCTGGACCAGGCATTTAAGCAGTTGCACAGTTTTCAACACGCCCCTGAACAGGCATTTTGCCGTTCTCTACAATGCAATCGCATTACTTTTCGACAGAATGCACAACTGACCTGGGACTTTCCAACCCTTCCGCCAAACCCTTGCCTTCAGTCGAGAAAATGTCGCGGAAACGGCTTGGAACAACCTGGAATTTCAACAATGTCGAAAACCTTTGCATCTCTGTTTTTCACACTTATTCGAGTTTTCATTCCAGTTTTCAACAATCTTTGAATAGAAAGTGGAAAACGAAGGAAACAGTGAGTTCATCGCTGTGAAAAACTTTCACCTAATAGTGATTTTTCCACATTCGATTCCGGAATTTGCCCAGTTGAATGGAATTCGATGGGAAAAGAAGGTACACTTTTCAAGGATTTTTCCCGAAAATGTGTAAAACTTTGGAAAACGACGAATGTGGAAAGCGGTAAAAGCGCAGATGAGCGAGCAAGAACAGCATCAGGAATCACCTGAAAACAACGACGACGAGGGCTTCGACTTCACTCACGTGAATTCGGTTGCACGCATCGCCTTATACGACAACTTGCTAAGCGCGCCGCGCGTCACCGAAATCCAGCCCGCTCCCACCGGCGAATTCATCGAAAGCCTGGCAACGAACGTATACCAGCAATCGCAGGCGGCAGGCGGCACCATTCCCTATACGGTTATCCGCGAGGTTTCGGAGAACTTCATACACGCACGATTCCAGGAAGCCACGGTATCCATCCTCGATCACGGCTGCACCATCCGTTTCGCGGACCAGGGGCCGGGCATCGCCTGCAAAGACCGTGCGCAACTGCCCGGATTCACCTCCGCCATCGAGCCCATGAAAAGCTACATCCGCGGCGTGGGATCGGGCCTCCCCATCGTGAAGGAATACCTCGACTTCACCCACGGAACCATCAGCATCGAGGACAACCTCGGCACAGGATCGGTAGTCACCATCAGCGCTAACGGCAGCAATCCTCAGCTTCCCAAGGAACTGGAGATCGACCACGTCGAGGAAGACGAGGACGCAGAGCATCCCGAGCCCGCGGCGCCGCGCTATCGAATCGCCGAGGAGGATCACGAGCCCGCATACAATGCCCAGCCCGCATACGCTCAGCCTTCGGCGCAATACGCATCGGGGTTTGCGGCGCAGCCGCCTATGCAGGCATATCAGCAGGCTCCGCAGATGGCATACGCAGCCCCTCAGCAGTTCGCGCAGCCCGGATATGCGCCGGCTGCTCAGCAGGGCTACATGCAAGCACCCATCCAGCAACCGATGGGTTATCCCTACGGCCAGCAACTGCAGCAGCAACCGCAGATCCAGCCCGCGCCGGTGGACGCGCAGCCGATCATCGCGTCCCTGTCCCAGCGCGAGAAGGATTTCCTCGTCATCTACCTGAAAGAAGGGGTGCTGGGCGTATCGGACGTGGTCAAGCTGACCGGAGCAGCGCAATCAAGCGTACACAACACGCTGAAAAAGCTGGAAGGTATCGGCCTTTTGAAAATGTCCGGCAAGAAGCGCATGCTCACGAACCTGGGCATCCAGGTTGCGCAGCTGCTGTAAAACACGGCGGCAATCAGTTTTCAACAAACCGAAACCGCGCAAGGCGGACACGCCTGAACGCGCATGACCGAAGGCCTGCTTATGAACACGGAAGAAATCAATCAGCTATGGGCGGAGGTATGCAGCCGCGTCAAAAGCTATGAGGGAATCATAGGCCCTCAGGTAGATGCGCTGTTCAGCCAGCTATTCCCCCAGGCCGCAAGCGACGGGTTCATGATGCTGACCGCCAATACGGAATTCATCAAGAACTTCATCGAGCGCCATTACATCGACTGCATCAAGCGCGCCCTCGAAGAGATTCGCGGGGTGCCTTTCGACGTGCTCATCGGCATCGACGAATCGCAGGCTCCCGCGGCAGCGGCGGCAGCACCCGCTCCGGCAGCCGCGCCCAGCCCCGCCGCAGCGCCGGCCGCGGCTCCGATCGCAGCCCCCGCGCCCGCACCGCAAACGACAGCGCAAACCACCGCTACGGCAGCAGCCGATCCCGTCGCCGCACAGCAAGCAGCCCCTGCAACAGCGACGATGCAGGCAGCCGAAGCGCCGAACGCGATGCCGGTCCAAATGACAGCGCAGCCTAACCCCGGCCAGCCGGCAACCCCGGCGCCCTTCACGGCTGCAGCACCGGCTACCGCAACGGAGCAGCAAGCCACCGCTGCCCCCGTTGCCGCACCCGCAAGCGCACCGGAGCAGCAAGCCGCCCCGGCACCCGTCGCTCCCAGCCCGGAAAACCCTGCCCCGCAGGCCATCCCGGCCGATAGCGGCGAGGCCGGTCAACCTGCGCCGAACAACTCCGTCACCTCGACGCTCACGTTCGAGAACTTCGTCATCGGCGACTCGAACCGCATGGCGTATTCCATGGCCGTCTCCGTTGCCGAAACCCCGGGCAAGCCGCATCTGAACCCGTTGTTCATCTACGGTAAGTCGGGCCTAGGCAAGACGCATCTGCTTCGGGCCATACAGAACTACATCAACAGCAACATGCCCAACCTGCAGGTCGTCTACAAAGACTCGAACGAGCTGCTCGAGGACTACATGGACGCATCTGCAGCGCACGACACGGAGAAGTCCAGCTTCAAGAACTTCAAGATGTACTACGAGGAAGCCGACGTCCTCCTCGTCGACGACGTCCAGCAACTGCAGGGCAAAAAGCAGACGCTCGACATCATGTTCCAGATATTCAACAAGCTGACAAGCCAAGGCAAGCAGGTCGTGCTCTCCGCCGACCGCGCCCCGAAGAACATCGACATAGACGAACGCTACAAGACGCGCTTCAACTCCGGCGGCACGTTCGACATCCAGCCGCCCGAGATCGAGACCAAGCTGAGCATCGTCAAAAGCTTCATCCGCGAATACGAGGATATGGAGCAATCCGGACCCATCAACATGCCTGAAGACGTGCAGATATGCATCGCCGAGAGCTCAGGGTCGAACATCCGAGAGCTGAAAAGCGCGGTGACCAACGTCATCGTCAAGATGAAGTGCGGGGAAGGCTCGGATATCACCGTGGCCGACGTGCGCAAACTGCTGGAGAACCACTTCTCAGGCGGCCCCAGCAAAAGGCTCACCGCAGACGACATCCTGAAGGTGACGGAGGACTTCTTCAAGGTCAGCCACACCGACATCGTGGGAAAGAAGAGGACGCGCAACATCGCCCACGCACGCCAAACCGCCATCTACCTGTGCCGACAGCTGCTCGACATCCCCTACGGAGACATCGGGAAGAAGTTCAACAGGGACCACTCGACCATCATGTATTCGGTAGGCAACATCGAGGCGAAGATGAAGGAGAACCGCGTAGCCCGCGAAGAGATGGAAGCGCTCAGGCAGATCATTCGCGAACTATAACGCAACACCATTGGGAAAAACGCAATGTTTCACGTGAAACAACCAGGTTGACCAGGCACTTTAAAGGATTCGGGAAAACATGGGGATAAACATCGTAAAACATGGCGAAAACCATCGAACTCAAGGGGAAAGATAATGTAGTCAATAATCGCGGTGGATGGAAGGAGCAGGCAACCCACATTTGAAGTTGAATTACTTTCCAAGAATGACATGGGGTTTTGCGAGTTCTCAACATTTCCACCGCGCTTATTATTACTACTATTCAAAAACCTATTATTAAAAGAAAAGCATTGAAGATAAATAACAACGTTGCATGAACCATCTATCATGGAGCAACGTCTTACGTAAAAGGAAAGAGGAGCCAGTGAAATTCAGCATCAACCAATCGGAACTGCAGGATGCGCTCGCCGTTGTGCTCAAGGGCATTGCCACCCGTTCCACGCTGCCCATTCTTTCGGGTATCTACCTTGATGCCCATAACGACAACCTGACGCTGCAGGCAACCGACTTGGAGCTGTCCATTCAATTCACCATCCCCGCCTTGGTGGAAGAGGAGGGCCGCTCGGTATTCCCCGGCAAGCTGTTCTTCGATATCGTGAAGAACCTGCCCGACGCCGCCGTGCATGTTGAAACGGGCGAGGATTCCGCCGTCATCACGTGCGACGCTTCTTCGTTCTCCATCAAGACGCTGGATGCCGAGGACTTCCCCGGGTTCCCCCATGTCGATACGCAGCAGGCTATCTCCATCCCGTTCTCTCAATTCTCGTCCATGGTCAAGCGCGTGGCGCGCGTGGTATCCAAGGACGAGAGCCGCGCCATCCTCACTGGCGTGCTCATCACGTTCGAGGGCGAGACGCTGAAGATGGTGGCAACCGACTCCTATCGCCTTGCCATCACCGAGGCCCAGCTTGGCGAGCCCTCGGCCGAGGGCTTCCAGGCCGTTATCTCCGGCTCGTTCCTGCAGGAGCTTGCTTCCCTGACGCGTACGGACGACCCGCTGACCATCGCCTTGGCGGAGAACCAGATCGTGGTCACCTATCACGACACCGTGTTCATCAACCGCCGCATCGAGGGCAATTTCCCGAACTATCGCCAGCTACTGCCCGATTCCTATGCGACGCGCGTTCGCCTCAACGTGAGCCACCTTGTCTCCGGCGTGAAGCGTACGTCGATTCTGGGCCAGCAAAGCTCGCCGGTGAAGTTCGCCATCGACGTGGAAAGCCAGACCGTGCAGCTTTCCGCCGCCGCCCAGGATGTGGGCAGCGCTCAGGAGACGCTGGCGTGCCAGGGCGAGGGCGAGAACGTCGAGATCGCCTTCAACTACGCATACGTGCTCGACGGCTTGGGTTCGGTGAACACCGACGACGTGTTCCTGGAGGTCCAGTCGGGCATGAAACCGGGTATCTTCAAAGCCGGCGAAGGCGAGAACTTCCTGTACCTGGTCATGCCTGTGCGCATCTCCTAACAACGAAGGCGTTGCATGAGTCTTCGCATCAAAGACGTTTCGTTCGATGATTTCCGCAGCTATGAGCATTTCCGCTTGAGCGACATCGGGCCCTTAACCGTGTTGGTGGGGCCCAATGCCGTCGGCAAGACCAACGTTGTGGAAGGGATTCAGCTGCTTACGGCGCAAACGTCGTTCAGAAATCCCACTGGAGTGCAACTTGTGCGCGAGGGCGCCGATTTTGCGCGCCTGCATGCAACCGCCGCCGACGAGAGCAGGTTGCTGGAACTGGGCCTGACGATAGAGGCGGGCAAACGCCGGTTTACCCTCAACGGCAAGCAGAAACGAACGGCGGACTTGAAGGGCGTCATCCCCTCGGTCACGTTCACCCCTGACGATCTGAATCTGGCGAAGGGTTCGGGCACCACCCGCCGCAACGCGCTCGACGCCGTGGGATCGCAACTTTCGCGCAACCATTACCTGATACGCCGAGACTTCGACAAGGTGCTGCGTCATAAGAACTCGCTGCTGAAAGACGAGGCGTCGCCGCTTTTGCTGGAGAGCCTAAACGACCTGATGGTCACCTGCGGTGCTCAGCTGGTGTGCTATCGGGCGGCTCTGTTCGGCAAGCTGGCGGCGTCCATGTCAAGCTATTACGCCGAGATCGTAGGGAATCGGGAAACGCTGTCGGCCCGTTATGCGCCGTCGTGGCTTGCCGAGGGCGAATGGCTCGATGCTGGCGGAACGCTCGACCGCGACGAGGCTCGCGAACGTTTCGCCGCAGCTCTTGCGGGGTCGATGGCGCAGGAGCGTGCCCGCCATCGCGCGCTGGTGGGTCCCCATGCCGACCGCATCGAGTTCTTCGTCGAGGGGCGTCCGGTGGGCGTATATGGAAGCCAAGGCCAGCAGCGCTCGGCGGTGCTGGCGTTCAAGCTGGCGGAAGTCACGCTTATCTGCGACCTTCTGGGCCAGCAGCCGGTGCTGTTGCTCGATGATGTGATGAGCGAGCTCGACGAGCAGCGCCGCCGCGCGTTGGTGAGGTTCGTCTCGGGGGATATCCAAACGTTTATAACCACGGCGAACCTGGCGTATTTCGACGAGGATCTGCTCGCAGCGGCCCGCGTCGTGCGTTTGCCCCTTGAGCGAAAGGACGGTGAATGATGGCCGATCTTGGCAGCGGGCTGCAGCAATTGCTGCGAAGCCTTGGCGCCGCCGGCGCCCAAGCCGCACGTTCCCAGCGCGTCGCGGAGGTGCACGTGCGTTGGAAGTGCGCCGTGGAGGCCGTCTATCGCGATTCCGCGTCGCTCGTGCTCGACCATACCAACGGCGTGTACATCATGAAGCCTGAACAGGCCAATGATCCTATGGCGGCGCGCGTTCCGGCAGGCAAGACCCTGCTCGTGGTGTATTGCGACGATGCCATGATCCGCTCGGATATCGATGCCCGCCAGGAGATGCTCAAGATCCGCCTCAACGAGCAGGGCGAGCATGTGGCCCTGTTCTCAATCAAGCCCGCCCGCTTCGACATGAAGGCCCGCCACCCGTTTCGCGAGGAGGCTGCGCGCGCTGCGCAGCAGGCGGCCCGGGCCTCGCGCACCTCGCAGCCGCTTATCAGCTCCGAGGCCGCGGCTCGTTTGCGCGAGCAAGCCGAAGGCGTTGAGGACAAGCGCCTCAGAGAATCAATTTTGAAAGCCTTGGAGGCAAGCGAAAAGCCGGGAAGCTCAAAAAACGGCAAAAGTGGTCTTTAGAGCGAAAATCATGCCTTAGAAGGCATCTGAAGGCCTGTAAAGGGCGTGGAGAGCCCCGGTGCCAAGACGCGTTGTGGTAGAATTAATAGGTTCCAGAACCATCCGGAATCGAAACATTCAATACTAGAGGAGCGTGTCAGTGGCAGCAAAACCTGATCATTACGACGGCTCGGACATTCAGGTCCTCGAGGGCCTTGAACCTGTTCGCAAGCGTCCTGGCATGTATATCGGCTCCACGGGCCCGCGCGGTCTCCATCACCTGGTTTACGAGGTCGTGGACAACGCGGTCGACGAGGCTTTGGCCGGTTACTGCAGCCATATCGAGGTGACCATTCACCCCGACAACTCCATCACCGTCTCCGACGATGGCCGCGGCATCCCGGTCGACGAGCATCCCAAGGAGAAGATCCCCACGGTCGAGGTCGTCCTGACCGTTCTGCACGCCGGCGGCAAGTTCGGCGGCGAGGGATACAAGGTGTCCGGCGGCCTGCACGGCGTGGGCGTGTCGGTTGTGAACGCGCTGTCCACGCGCGTCCAGGTGAACGTGCGCCGCGACGGCAAGGAATACCAGATCGCCTTCGAGCAGGGCAAAACCTGCGAGAAGCTGCACGAGGTTGGCACCTCCGATCACACCGGCACCACGGTCACCTTCTGGCCCGACCCCGAGATCTTCACCGAGACCACCATCTACGACTACAGCGTGCTTGCGGCGCGTTTCCGCGAGATGGCCTTCCTGAACAAGGGTCTGAAGATCACGCTGACCGACGAGCGCGCCAACCCGAGCCTCATCGTGTCGGATGCCTCGCCCGAGCCGCATAGCGACGTCTTCCAGTACGAAGGCGGCATCATCGACTTCGTAACCTACCTCAACGAAGGCCGCGAAACGCTGAACAAGCCCATCTACTTCGAGGCTGAAAGCGCCGACGGCACGGTCGAGGTGGCCATGCAGTGGTCCACGTCGTTCTCCGCGAACTCCGTCATGGCGTTCGCCAACAACATCAACACGCACGAGGGCGGCACGCACCTCGACGGCTTCAAGCAGGCCGTTACGCGCACCATCAACGAATATGCGCGCAGCAAGGGCATCTTGAAGGAGAAGGACAACAACCTCTCCGGCGACGATACGCGCGAGGGCTTGGCGGCCGTCATCTCCGTGAAGCTTCATGACCCGCAGTTCGAGGGCCAGACGAAGACGAAGCTCGGCAACTCCGAGATCCGTCCGCTCGTTCAGAACGCCGTCACGCAGGGCCTGGCCGAGTATCTTGAGGAAAACCCCGCGCCGGCCAAGCGCATCATCGGCAAGGCAACGCAGGCCCTGAAGGCCCGCGAGGCCGCCCGCAAGGCCCGCGAGATGACGCGCCGCAAGGGCGTGCTCGACTCGTTCGCCCTGCCGGGCAAGCTGGCGGACTGCTCGTCCAAAAAGCCCGAAGAGTCCGAAATCTTCATTGTAGAGGGCGATTCCGCAGGTGGCAGCGCCAAGCAGGCGCGCGACCGCAAGACGCAGGCCATCCTGCCGCTGCGCGGCAAGATCCTCAACGTCGAGCGCGCCGGCCTGCACCGCGCCCTGTCCAGCGACACTATCAGCTCGCTTATCACGGCCATCGGCACGAACATCGGCGAGGACTTCGATGCCGACCAGGCGCGTTACCATCGCATCATCATCATGACCGATGCCGATGTCGACGGCGCGCACATCCGCATCCTGCTGCTGACGTTCTTCTATCGCTATATGCCCGAGCTCATCAACCGCGGCTATGTCTACATCGCATGTCCGCCCATCTTCGGCGTGAAGAAGAAGAACACCCGCTCCACGAAGATTGAGCGCTATATCTACGACGAGAACAGCCTGAGCCGCGAGCTCGAGGAAATGGGCGGTTCCGAAAAGTTCGACGTGCAGCGCTACAAGGGCCTGGGCGAGATGGACCCCGAGCAGCTGTGGGAAACCACCATGGAGCCCGCCACCCGCACGCTTCTGCAGGTGAGCATCGACGATGCCGCCGAGGCCGAGCGCACGGTCAGCGAGCTCATGGGCGACCAGGTCGAGCCGCGCAAGGAGTTCATCCAGAAGCACGCCCGCGACGTTAGATTCTTGGACATCTAGGAGAATTGAATGGCAGATAACACTGACAACCGCGATGGTCAGGGCGGCGAGGAGCTTCCCGACGACCTGAAGCGCCTGGTCGATGCCGCCGAGGAAGACGCGGCGGACGCCGGCGAGCAGGACGTCGAGCAGCCCGAGCCCGGCCACACGGTAACGTCGGGCCCGGTGTCCGAGGAGGACAAGGCCCGCTCGCTTATCGACATGTCCACCGTCGCCAACCCTCACGGCTCCATCATCGAGGACGCCAACGGCGGCGAAGGCACCACCGTTCGTGCAGCGTATCTGGGCAAGGAGATGGCTTCTTCGTTCCTGGAGTATTCCATGAGCGTCATCGTCAGCCGCGCCCTGCCCGACGTGCGCGACGGCCTGAAGCCGGTCCATCGTCGCATCCTGTACGCCATGAACGAGTCCGGTTACACGCCGAACCGTCCTCATATGAAGTCGGCCCGTACCGTCGGCGACGTTATCGGCAAGTATCACCCGCACGGTGACTCCGCCGTGTACGACACCATGGTGCGCTTGGCCCAGCCGTTCAGCATGCGCGTTCCGCTTATCGACGGCCATGGCAACTTCGGCTCCATCGACGGCGACTCAGCAGCAGCAATGCGTTACACCGAGGCGCGTCTTGGCAAGGCCGCTATGGAGTTGCTGCGCGACCTCGACAAGGAAACGGTCGACTTCCAGCCCAACTACGACGAAAGCCTGGAAGAGCCCACGGTCCTGCCCGCGCGCTTCCCCAGCTTGCTGGTAAACGGCTCCAACGGCATCGCCGTCGGCATGGCGACCAACATCCCGCCGCATAATCTTGGCGAGACCATCGACGCCACGTGCATGATGCTCGACAACCCCGAGGTCTCCACCGCCGAGCTCATGACTGCCCTTCCCGGCCCGGATTTCCCGACCGGCGGCATCATCATGGGCAAGAAGGGCATCCTGGACGCCTATGAGACGGGTCGCGGCAGCCTTACCGTGCGCGCGAAGTGCAAGATCGAAGAGGGAAAGAACGGCAAAAGCTCCATCGTGGTCACGGAGATCCCGTACCAGGTGAACCGTCAGCGCCTGCTCGAGAAGCTCGGCGAGCTGGTTCGCGAGAAGAAGCTTCCCGAGATCTCGAACATCCACGACGGCGCCGACCGCCACGGCATCGATATCATCATCGAGTTGAAGAAGGACGCCATCCCGCAGGTGGTGCTCAACAAGCTCTACAAGCACACGCAGCTGCAGGTGGGCTTCGGCGTCATCATGCTGGCGCTCGTCGACGGCGTGCCTCGCGTGCTCTCCCTGAAGGAGACGCTGCACTATTACATCGCCCACCAGGAAGACGTCATCGTGCGTCGTACGCGTTACGAGCTCTCGAAGGCCGAGGAGCGCGCCCACATCCTGGAAGGCTATGTGGTCGCCCTTGATCATATCGACGAGGTCATCAGCATCATCCGCTCCTCGCAAACCGACAAGGAGGCGGCGGCTCGCCTGACCGAGCGCTTCGGCCTGACCGACAAGCAGACCACCGCCATCCTGGAGATGCGCCTGCGCCGTCTGACCGGTTTGGAACGCGAGAAGATCCAGTCCGAGTTGGAAGAGCTGCGCGAGAAAATCGCATACTACAACCGCGTGCTCTCCGACCCTCAGCTGGTGCGCGACATCATCAAAGAGGAGCTGCAGGAGATCAAGAGGAAGTTCGACACTCCCCGCAGAACGCAGCTTTCCGACGCCGCCAAGGACTTGGACGTCGAGGACCTCATCGCCGAGGAGAGCATGGTGGTCACGGTCACGAAGGCCGGTTACGTCAAGCGCCTGCCCGTCGCCACGTACCGTCAGCAGAAGCGCGGCGGCAAGGGCATGCAGGCGGTGAACCTGAAGGACAACGACTACGTCGAGCACCTGTTCGTCGCGTCCACGCACTCCTTCATGCTGTTCTTCTCCACGAAGGGCAAGGTGTACCGCCTGAAGGTCTACGAGCTGCCCGAGGCATCCCGCCACGCGCGCGGCACGGCCATTGTGAACCTGCTGCCGCTTGAGAAGAGCGAGACCATCAGCGCCGTCATCGCGACGAAGGACTTCCCGGCCGACGAGTACCTCATGTTCGCCACCG
>JAUNWR010000110.1:0-4204 GCA_030540215.1 Coriobacteriia bacterium | reverse complement strand
GAGCAGGTCGTGGTCTCCTCGCCACGTTAAACAGGGGTACCGTCAAGTTAATTGGCAAGAACAACTCTCAGAGCGCTCCGGCGCTCGCCATGGCTGCCTAAACAGCGCCTGGCACGTCAACTCCGGGTTGTCCCCGGCTCGGACGCGACGTCATTTTAGGGGACTGCATCGAAGCACGTGGACGGTATGGCTTCGATAAAGATTGAACCGACTAGGAACCCTAACGTTTGCCCGTTGACCGACGGGTTCCGAATTCCGATAACGGGATAAGCTTGTAGAGCCTGAGGGATAATATAGTATGGACCGGAGTTCGATTCTCCGCGCCTCCACCAGTAATTTATTAGACCGTTTGTTCTGTTTACGCAGATCAAACGGTCTTTTTTGTTTGAACAGACAATCATCGCATGTGACGCAACTAGGGTGAAATCGCTATAAATCCCTGTATCTGACGAGTGCATTAACGGATGATTAACGGATGAAACCGCAGAAAATAGGGGGCCTTTCGGTCATCAGTTAACGGATGGAGCGGCTAGATGTGCGCGATCGACGACGCGTCGATGGCTAGGTCGTCAAGGGGCTGCTTGTCGTAGTGCAGGTACGTGGCGTTGTTGTCGCCGTGTCCTAGAATGCGCGACAGGACCTCGACCTTGCCGCCTGCGTGAAGGTGACTTGTGGCAAAGTCGCGCTTCATCGTACGTTTCAGGTCGCATTCGGACATCTGACGCCGGTCAGGGAAGTGGCACCCCGATGGCCATAATTATCGTATCGAAAATATCCACAAGGTATCGCTCCTTGGGCATTACGTTGCTACAATGAATCTATCTACACCCTATTCAGCGAGAGCATCATGAGCAACGAACAAAACGATAAAGTTTCGCGCGGGCGTCACGTCGCTCCAAACGATATCCCTTCCATTTATTCCGATAACGATAACCAGCCCGGCGGCTTCATCCCGCAGCAGGTGCATGGTCAGCAAACCAGGCAGGCTTATCCTCAGTATGCGCAAAACGCTCACCAGGGCTATGCGCCTTCCGGTATGCAAATACCTCCCACAGGCGTTTCCCGGCCCAAGAAGCGCGTCGGGAGGGTGCTCGGAATCGTCGCGGCCTGCTTGGTGGCTGTTCTTGTAGTCGCATATTGCGGCGTGGCGCTGTATTTCGGCAGTCACTTCATGCCCAACACCAAGATCGGCAATCTCGATGCATCGCTTATGTCGACAGCGGATGCCGAAAAGGCACTTGCCAATGAGGTGAACTCTTACAAGCTCACCATTACCGGCAACGGCTTCAATCTTACGGTGTCGGCTAAGGATGCCGGCGTCGATTTCGACGCAGCCGAAGCGGTTAAAGAGGCGTACTCCGCATACAACGAATGGCTGTGGCCGATCGAGCTTACGCGCAGCCATGATGCCACCGGCGCCATGATCAGCTCTTATAATGATTCCGGCCTTGAACAAACCGTGTCCGCAGCAGTCGCTGCATTCAACGAATCCGCTACGCAGCCTCTCAATGCTACGGTTGCTTATGATTCTAAATCCGGTTCCTTTACCGTTTGCAAGGAAGTCGCCGGCACCGCCCTTGATGCGTCGAAGGTCATGGCCGCCGCCGATACCGCGCTCGCCGAGCTTGATCCCAAAGTCGTGCTCTCGTCCGAGCAGCTGTTGCAGCCTACGGTGTTTTCCACCGATCCTCGCCTGAAAACCGCCGCCGAGCAGGCCAACACCATGATCGGTGCCGATATCGTGCTGACCATGGGCAAGTCCACTGCTGCGGAAGTCGATGCCGATCTCATTTCGCAATGGGTCACCGTCGACGAAAACGTGCAGGCCGTTCTTGATGAGGAGGCCATGCGAGCATGGGTCGACAAGCTCGCCGCCGATTGCGACACCGTCGGCACCACGCGTACCTACACGCGCGCCGATGGCAAGACCATCACGGTTTCCGGCGGTGTGTACGGCTGGTCCATCGACTACGATGCGCTTATGGACTTGGTGGTCAACGGGGTCAAGGAAGGCCTTGTTGAAACCGTCGAGATTCCCAACGCTACTAGCGGCGATGCATACAACGGCGTTGGCGGTCGCGACTGGGGCAACCGCTATATCGACATCGACCTTGCCGAGCAGCACGTCTATTTCTACGATGATTCCGGCGCGTTGGTCTGGGAGTCCGACTGCATCTCCGGCATCCCCGACGGTACGCACGATACTAGCGTTGGCGTGTATTGGATGAATGCGATGCAAAGTCCCGGCAAGCTCACCGGTTATGAGAACGGCCAGAAGATTTATGAATCAACCGTTCAGTACTGGATGCCCTTCGACGGTAACGCCATCGGCTTGCATGATGCCGATTGGCAGCCTGATTTCGGTGGAACCATGTACAAGGACGGTTACGGCAGCCATGGTTGCGTGAACTTGCCTCCGGCGAAAGCCAAGGAGCTGTACTCGCTTATCCACTCCGGCGACTGCGTGGTCAGCCACTGGTGATATCTGCTCGACGGTGAATGTTCAGACGCCCTGCAAGCGATGCTTGCAGGGCGTCTTCTGTTCGCGATAGCTGATGCCCCGTTAGACGACGGTCAAATCAACGCATTCCACGGGCACGACGCGCTGCAGTTCGCTCAGTGGCGTTTGGATCTGGCATCCAATGCGGCCGCCCGAGAACATGATCCGGTCGTAAAGCTCGGCCGTCTCGTCGATGAAGGTGGGAAAGAGCTTTTTCATTCCCACGGGGCTGCAGCCGCCGTGGATGTATCCAGTTAGCCCTAACAGGTCGCGGGATTTCACCATTGCGATGGATTTCTCTCCGGCAGCGCGAGCCGCCTTCTTCAAATCAAGCTCGCAGGCAACGGGAATCATGAACACGAAATGCTGGCCAGATTTTCCTTGAGTGACCAACGTCTTGAACACGCAGTCCGGATCCTGTTCCAAAAGCGCCGCAACTTCCACTCCGGACAGCGCTTCGGGGCATTCGAAGAAGCGCGTGTCGAAATCGGCGTGCGCCGCCTCCATTTCACGTATAGCATTGGTTTTGCGGTCTTTTTCCTTTGACATGATCAGCTGCTCCCTTTTCTGGAACTTTTCGCCTGTCATGCAGGTTAGCAGATACTATGGCACCCGCCGCGCATTTCAGAAAGCGCCCGCAAGCATGCGCTATACTGAGCGCATGGATATCATGCAAACATTCGATAACGCGCCTATCGGCGTGTTCGATTCAGGGTTCGGCGGGCTTACCGTAGCGCGCGAGATCGCGAAGGCGCTGCCCGAGGAATCCATCATCTACGTCGGCGATTCCGCGCGTTGTCCTTACGGTCCGCGCAGCCTTTCCGAAGTGGACGGATTCGTCCAGCAAATCGGCTCATGGCTGGTGCAGCGCGGGGTCAAGCTCATCGTCATCGCGTGCAATACCGCTACTGCAGCCGGCTTGGCGCATGCCCAGCGAACGTTCCCCGTTCCTGTCATAGGCGTTGTGGAACCTGGCGCACGCGCCGCTGCGCACGCAACGCGCAATAAGCGCGTCGGAGTCATCGCCACGAAGGCGACGGTGGAGTCCGATGCCTATACGAAGGCGATCCGCCATCTTGATGCGGGAATCACCGTGTTTTCCACCGCTACGCCGCGATTCGTTGAGATTGCCGAACAGGGCATCCGCATGGCGGAGGGCCCTATCGAGAACTATACCTCGCTTGCATCGAAGGTCTATATCCGACCGCCGTTCCAGGCTATCGCCAAAGAGTATCTGGAGCCGTTGCGACGCTGCCAAATCGACACGCTGGTCCTTGGCTGCACGCATTTTCCGTTGCTCAAGGCATTGATCGGCGGCGTGGTGGGCCATGAGGTTACGCTTATTTCGTCGGCGAAGGAAGCGGCTCGCGACGTTACCGAGATCCTGGACCGTCATCATCAGCGTGCCCAGGCAGGTCATGCAGCAGAGTATGAGTTCAACACCACCGGTGATGACGTTGCGGAGTTCCAAAGCTTCGGCAGCCGTGCATTCTGCATGCCCATCACCAGCGTTTCGCATATCGAATTCTAAGAACAACATTTGGCCCCGAAAGGAACCGTCATGAAAATTGTTCTCATTGCCAGCAACAACGCTCACAAGGCCGTCGAAATCGCCGAAGCGCTTGATTTTCCCGGTTGGGAGTTCAAAACCCTCAAGCAGGCTGGTGTCCACTCCGACCCCGTCGAGGATGCCGAGACGTTCTT
>JAUNWR010000109.1:0-4249 GCA_030540215.1 Coriobacteriia bacterium | reverse complement strand
CCTTGCGGGGCTTTTTCTTCTTATAGCCAGGGCACTTGTAGTCGTGCGGCTCCGCGGCGTCGGCAAGCTCGGACACCCATTGATCGATGGGAAGCGCCGACTCCGCCTCAAGCACGTCCTCGAGCTGCGCATGCGTTTCGGGGTTGCGCGGCATGAAGAGCGTGCAGCAATCGGGGGCATCCTGGGATGAAATCTCGAAGGTGCCGACCTGCTGGGCCATGTCGATGATCTCAAGCTTGTCGGTGCCGATGAGGGGACGGAACACCGGCATATCCACCGCCGCATCGGTGCAGCGGATGTTATCCAAGGTTTGCGAGGCCACCTGGCCGAGCGACTCGCCGGTTACCAGGGCCTTCGCCCCTTCACGACGGGCGATCTCCTGCGCAACCTTGAACATAAGGCGGCGATACATGATGACGCGCAGCTGAGGAGGCACCGTCAGCGAAATCTCGCGCTGGTAATCGCCGAACGGCACAACGTACACGCGACCGATGCACCCGGTCTTCTCAAGCACATGCGCGATATCGTCGACCAGGTACTCGCTGGTGTCACTGGTTTGCGGACGGCCGGAGAAATGCACGCCGATGCACACGGCGCCGCGACGCGCCATACGCCACGTGGCCACCGGCGAGTCGATGCCGCTGGACAGAAGGCAGGCTACCTTGCCCGAGCTTCCAACCGGAAGGCCGCCGACGCCGCGCACGCTGCGAGCGTACACGTAAGCGGCGTTCTGCACCACTTCGACGCCCACCACCACGTCGGGGTTCTTCATCTGAACCTGTTTTTCGGGATGCGCCTCGCACAGCGCAGCGCCGATGATGCGATTCATATCCATAGAACCGACTTCGAAGTCGGTATGGTTGCGACGAGCCTGCACCTTGAAGCTGGTGAAATCATCGACATCGGCCATGGCCGCCAGCGCAGCTTGCTCCATTTGCGCCAAATCGCGCTCGCATTTGTAACCAGAGGATACGCGGGCAACGCCGGGCACTTTGCGGATGAAATCAGCGCAGCGCTTCTCGGTCTCCCAATCGGTGCCCTCGCGCAAGAACACGCACAGGCGACCGGAGATTCGATGGATGGTGACCACATCGAAATCGGAGAGCAACGCCTCGAGGTTTTTGAGCAGGCGCATCTCGAACGTGGAGCGATTGTGCCCCTTCAGCCCGATTTCATGGTAGTGGACCAGGCAAATGCGCTGGAATTCGGTCATATGAACAGCCCTTCGAAACATTCAGTAAGCGGGTAAACGGAACAAACCCCCTGTCATCCTGCAAGCCGTAACGCTGCTTGCAACGCACTGAAAGCGCGGCACATGATCAGCATAGGCAGGCGCAGGACGCCAGAGGGTTCACACGTCAAACGAAAACTGCTTGGCGTAGAAAAGGTTTAGTGATTCTCGGCGTCGATGGTTTCCGGATCGTAGGAAACGTCGCCACGGGCGATTTCGGAGAATGCCATGGAAAGCGGCTTCCTATCTGCGGCTTTAGCGATTTCGACGGCGGTTTGCAGCTGGATGGCGCGATCACGCTGGCCGCGCATCATGTCGTTGATGTCATGGGCGCGCTTAGATGCCAGGGCGCACAGCAGGAAACGGTCGTTATCGGTTGCGTCCAGAAGGTCGGTGATCCTGGGTTCGATGATGCTCATAGGGTAGTTAACCTCGCGTTTTCTCGGCTTGTTCGTTCACGTATGAGACGAGCTGCGAAACAGCTTCGTCAAGATTATCGTTCACAAGCTGTATATCATACTCCATTTTACGGGAAAGCTCCACCCTAGCAGCAGCAAGACGCTGCTGGATGACTTCCTCGGTTTCGGTGTCGCGGCCACGAAGGCGCTGCTCGAGCACCTCCATGGAAGGCGGCTCGATGAAAATCAGGTGAGCCTCGGGCACCTTCTCCCTGATCTGGAAAGCCCCCTGCACATCGATCTCAAGGATGACCTGCTGGCCGGCCGCCATGTGCTCCTGGACGCTGGCCTTGGGCGTGCCGTAATGGTTTGACCCGTACACCGCCCATTCGAGCAAGCCATCGGAATCGATGAGCTGCTGGAACTGCTCCTTGGTTTTGAACTGGTAATGAACGCCGTCGACCTCGCCTGCGCGGGGGCTGCGCGTGGTGGCCGAAACCGAGACCCACGCATCGGGAACCGCCTGCACAAGTCGGGCCACCAGCGTGCCTTTGCCAGCACCTGATGGCCCGGAGATGACGAACAGATTGCCGCGGCGCACTGCCTAGCCCAGACGCTCGAGGAGCGCGACCTGCTGACGCTCGCCAAGACCGCGCAGGCGGCGGCTTTCGGCGATCTGCAGCTCCTTCATGACCTTCTCGGCCTTGGCCTTACCGTAGCCGGGAAGGGTTTCGATGAGCGTGGAGACCTTCATACGGCCGATGACCGGGTCGTCTTTCATGTCGACCACCTGGGCAAGCGTGAGCTTGCCGGCCTTGAGATCATCACGGACCTGAGCGCGCTTGATGCGAGCAGCCTTGGCCTTTTCAAGGGCCGCCTGACGATCTTCAGGGCTGAGTTGGGGAATAGCCATCAGTAATCTCCTTCGTGTAAATCAAGCGTTGTGGTGATACTAGCACGTCAACCGTCATCGACAACAACCAGTTACCCAAATCACAAAAAAGTTTTCGCAGAAAAATGGCCTTGTACCTGGGATTCTTCCAAATCAAACGCAAAGGCGCCCTTATTCAGCGACAACACATTATGCACGAACGATGCCAGCTATGCCACGAACGCGCAAAAAAATCCGCTAGTCCAGCTCGGCCACGATGGCGTCGAAGGCAGCCGCCGGATCGGCGGCCTGCGTGATGGGGCGGCCGATGACGATGTGCGATGCGCCGTTTTCGAAGGCCTGCTTGGGCGTGGCGACACGGGACTGATCGCCCAGGGCGCTGCCGGCGGGGCGCACGCCCGGCGTGACGATATAGCCCTCGGGGCCGAGCACCTCGCGAAGCATGGCGGCTTCCTGCGGAGATGCCACGACGCCGGAGATGCCGGAACGCTTGGCCTGCTCGGCGAGCACGTTGACCTGCTCGGACATGGGACGGGTGACGCCGGTGTCGGCCAAGGCTGCCTGGCTCATGGAGGTGAGCACGGTGATGCCCAAGGTGATGGGCACGTCGAAGCCGTATTCGGCCGCCGCGCGCTCGGCGCCCTTCTGCGCCGCGCTCATCATGGAGACGCCGCCGATGGTGTGCATCGTCATCATGTCGGCGCCGCTAGCGGCCGCCGAATACGCCGCACCCTCGACCTGATGCGGGATGTCATGGTACTTCAGGTCCAGAAACACCTTGAATCCGCGCTCCTTCAGAGCGTACACCACCGCAGGACCGTTGGCATAGAACAGCGTCATGCCGATCTTCATCCACGTGGCCTTGCCCTGCAGCTTGTCGGCCAGCTCGAAGGCCTCCTCGATGTCGCAGTCCAGGGCGACGATGACGCGGTCGCGCTCGGGGATATCGGAAAACGTGGTTAGCATTGCAACGCTCCAATCAGTTCGTTGACGTCTTTGACGCCGTGACGCTCGCAATACTCGGCGATGCCGTCGATGACGTCGATGGTTGCCTGGGGATTGACGAAGTTCGCGGTGCCCACCGCCACGGCGGTGGCGCCGGCGAGCAGGAACTCCACGGCATCGGTGCCGTTCGAGATGCCGCCCATGCCCAGAAGCGGCACCTTCACCGCGTTATGGCACTGCCACACGCAGCGCAGGGCCACGGGCTTGATGGCGGGACCGGAGAAGCCGGCGAAGGGACGCGACGTGAGCGTGCAGCGACGATCGGCGTCGATGGCCATGCCCATGAGCGTGTTGATGAGCGAGATGGCGTCGGCGCCGGCGGACTCGGCGGCTCGGGCGATCTCGGCGATATCGGTGACGTTGGGCGTGAGCTTGACGATGAGCGGGCGGGCGGTAGCCTGACGGCACATGCCCACCACCTTCTCGACGGACTCCACGTGCGTGCCGATGGTCATGCCGCCGGCATCGACGTTCGGGCACGAGATGTTGACCTCGTACGCGTCGACGGGTGCATCTTCGAGCGCCTCGATGACCTGAACGTACTCGTCGAAGCTGTGACCGGAAACGTTGACGATGGTGGTTGCGCCCACCTCGGCAAGCCACGGCAGCTCGCAGGCCTTCAGATGCTCGACGCCGGGGTTTTGCAGGCCGATGGAATTGAGCATGCCCGAAGGAACCTCTGCGATGCGCGGGGAGGCGTTGCCCTCCCACCCGTTAAGCGAG
>JAUNWR010000001.1:0-84759 GCA_030540215.1 Coriobacteriia bacterium | reverse complement strand
CACCGAGCACGGCATGGTGAAAAAGACGTCCATGGAACAGTACGATCGTACGCGCCGTGACGGTCTCATCGCCATCAACCTCAAAGACGGCGACCGCCTTATCAGCGTGCGCCGCGTGGCCCAGGGCGAGAACGTTATCATGGTGTCGTCCGCCGGCAAGGCAATCATGTGGCCCGAGGACGAAGTGCGCGCCATGGGCCGCGGCACCATGGGCGTGCGCGGCATGAACGCGCCGGCAGACGCCAAGGTGCTCGGCATGGAGATCGCTCGCCCCGAGACCGATCTGTTCGTCATCACCGAGAAGGGCTACGGCAAGCGCACGCCCATCTCCGAGTATCCGTCGCACCATCGCGGCGGTCAGGGCGTCTTCACCATCACCATGACGGAGAAGAAGGGCTTGTTGGCTGCCATGAAGATCGTAGGTGCCGACGACGAGATCATGATCATGTCCGAGGAGGGCGTCGTGGTGCGCACTCCCGTCGAGGGCATCTCCGAGCTCGGCCGCTCCACGCAGGGCGTTCGCGTCATGAACGTTGCCGAGGACGATCGCGTGACCGCCGTCGCCATCGCCGCCCATGGCAAGAAGAAGCGCGCCGTGAATGCCGATGGCGCCGAAGAGTTGGATGAGTCGTCCATCGACGAGATGGAAGAGTAGCCAGCTTCAGGCATATACGAACGATTAAGAAAGCCGCTCCGCAAGGGGCGGCTTTCTTGTTGCATGGGCATGTTGTACGGCAGCATGAGGATGTTTCACGTGAAACATCCCAATAGGAGGATGCGGTTGGGCTGGATGATCACCTGGAGCGCGGATTTACGGGTACGGTGGCCGCCGTAGTGCTACGAGAAATCCTTTGGGTCGAGGTCCTCCAGGAACGAGCGGAACTCCTCAAGCTCCTCTTCGGCGGACTCGTCCTCGATGGGCTTTCGGACGATATAGGGGTATGAGGCGCGCTCCAAGACGTCCTCATTGATATAGAGCGGAGCGTCTTCGCGCAATGCCAGAGAGAGCGCGTCGCTGGGGCGGGCATCAAGCTCGATGAGCCTTCCGTGTTGGCGCAACGTCAGCTTCGCGAAAAACAGCGATCCCTTCACCTTGTCGATAAGGACATGGTCGACGCTTGCGTCAAGGTTGGTGAGGGCGTCGAGCAGCAGGTCGTGCGTGGTGGGGCGTGCAACCTTGGTATGTGTGACGGCCAAGTGCAGCTGAGCGGCTTCGGCAGCGCCCACCGTAATGGGCACGATACGCGATACACCGGGCACGGGGCTCTCCTCGATAGGCTGCAGCACAAGGATGGAAGGACCCGGTGCGCTTCCGATAATGATCTTTTGCACAGCGATGGGAACCAAGCCTGCTCCTAACTATAAGCGATTCGCTTATATATGATATCGAGCCCTTCAGAAGCCTCTTTATAAGGGATTATACGCGTGAATACGGCTCTGACCTGCGGTTTCTTTTGTAAAACGGCAGTAGGAAAAAATTTTCCTAGAAGTTGAAAATTCTTCTTGACCATTCTTGGAAACCCTGGTTATAATAAACGAGCACTTTTCGAAGGGGCCCGTAGCTCAGTTGGTTAGAGCGCACGCCTGATAAGCGTGAGGTCGCTGGTTCAAATCCATTCGGGCCCACCAGTATTTGCGATAAACGCTCCACCGTGAGCCGAGTTTGCCGGTGGAGCGTTTATTATTGTAAAGTGCGAGTTGGGGGTTTAGCTCAGCTGGGAGAGCGCGGGCTTTGCAAGCCTGAGGTCAGGGGTTCGATCCCCCTAACCTCCACCATTTGAGATTATTTGCAGGTCCGGAAACGGGTCTGCATTTTTTTTGCCGCAGGTCCGGAAACGGGCCTGCTTTCGTATCGGGGTAGGAAACGGTCGAGCTGATAAGCGAGGTGTCATGAACCGTCTGGAAGCACTGCGTGCCCTAGGGTTGGATGAGGACGCTACCGACGAGGATATCAAGACCGCTTATCGCGAAACGGCGCAGATCCTGCATCCCGACCGCTTCGCCACCAATAAAAAGCTGCAAGACCGGGCAACCGAGCAGTTTAAGAACCTGCAAGAGGCCTACGATTTTCTGACGTCGTCCAAGGGTCGCAGGAAAGCGGGCGGCTCCTCGGCCTCGGCGCGTTCAACACGCGCGGCTTACGACGATGCCGATGCCCGCCTTGCCGGCATAGCCGCGGCCCGGACGCAGCTGGTGCGCCAACGCGATGCGGTGTACGACGAGCGCCGCAACGGTCTTGGCATGGCGGCTATCGGCGGGCTGGTGGCCTTGTTCTGCGGCCGACGCCCTTTTGGGTTGTTCGGTGTGGTTGCCGCCATAGCCAGCACTGCGGCCATCTGGGGCATTGTCCAGGTGGTATCATCGCAACGTTCTATCAACACGCTTACCGAGCATATTGACGAATTGAATAGGGAAGAGCGCAAGATCGCGCAAGAATCTGAAGAGGAGTAGCACACCCGTATGAAGCAAGAAGGCCTTCGCAACGTTGCCATCATCGCGCACGTCGACCATGGCAAGACCACGCTGGTCGACCGCCTGCTGTGGTCGTCCCACGTGTTCCGCGAGAACCAGGAAGTGCAGGAGCGCGTCTTGGACTCCAACGATCAGGAGCGCGAGCGCGGCATCACCATCCTGTCCAAGAACATCTCCATCCACTATAAGGGCGTCAAGATCAACGTCATCGACACGCCCGGCCATGCCGACTTCGGCGGCGAGGTGGAGCGCGTGCTGAACATGGCCGACGGTGCCCTGCTCATCGTCGACGCTTACGAGGGCCCCAAGCCTCAGACGCGCTTCGTTCTCTCTCATGCTCTCGAGCGCGGTCTGCGCATCGTGGTCGTCGTGAACAAGATCGACCGCCCCAACGCCGATCCCGAGGGCGCCGTGGACAAGGTGTTCGACCTGATGGTCGAGCTGGGTGCTTCAGACGAGCAGCTTGACTTCCCCGTGGTGTACGCTTCCGCGGTCAACGGCTACGCACGCTTGGAGCCCGAAGACGGCAACATGGACATGATCCCGCTGCTCGACACCATCATCAACGAGATTCCGTGTCCCGAGGTGGACGCCGAGGGTCCGGTGGCCCTGCAGGTCTGCACCGTCGACCACAGCAGCTACGAGGGTCGTATCGGCGTCGGTCGCCTGCATAGCGGCACCCTGCACGAGAAGGAGCAGGTGCTGGTCGTGCAGCCCGACGGCAACCAGTACAACGCCACCATCCGCAAGGTCTACACCTTCGAGAACCTGGGCAAGACCGAGGTTCCCGAAGCCCATGCCGGCGATATCGTTGCCGTGATCGGTGTCGAGGCGGCGGATATCGGAGACGTGATCACCGACCCCGAGAACCCGGTGGAGATGGAGCCCATCGCTGTCGAGGAGCCCACCATGGCGGTCGTGTTCGAGGCTTCCACCAGCCCGCTGGTTGGCCGTGAGGGTGACATCGTCGGCGCCCGTCAGCTCAAGGAGCGCCTCATGCGCGAGAAGGAGAGCAACATCTCCATGCGCATCGACGAGACCGAGGACAAGTCCGGCGTGCGCGTTGCCGGCCGTGGCGTGCTGCATCTGTCCGTCCTTATGGAGACCATGCGCCGCGAAGGCTTCGAGTTCCAGGTCGGTCGCCCGCAGGTCGTGTATAAGACCGATGAGCACGGCAACAAGCTCGAGCCGATCGAGGAAGCAACCGTCGACGTGCCGAACGACTACTCCGGCAAGGCCATCGAGGTCATGGGCACCGCCGGCGGCATCATGGAGGACATGTTCTCCGACGAGAGCATGACGCACTTGACCTTCAGCATCCCGTCCCGCGGCACTATGGGCCTGAAAACCCGCATCCTCAATGCGACGCACGGCGAAGCAGTGCTGTTCCACCACTTCCGTGAATACGGCCCGTATTCCGGTGAGATGGACGGCCGCAAGAACGGCTGCATGATCGCCATGGCAACCGATAAGGCCGTCGCCTACGCGCTTGATACGCTGCAGCAGCGTGGCCGCTTGTTCGTCAAGCCCGGCGACGAGTGTTACGAGGGTATGATCGTCGGCGAGTCCGCCAAGGAAGGCGACATGGTGGTTAACGTGTCGAAGACGAAGAACCTGGGCAACCAGCGTTCCTCTACTGCGGACAAGGCCATCCAGCTGACCCCGCCGATCACCTTCACGCTCGAAGAGGCGCTGGAGTACATCGAGGATGACGAGCTGGTGGAGGTCACTCCCGAGTCCATTCGCCTGCGCAAGCGCATCCTGAGCACCATCGAGCGCAAGAAGGCGAACAAGAAATAGCGCAAAAGCCGTTTTCGTAACGACTTCGCATTCGAGCGTGGGTGTGATCAAGCGCCGACAAAGCGCGATATAACCAGCTTGAATCCCAAAAGGCGGCCCTCGGGCCGCCTTTTTCTATGGGGAGATGCTCCGAATGCTGTAGGAAAGCCCAGCTCCTGTGAAACCTGCATGGGCATATTGTGCTGGGAGAAAGGCGAATTCCGCCGTGTGGGAAAATACGCACGAGGCATTTGATTTGACCGTGGGACGCGTCTGTCCAGCGGTTTCATGCGTTTGAGGAAGGGTTTTATGAAGGCATCTCGCATTATCTCAACGGTTTGCGCGATGGGTCTTTCGGCGGCGTGCGTCATGGGCGTTGCCGGCTGCTCCAGCAATAACCAGAACTCCGGTTCGGGCGCGGTGGCCGCCACCATTAACGGTACCGAAATCTACGAGGACACGGTTACCGACTATATCCAAAGCGTTCGCGAGCAGCAGGGTCTGACCGACGAGGACTCCTGGGGTAACTACCTGGCGCAGATGGGCACCGATCCGGCAGGCGTGCGCGAGCAGATCATCAACACGTACGTCACGCGCGAGCTCATCAATTCCGGCGCTGAAGAAAAGGGCGTTACCGTCGACAGCTCCGAGGTTGATAGCTATGTCGACAAGATGAAGTCCAACTACGATAGCGACGAGAAGTGGCAGTCCGCCCTCGAGCAGGCCGGCATGACCGAGGACGAGTATCGTTCCGAGATCGAGCTGCAGCTGAAGGCCAAGGAGCTGTACAACACCTTCACTTCTAGCGAGGAGCCTTCCAACGACGATATGCTCCAGTATGCGCAGATGTACGCCAGCGCCTACGATGGGGCCAAGCGCTCCAGCCATATCCTGTTCGATTCCGATGACGAGGCAACCGCTCAAGACGTGCTGAACAAGATCAACTCCGGCGAGCTCGATTTCGCCGAGGCTGCCAAGCAGTACTCCAATGACACCGGTTCCAAGGACGCCGGCGGCGACGTGGGTTGGGATAAGACCAGCTCGTTTGTGCAGGAGTACACGGATGCGCTGAGCGGCCTTGAGAAAGGCCAGGTCAGCGGTCTGGTTACCAGCAGCTATGGCATTCATATCATCAAGTGCACCGACGTGTACAACGCTCCGAAAGAGAAGGCCGACGACGGTACCGAGACGGTGAAAATCACCAGCCTCGACCAGATTCCCTCCGAGTGGCAGGAGACCATCAAGGAGTCGCTGCAGTCTCAGGGCCAGACCACGAACTACCAGAACTGGCTGAAGGAGAAGAAGGAATCTTCCGACCTCAAGATCAACGATATGCCCTCCGGCCTGCCCTACGACGTTGATATGTCGAAGTATCAGACTGAAGACCCCAACAGCACCGATAGTGCCGACACCAATGTTTCGGCCGCTGACTCGACGGACGGCGACGCCTCTGCCAGCACCGATGGTTCCGCTGACGACTCCGCCAGCGCTGCCGATGCAGATGGAAAGTCTTCGGCAAACTAGCCTGCAAGGGCGCGTGAAGCAAGTATAAGAAGGGAACCCGTTTCAACGGGTTCCCTTCTTCGTTTGGGAAGGAATGGGTGTATGAGCGAAGAAAACATCGAAGTGCAGCCGCTGTTCGAGCTCAACGATGCCGAGGTTGTGAGAGCGGGCCGTACAATCCTGCACGTTGATAAGTTCTTGCTTGCAAAAGGGGAGAATATCGCGCTTTTGGGTCCGAACGGCGCCGGCAAATCGACGTTCGTGAAGCTGATCACCAGGGAAGTGATGCCGCTCTATCGTGAGCAGCCCCCGGTGAAGTTCAACGGCAATCCGCGCGCGACGTTGGTGGATGTGCGTAAAACGCTGGGTATCGTGTCGTCCACCATGCAGGCGCAGATCAACGTCCATCTGCCTGCCGTGGATATTGTGGAAGGCGGCCTGTTCGGCACGCTCGGCCTTCCACGTCACGTCCACCCGGATGAGCGCACGCATGCAAAGGCGCTTGAAGCTATGGAGATGCTGGGTGTGGCGAAGCTTGCCGATCAGGACATCATGACCATGTCGAGCGGTCAGGCCCGCCGCGTGCTCTTCGCTCGCGCCCTTGTGCACGATCCGAGCACGCTGCTGCTCGACGAGCCTTGTACGGGTCTTGACCCGGAAGGCATGTACTATGTGCGTTCGAGCATGCGAGATCTTGCAAGGAAGGGCAAGGGTATCGTGTTGATCACCCACTATCCGGAAGACATCATCCCCGAGATCAAGCGTTTGGTCCTGGTCAAAGAGGGAAGGTTGTTCGCTGACGGCGCGAAAGAGGCGATGCTGACCGACCAGATGATGAGCTCGCTGTTCGACGTTCCGCTGCAAGTTGCGAAAAATGGCAAAAACAATGAGTATTTTTCTCTTGTGGGTTCGTATTAGATAGTGTAGAATACTTAACCGCTGCATGAGCGCACGAGAGAAAACGTGAAAGCGATGCAGGCTGTAAGCAAGCGGAGAGATGACCGAGCTGGCCGAAGGTGCACGATTGGAAATCGTGTATACGCCAAAAGCGTATCTGGGGTTCGAATCCCCATCTCTCCGCCAGATTATCCCGGCGGAACCTTTACGGTAACGCCTTTTTTGTAGGTCGGCATAAATACCCAGCCGACCCACCCCATGCGGAGGGGTGGCAGAGTGGTTGAATGCGGCGGTCTCGAAAACCGTTTCACCGGAAACCCCGGTGACGAGGGTTCGAATCCCTCCTCCTCCGCCAGGAAACTTGAAGCCCTTGCAAATGCAGGGGCTTTTTCATTTTCCGGGCAGTTGCGCTATTGCTTTGGGGTTTTCAAGAAAGAATCTTATTCATGAATAATCATGAGTATGAATATAACCTGGGGAAATAGTAATCCACGGAGTGTTTATGGATAACGCTGTTTCACGTGAAACACTGTGCAGGCAACACTTGTATACTCAGGTTATTCGAAGATTGCCCTTACCTTATCGGTATAGAAAGGAACCACCATGAACGAAGCCGCAAAGTCTTTGGCTCAGATGAAGAAGGCGAACAAGCTCGTCCGTCTGGCATTCCGCAAGAACGGTCCGAAGAGCTTCAAGCGCGGTCAGGGTGCACTGCTTCAGGCCTTGCTGGTCGATGATGGCGCTACTCAGCGCGATCTCACCAAGACGCTGGGCATGAACCGCAGCAACCTTAAGGACATCGTGAAGAAGGCTGAGCGCAACGGTTATGTGACCATCGAGTCAGTCGATCAGCCGCGCACCTACGCGGTGAAGCTGACCGATCTGGGCCGCGAGCTTGCGGAGAAGCGCGTTGCAGCCAATGATAAGACCGCCGAGGACATCATCTCCTGCCTAAGCGCTGAAGAGATTGCCCAGCTCGATGCCATCACCGAGAAGCTGATCCTGGCGATGAAGGACAAGGGCATCTGCGGCAAGAAGAAGGGCTATAAGGTGCGCCGCAAGAGCCATCGTCGCTAAAGCCCGAACGCGGATTTTCAGCGGTTCGTTGCAACAACGATATCGCGGGTCGAAAGCCACGCTACACTGGATGCATTATGAAATGCATGCGGGGGCGTGGCTTTCGCATTGTAAAGAATCGAAAGGATACGGCAATGGCAGATCGCGTTGTTGAAAACCCGGAAAACGAAGTCCCCGAGATCCCCGAGATCTTGGAGAAGGTGCTGCTGTTCTCGCTGGATGAGGCGAAGCAGAAGCTGACCCAGAGCAACGAAGTGGTCCCCTTCACCGCGCTGGCGGTCAAGGAGAACCTGTTCATCGAGAACCATCCCGGCGAGTCCGTGGAGGCGTGTTTCAACGCAGCTCGCCATACGGTGCAGCATGCCCAGGGCGCGCAGGCTTATGCGCTCTGCTACGACGGTTACGTCGAGGTTGATGAGGGTACGAAGGATGCTCTTATCGCTGAGGGAGGCGTGCCCGGCGCAGACAAGGGCTTTGCTGTGGGCTATCTGTACGAGTGCTCCGAGGATGGCACCATTGAGTTCGAGGACGAGCCGGCGTACATCGGTGAGGCCCCGAACTTCATGATTGCTCTGAAGGCCCCGGGCGAGTACAGCGACGATGAGATCGACGAGAAGTACACCGCAGAGGACGAGACTGAGTTCGAAGTGGTGGACGAGGGTTCCGAAGAGGAATAAGCCCAAATAGTCGGGAGGCGTATCGAAAACGTGCTCCTGAAAGCTTGCGCGGTTTGAAATAGGCGAACCATGCAAGCTTATTCAGCCAAGCTAAAGGCTGGCGATAGACGCGAAGGCGGTTCACCTGCAAGGTTCAGGTGAATCGCCTTCGTCATTTCGACAAGGGTTCTGCAAGATGGCATGCCTATAGTAGGAGATGCGGGCAGACGGCGGGCTGTGGAGCAGGGGCCTGCCGTCTGAGGTGCGGCGATGTGTTGAAACGGTGCAGAAGGAAGAAAGCAAGGTGAAAGGCTGGCATTGAGGAATCGGGCTTGATAATATAGTCGGGCTAATTCCTGCCCCGGTGTGTGCCTTCACCAGCCCGGGGCCGTAAAGTCCAAAGGAGGTGAGCTGATGAAGGCTTACGAACTGCTGTTTATTGTTGCTCCGTCTACCGACGAGGAAACCCGTGCAAATACGATGAATCGTATCCAGGGCGTTATCACGTCCGCCGAGGGTTCCGTCGACAACGTTGACGAGTGGGGCAAGCGTAAACTCGCTTACGAGATCAATGGTCTGACCGACGGTGTCTACACCCTCATCGATTTCCACGCTGATCCCGCCGAGGTTGCAGAACTCGATCGCGTGCTGCGCATCTCTGATGTCGTTGTTCGCCACATGATCGTGAAGCGCACCGACCGCGAATAGGATTACGTAGGGGCCCACTAGGTCCCAGCATGAGAAGAGGTAGATACACATGAGCATCAATCGTGTCATGATCAGCGGAAATCTTACGCGCGACGCCGAAATTCGTTCCACGCAAAGCGGTATGGCCATCCTGGGGTTCGGTGTTGCGGTCAACGACCGTCGCAAGAACCAGCAGACCGGCGAATGGGAGGATTACCCGAACTTCGTCGACTGCACCATGTTCGGTACCCGTGGCGAGAAGCTGCAGCCCTACCTTACGAAGGGCACGAAAGTGGCCATCGAGGGCAAGCTTCGTTACAGCTCGTGGGAGCGCGATGGTCAGCGCCGCAGCAAGCTTGAAGTGATCGTCGACGAGTTGGAGTTCATGTCCAGCCGCAACGGCAACAGCGCCAACCAGGGTTACGACAACGGCATGACCGCAGGTTACGCCCCGCAGCCCGCTCCGATGGCCGCTCCCGTTGCAGCTCCGATCGTAGATGCCTCTGCTTCGGTTTACGACGAAGACATCCCGTTTTAAGCGAAAGAGGTTTACCAAATGTCCGACTACGCGAAGCAGCCTCGTCGCAAGTACTGCCAGTTCTGCAAAGAGGACGCGGAGTACATCGACTACAAAGATACTCAGATGCTGCGCAAGTATGTTACCGACCGCGGGAAGATCAAGCCGCGCCGCGTGACGGGTGCCTGCACCCAGCACCAGCGTGACATCGCGAACGCCGTGAAGCGCGCTCGCGAGATGGCTCTGATGCCCTACGCGGTTCCCGCAATTAGCGGCCGCGGCGACCGCCGCAATCGCTAGGCGCAAGGAGGAACCATGAAAGTCATCCTGCTCCAAGAGCTCAAGGGCAAGGGCGGCGAAGGCGACGTCGTGGACGTGGCCCCCGGTTTTGCCAACAACTACCTGATGCCGCAGGGCATCGCCATCCTGGCTACGAAGGGCAACCTGAAGCAGCTGGAGATGCGCAAGAACAACATCGCCAAGCGCGAGGCTACTCGCCTGGCCGATGCTGATAAGCTGAAGTCCGTGCTCGACGGTGCTTCCGTGAAGGTCGACGCGAAGGTCGGCGAAGAGGGCCAGCTGTTCGGCTCCGTTACCGCCACCCAGATCGCCGACGCTATCAAGGAGGCTCTGGGCGTGGAGATCGACCGCCGTCGCATTGAGGCTGGCAAGGCCATCAAGACCGCCGGTCAGCACGAGGTCGTCATCTCCATCTACCGTGACATCAAGGCCACGGTCACGCTGCTGGTGGGCATCGACGAGGTTGCTGCCGAGGAAGAGGCCGAAGAGGTCGAGACCGAGGCTGTCGCCGAGGAGGCTGCTGCTGAAGAGGCCGCTGAATAACTCAGCGCTTTAAAGCGAACTAGCAAATCCCCCGTACATGAGTGCGGGGGATTTTTCTATATAAGGCTAGGTGTTTTGCGAGTGCCTGCCGCGCGTTTGCGAAGCGCGATGTTGTCCATTGGGGATTCGTCCTCTATGTCTAGTTTTGAAGTGCGTGTATTGCTTCTCGGGTAAATAGAAGGCGCATGATCGCCTTCCAGGGATTCATGCTTGCACACTTGAGGGCTATATCGGAATCCTGGACTGCTCTTCTGCGCTTCATGGGCCTTTCCGGGTTACGGCTTGGAATGTCGTGGTTCAACTACGACTGCGGTATGATAAGCCGGATACAAGAAAGGATGAGCAGCATGCCCGTTGACGTTCCCTATAATCCTGATTTCGCCCCTGAGGTGCCTGAGAGCTCCTCAATCCGCAAAATGGAGCCTCAGAACATAGAAGCCGAGAAGTCGGTGTTGGCGGCGTGCCTGCTCAACCAGGAGGCCATCGAGGATGTTGCCGCCAAACTTATCCCTGACAACTTCTATCGAGCTGCCCATCAGCGCATTTTCGAGGCCATGCTCGACCTTTACACGCGTCATATCCCCCTCGACCAGATTTCGGTTGCCGATAACCTGAAGGCATCGGGTCAGCTTGAGGCCGTTGGCGGCCAGGCATACATCTTGGAACTTGCCAGCAATTCGTTCGCCCTGGTCAACTGGCAGAATCACGTCGAGATCGTCAAGCGCACATCCATCCTGCGCGATCTTATCCGCGCGTCTGGCGAGATCCGTTCGCTGGCCTACGATGCCCCCGACGACCTGGGCGTCGTTGTGGAGCAGGCGGAGAAAACGCTGTTCGCGGTCACGGAAAAACGCGTTTCCAGTGCGTTTACAGGTATCGACACGCTGCTGGTGGACGCCTTCGAAGAACTGCAGGAGATGGCAGCGCAGGAGAACAAGATCTCGGGCGTCGCGTCGGGCTTTAAAGACGTCGACGACCTGTTCCACGGCTTCCGTGGCGGCGACTTGGTCATCCTTGCGGCTCGTCCTGGTGTCGGCAAGACGGCCTTCGCCCTGAACCTGTGCACGAGTGCGGCGAAATTGGGCGCCACCGTGGCATTCCTGTCGCTGGAAATGAGCGCCTCCCAGCTGGTGCAACGTGTCCTTGCCTCCGAGGCTCGCGTGAGCTTGTCGAAGCTGCGCGCCGGCCAGGTGCAGGACGCGGACTGGGCAGCCATTATCGAGGCATCCAGCAACCTTTCCAAACTGAAAATCGAGTTCGACGATACGCCGGCGCTTTCCATCCTGGAGCTGCGTGCGAAGGCTCGCCGTGAGCTGCGCGACGCTGAAAAGGGCCTGATCATCGTCGACTACCTGCAGCTGATGCAGCCGCCGCAAGCGCGTCGCGACGGCAACCGCGCCGTCGAGGTCGCTGAGATTTCCCGTGGCCTGAAGGTGCTTGCCAAGGAAATGGACATGCCCGTCATCGCGCTGTCGCAGCTCTCCCGTGCCGTTGAAATGCGCGGCAAGAAGCGCCCGATGCTGTCCGACCTGCGTGAATCCGGCGCTATCGAGCAGGACGCCGACATCGTCATGTTCATCGACCGAAGCATGGACGAGATGGAAGCGGAAAGCGAAGACCGTCCCGACTTGGGTACGGCAGAGCTGATCGTCGCCAAGCACCGCAACGGTCCCACGCGCGATATCACGCTAGCCTTCAACGCGGAATACACGCGCTTCATGGACTTCATCGACGATTCGCGCGTTCCCGACTATATGTAGCGCACGCAACGACGGGGCCGGGGTAAACTGAAGATATGACTGAGAGCCTGACATTCCTCCACACCGCCGATCTTCACCTTGGTGCGCCTTTCCGCGGCCTTGCCAAGGTGTCGCCTGCGTGGGCTGCCCGATTGGTGCAAGCCATCGCTGAAGCATTCGATCGCGTTATAGACACGGCTGTTTCCCGCAAGGTCGACTTCATGGTCATCTCGGGCGACGTGTTCGATGCGTCGCGCGCGTCATACGGCGACTACCTGCGATTCTTCGAGGGCATGCGCACGCTGGGAAAAGCGGGAATCCCGGTGTACCTGATCACGGGCAACCACGACCCCTACACCTCTTGGCAGCAAAGCGCGTTTTCCTTGCCGGAGAACGTCCATATGCTGCCGGCGGACAAGCCGGGTTTCGAGTTGTTCAGGCGCAACGGCAAGCCGCTCTGCGTCATCGGCGGCCGCGGATACTACAACCAATCGTGGCCGATAGACGAATGCATCGCCGACGGCATCACGCGTGATGCGGCGCTTGCGGCCCTTCAGCAACGCGAACCTGACGTCGCGCAGGCCCCCTTCGCCATCGGCATGCTGCATACCGGGTTGAACCTCGACCCCGTGAAAGCGCCGGTCAACCCCTCGGTGCTGCTTTCCGCCGGCATGGATTACTGGGCTTGCGGGCACATCCACATGCGATACATCCATCCCGGCGAGGATGGTCCGCGCATCGCGTTCTCCGGGTGCATCCAGGGGCGCGATATCAAGGAGACGGGCCCGCGCGGAGCACAGCTGGTCACGCTTTCCGAAGGCGCGGTCCCGCAGCTTGAATTCATCCCCACGGCAAGCGTGGTATGGCAGCGCCTGCGCGTCGACGTGTCCGATTGCACCACATTGCCCGAGATCAGCGACCTGATCATCCGAGAGCTGTTCCGTGCGAACGGCAAGGCGCATTGCGAGGAGATGATCTCGCGCATCGCGTTGACGGGCACGACTGCGCTTCACGAGGTGCTCTCCCGCCCTGACGTGCTCGAGGACCTGCGCAAGCATGTGAACGATTCGTACGCGTCGTTTTTCTGCGACACCATGGTCGACGAAACGCAGGAGCCGCGCGATAAGCGGGCCCTGCGCGAGGAAGGGCTGTTCCCGGCGGTGTTTTTGCGCGTGACCGAGACGCAGCGATCCCTGCCCGAAGAGCAGGTGGCCTTCCTGCAGCAGGAGTTCCTCGATCGTGGGTTGCAGATGCCGTCGAGCTGCGCCGGCAAGGTGGGGAAGCTGTCGGAGCAGGCCGAGAATCTGGTGCTCGATATGCTGTCGCAAGGGGAAGAGCGCTAGTGGGCAAGTATCTGGAACATGTCAAGATGGACGCGTTCGGCGCGTTTTCCAACCGCCTGATCGGGCCGTTCGGGCCGGGTATGAACGTGGTGTTCGGCCGTAACGAGGCCGGCAAGACCACGTTCGCCCAGTTCGTAGGTGGCGTCCTGTTCGGTTGGGAAGAGGCCCGCGGCCAACGCAACACCTATAAGCCCGATAACGCCGAACGTGCGGGAACGCTGTTCTTCGCCAACGAGGACGGCTCGGAGGCGTCGCAGGTCTCGCGCATCCGCAATGCCGATGGGCTGCAGGGCGACGCGTCGGTCGCCGACGACATCGACCGCGAAACGTATCGCACCATGTTCAGCCTGACCAGCGACGAGCTGCGCCAGCTGCGCAACACCACCGATGTGACGGCCAAGCTGCTCACGGCCGGTTCCGGCACGGGGGCTTCCCCGGCGCATGCGCTGATCGCGCTGCAAGATCGCCTGGCGCAGTTCACCTCAAAGGCCGCCGCGTCCGAGAAATCGCTGGTGAAGCTCGAATCGGAGCAAGACGAGCTGCGTCGCCGCATCGCCGCCGAGTCCGACCGCGTGGAGCGCCTGAAGCGCGAGGACCACGAGTTCGCCGAGCTGAAGCCGCAGCGCGATGAGTTGCTGGCCAAGATCGGCGACCTCAATACCGCCATCGAGACGCTGAAGGCGAATCGCAAAACGCTGGAGAAGACCGAGGCGGACGAAGCCGAGCTGGAGGAGAAGATCGCGGATTTGCGCGCTCAGGAGGAGAGCCTGCGCTGCGAGCATAGGCTGGCGCAGCGCGAGCATCCCGAGGAGCTGGCGGGTATCACGGCCACCGAAGAGCGCCACCTGCGCGATCGCATCGAGGCGCTTGCCGTCCAGGAGGCGAAGACGGAGCATGCCGTCGACTTGGCGCGCGACAACTACGCGACTTCAAGGGCTGCTTACGAGGCGATGCTCGAGGCTCAAGACGAGCAAAACGAGGCGATTCGCGCACGTCGTCAGCAGCGCGTGCAGATCGGTCTTTCCGTGGCGCTGCCCGTGGCCTTCATGTTCGCGGGCATCCCGCTGTTCATGCATGGCCGCGAGATCACCAGCCTGTCGTTCACCGCGCTGGGATTCTTCCTGGTGTTGGTGGCAGTGGTGCTCGCCGCCGCCTCGCTGATCATGCTGTTCAAGCCGGGCAGGAAAGGAGATGAGCGCTCCCAACGCGTTCAGGACCGGCACTGGGTCATGCTGCAGGACAAGAAGAAGCTGGAAGCATGCCTGGCCGAACAGGGGAAACAACGCCAGGCCGTGCAGGCCGAGCTTGCCGCCGCGGGGCTTTCCGAGGCGAAGGATTCCCTGCGCCACGCCCGTGCGCTGCTTGATGAGGCGAAGGACGTCCGCGCGGAGAACGCCCTGTACGTGCAGCGCAAGCAGGCGCTCGTATCACGCCGCACGGCGTTGGAGGAGTCGCTTGAGAAGGCCCGCGAAACGCGTGAGGGCCTGTACGCGGAGATCGGCATGCGCCGCGAACGCGGAACGCTCGAGGCGGTGGACGCCTTCATCGCGCGCAAAACGCGTCAGCGCGAGGGGCTGATGGAGACGAGCGAGCACCTGAACCGCCGTTACGGCGAGCTTCGCCAGCTACTTTCCCAGGCGAAGGGGGAGCGTAGCTTCGACGAGCTGAAGCTTCAGGCCCAGCAGCTCCAAACGCGCCGCGATGAGGCGGCTATGGAGTTCGCGAAGCTGCTGCTGGCGCGCCATATGCTCGAAGCGGCCATCGCGTCGCGGGAGAGCAAAAGCCAGCCCGAGGTGTACGCCCGCGCAAGCGAGCTGCTCAGCTTGATGACCGATGGCAAGTGGGTGAAGGTGTCCATGAGCGCCGACGGCCGTCTTCAGGTGACCGACGCGCTGCGCACCGTGCGCGAGCCCGTGTATCTGTCGCTGGGCACGTGCCAGCAGCTGTACCTGGCGCTGCGCATCGCGTTGCTCGTCACCGCCGACAACGTGGGGCGCGCCGTTCCCATCATCGCGGACGACATCCTGGTGAACTTCGATTCCCAGCGCCGTGCGGGTGCGGCGAAGGCGTTGGCCCAGCTGGCGTGCCACCGTCAGGTCATTTTGCTGACCTGCCATGAAGAAATCGTTGAAACCATGCGCGTGGCCGATCCGGGCCTTACCGAAGTGGTTCTGTAGTACACTGTGAGGGTTGCGACACTGTTATCGAAAGGATGCGCACACATGCCCAGCACCGTTCTGGTTGGCGCCCAATGGGGCGACGAAGGCAAAGGCAAGATCACCGATCTCATTGCTAGCGAATACGATTACGTCGTCCGTTATCAGGGCGGCAACAACGCAGGCCATACCGTTATCCACGGCGACAAGAAGCTGGCGCTTCACCTGATGCCCTCCGGCGTCATGTACGAGAACGCCATTCCCGTCATCGGCAACGGCGTGGTGGTCGACCCCGGCGTGCTGGTCAAGGAAATGGCCATGCTCGAGGCCGAGGGTATCTCCTGCAAGAACCTCAAGATCAGCTGCGACGCGCATGTCATCATGCCGTACCATAAGGATCTCGACGGCGCCGATGAGAAGAGCCTGGGCGATCATAAGATCGGCACCACCAAGCGCGGCATCGGCCCGTGCTACCAGGACAAGGTGGCTCGCAAGGGCATCCGCATCCAGGACCTCATGGACGAGAAGATCTTCCGCCTGAAGGTCGAAACGGCGCTTATCCAGAAGAACGCCATCCTGGAGAAGATCTACGGCCTGCACACCTACACGGTCGAGGAGATCTGCGAGGAGTACCTGCCGTACGCCCGTATCCTTAAGCCATATATGGCCGAGACCAGCCAGATGCTGAACAACGCCGTGCGCGAGGGCAAGTCCATCCTGTTCGAGGGCGCGCAGGGCACCCTGCTCGACATCGACCATGGCACGTATCCCTACGTCACGTCTTCTTCCTGCTGCGCCGGCGGCGCCGCTACGGGCTCGGGCGTGGGCCCGGTCAACATCGACCGCGTGCTGGGCATCCAGAAGGCCTACATCACCCGCGTCGGCGGCGGTCCTTTCCCCACCGAGCTGACGTACGCCGAGGACGGCGGCGAAGGCCTTGAGGCCGAGGAAGGCGAGACGCTGTGCCAGGTCGGCCATGAGTATGGCGTGACCACGGGCCGTAAGCGTCGCTGCGGGTGGTTCGACGCCGTCATCGCGCGCTACGCCGCCGATGTCAACGGCCTGACCGATGTTGCCCTGACCAAGCTCGACGTGCTTTCCGCCTTCGACACCATCAAGGTGTGCGTGGCCTACGAGTGCAACGGCGAGCGTTACGATTACTTCCCCATGCAGCAGAGCGTGCTGTTCCACGCCAAGCCCGTGTACGAGGAGCTGCCCGGCTGGAAGGGCGAGGACATCACCTCCTGCCGCACGTTCGACGAGCTGCCGGAGAACGCCAAGAGCTACGTGGAGTATCTCGAGAAGAAGGTGGGCGTGCCCATCAGCATCGTGGCCGTCGGCCCCGATCGCGATCAGACCATCATGCGCGGCTGGTAAGGCGCCGATAAACTTGATGGACTGCTGTCACTGAATAGCGAAGCGAATCCCGTGCGGGGCTGCATGAATCTGCGGTCCCGCACACGCATATTATCCGAGAGCTGGAAATGGAGGGTTAGTTACATGAACATCTTGGTTTTGGGCGGCGGCGGCCGTGAGCACGCCATTGCGTGGGCCTTGGCGAAATCCCCCCGTACCGACAACCTGTACGCGGCCCCGGGCAACGGTGGCACGGACTCCGTCGCGCAAAACGTGGCGGGCCTGAACGCCGAGGATGGCCAGGCCGTCCTGGAGTTCGTGAAGGGCAACGCCATCGACCTGGTGGTCATCGGCCCGGAAGCGCCGCTGGTGGCGGGCGTGGCCGACGTGCTGCGCGAAGCCGGCGTGGCGGTCTTCGGCCCCGATGCGCAGGGTGCGCAGCTCGAGGGCAGCAAGACGTACAGCAAGGAGTTCATGCAGGCCAACGGCATTCCCACGGCTCGCTATGGCAGCTTCACCGAGCTGGAGCCGGCGCTTGAGTACGTGCATGAGCTGGGCGCCCCCGTCGTCGTGAAGGCCGATGGCCTGGCAGCCGGCAAGGGCGTCGTGGTGGCGGACACCATCGAGGTGGCCGAGAACGCTGTGCGCAGCTGCTTCGACGGCGCGTTCGGCTCTGCGGGCTCGAAGGTGCTCGTCGAGGAGTGCCTGACCGGCCCGGAGTGCTCGCTGCTTGCGTTCGTTTCCGGTGGCAAGGCGCACTGCATGGCAACCGCCCAGGACCACAAGCGCGCCTTCGACGGCGACCGCGGCCCGAACACGGGCGGCATGGGCGTGTACTCCCCGGTGCCCATCGTCACCGATGAGGAGCTCGCCGATATGACGCACATGATGAAGGTCGCTGCGGCCGCCACGGCGCGCGAGCCCTTCAGGAACGATTACCGCGGCGTGCTCTACGGCGGCTTCATGCTGACGCCCGAGGGGCCGAAGGTGCTGGAGTACAACGCCCGTTTCGGCGACCCTGAGACGCAGGTCGTGCTGCCGCGTCTGAAGACCGACCTGGTCGACGTCATGATGGCCGTGGCCGAGGGACGTCCCGACGATATCGAGCTCGAATGGGACGACCAGTGGGCCGTGTGCGTGGTGCTGGCTTCCGCCGGCTACCCGGGCAAGTACGAGAAGGGTAAGGTCATCCTGGGCGTTGAGGATGCCGAGGCTATGGAAGGCGTGACGGTGTTCCATGCCGGCACCGCCCGCAACGCCGATGGCGAGCTCGTTACCGCCGGTGGCCGCGTGCTCAACGTAGTCGCGCTGGGCAAGACGTTCGACGATGCCCGTGCGAAGGCCTACGAGGCATGCGACGTCATCAACTTCGAGGGCAAGCAGCTGCGCTCCGACATCGGCGCAAAGGCCGCCGCAGGCCGCGGAGCCTGGGCGTAAGGCTTCAAGCGCAGACGTATGCGGCTGCTCGGGCGGGAGAGTCCTTCGATCGTCGATACGCCTGTGCGTGGGGGTGGTTTCGCGCTTGAGGCGCATCTTTCGTGCACCGGGAGCGAAGCTTTCGTCGAGATTATATGAGACTGAAACGGTAGGATATAATTCCTACCGTTTTCACTAGGACGAGAAAAGGAGCGCGCGTACATGCTGTCAGAGCGCCTGCTTACGAACGTGGTTCGCCAATGCACGAACCAGTACCTGAAGCTCAAACCCACCGATGAGGTGATGATGCCTGCGCCTGAGCAGGGGAAACGCTACATGCTGTACATGCACGTGCCGTTCTGCGAGCGCCTGTGCCCGTACTGCAGCTTCAACAGGTTCCCGTTTAGCGAGGAGCGCGCCCGCCCGTACTTCGAGAACATGCGCAAGGAGATGCGCATGCTGAAGGATTTGGGCTACGACTTCGACAGCGTCTACATCGGCGGCGGCACTCCCACCATCATGATCGATGAGCTGTGCGACACCATCGATCAGGCGCGCGAGCTGTTCAATATCCAGGAGGTTTCGAGTGAGACGAACCCGAACCACCTGATTCCCAGCTATCTGGATAAGCTGCAGGGCCGCGTGCAGCGCCTGTCCGTGGGCGTGCAAAGCTTCGACGACGGCCTGCTCAAGCAGATGGACCGCTACGACAAGTACGGCTGCGGCCAGGAGATCCTCGAGCGCATCCAGGACGCCAGCCCGTACTTTGTGTCCATGAACGCGGACATGATCTTCAACTTCCCGGCGCAAACCGAGGACATTCTGATCAACGATATCGAGCGCGTTATCGAGAGCGGCTGCACGCAGACCACGTTCTACCCGCTGATGGCGTCGCCGTCGGTCGAGCGCAGCCTGGCCCGCACCGTGGGCAAGGTTGATTACGCTCGCGAGCAGAAGTACTACGAGATCATCAGCGAATTGCTGACGGGCGGGCCCTTGCACCTGTTCGAGCACGGTTCGGCGTGGACGTTCAACAAGAGGAACACGTCGGCAGCCGGCGAGGACGCCATGATCGACGAGTACGTGGTCGACTACGAGGAGTATCCGGCCATCGGCAGCGGCGGCATCACATACCTGGGCAGCAACCTGTACGTGAACACCTTCAGCGTGAAGGACTACAACAAGTGCATCGAGGCAGGTCACATGTCCATTATGGGCAAAACCACCTTCAGCAAGCGCGATCGCATGCGCTACCGCTTCATGATGCAGCTGTTCGGCCTGCGCCTTGATAAGCGCCAGTTCAAGAAGGATTTCGGCTGCTCGGTGGAGATGGGCCTGCCGGTGGAGATGGCGTTCATGAAGGCCTCGGGCGCGTTCGCCACCGATAACGCCGACGAGCTGACGCTGACCCCGAAGGGCCGCTACTTGCTGGTCGTCATGATGCGCCAGTTCTTCATCGGCGTGAACAACCTGCGTGACCAGGCTCGCGCCGCGCTTCCCGGCGAGGAGAAGGAGCTGCTGTTCGGCAGCGGCTGCGCCGAGTGCAAGTAGCGGGGTGCGTTGCTGAAAGAACGCGCGAGTCGCGTTATGGCGGTGGTTTCGTAGCTAGCTGCTCAGCGGCAAGGTATGCATAGGTTCGCTGCTGTTGCCGAGCGGTCTCAAGCGTGTTGCATATCTGCTGGTCAAATGCTCGTTTAGGGGTTGTTTGGGTGAGCTTTCCCGGGGAAGGGAAAGGTATCTCAAAAAAGTTCTGAATCGGGGTTGACGAAAAGTGTTTGCTGCCGTAATATACTAACTCGCGTTCGCAACGAACGACTTCTGGTCGGGTAGCTCAGTTGGTAGAGCAGGGGACTGAAAATCCCCGTGCCGAGGGTTCAAGTCCCCCTCCGACCACCATGAACTTCAAAGGCCCGATGGTGAAAGCCATCGGGCCTTTTGTTGTTTTCGAACCTGTTATTCGGGTTTCGCAATTTCGCTCGTGCAGTGTTGGTTCCGTTATCCCGGCCTTGCTTTTCCGAATCCGTTGCCAGGATCTTCTGCGAACCTGCAGATCCGCAGTTGCTCGGCTCTCTTGCTGCTTGGGGTGTTTGCTCTGATTCGGCTTTCTCGGTTTCGCTTCCCTAACCTCGCTGCTCTCGCTTCCCTGGCTTTGGTATGTTTCAGTCTCCCATTATTTGCGTGCGGTTTTCCTTACACGTCCGCTTCCGCGCTACACTGCCTTGGAAAGCAAATCACGTGTTGAAAGGGTTGCGAAATGTCTTGCGATCATAAGAATCCCGTCATCGGCATCATCATGGGCTCCGAAAGCGATATGCCCGCCATGGAGCCTTGCATGAAGCAGCTTGAGGAGTTCGGCGTGCCGTACGAGGTGAAGGTTGCCAGCGCGCACCGCAAGCCCGCCGAGGTGCATGAGTGGGCCTCTACCGCGCATGAGCGCGGCATCAAGGTCATCATCGCCGCTGCCGGCAAGGCTGCTCACCTGGGTGGCGTGGTTGCCGCCTACACCCCCGACCCGGTTATCGCCGTCCCCATGAAGACGAGCGATCTGGGCGGTCTGGATTCGCTGCTGTCCATGGTGCAGATGCCCTCGGGCGTGCCAGTTGCCACCGTTGCCATCAACGGTGCGAAGAACGCAGCTATCCTGGCAGTGCAGATCATGGGCACCGGCTGCGATGGCGCTCGTCAGAAGATCATCGATATGAAGAAGGCCATGGCCGAGGCGTAAAGCCGGCCACTTGCGAAAGGGCGACAGGGCAACCTGTCGCCCTTTTGCTATCATGAACGGGTATCAAGACGATTCTTCCTCCAGCACTGTTTCACGTGAAACAGAACAGGGGACGATTCCTGAAACCAGGCTTTGAAGCGGGGAAACATATGACGAAGAAACTGCTAATGGGCAACGAGGCGTTCGCCCATGCCGCACTTGAGGCGGGGGTGCGCGTTGTTGCGGGCTATCCCGGGACGCCGTCGTCCGAGGTGACGGAAACCGTGGCGAAGCTGCACGCTTCGGGCGCCGCTCAGGGCATCCATGTGGAGTGGTCCACGAACGAGAAGAGCGCGCTCGAGCTGCTCGCCGGCGCATCGTATTGCGGCGCACGCACGCTGTTCACTTGCAAGCAGGTGGGCCTGAACGTGGCAAGCGATCCGCTGATGAGCTTGAACTACGTGGGGGTGAAGGGCGGCACGGTTCTGTTCGTGGCCGACGACCCTGGCCCCATCTCGTCGCAGACCGAGCAGGATACGCGCAGGTTCGGCAACTTCGCCAAGGTGCCGGTGCTCGACCCGGCAACGCCCGATCAGGGCTTCGACATGATGAAGGCGGCGTTCGAGCTTTCGGAGCGTTATAAGACGCCGGTCATCGTGCGCCCCACCACGCGCGTATGCCATGCTTCCACGTTCTTCGACGTTGCCGAGGAAACGCATGCCAAGCCCATCCCTGAGGAGGGCTTCGAGCGCGGGCCGCGCTGGGTCATCTTCCCGAAGCGCGCCTATGAGGGCCATGGGGAAATCAACGAGCGCCTGCGTGCGATCGCTGTCGATTATGCGACGAACCCGGTTTTGAGCGCATTCAATCCCGTCGACGAGCGTCGCGTGGCTGGTCAGATCACTCGTCATGGTATCGTTGCGGGCGGCGTGTCGGCTGCCTACGCGCTTGAGGCGCTTCGTTTGCTGGAGGAGCGTGCGAACGAACGCGGCGTGCAGCTGCCTGCATATCGTTTCTGGCAGGTGGGCACTCCCTTCCCGTTCCCCGAGCGTACATGTGCCGAGTTCACCAAGGGTCTGACCGACGTGCTCGTGCTCGAAGAGCTCGACCACGTGCTCGAGGACGAGCTGCTGGCGTTCGCGGGCAGGTCGCATGCCGAGTACAACACGCACGGCAAGCTGACGGGCGAAGCGCGCGACCGCGGCGAGAACGATGTCGATGACATCCTTGCCCGTCTGGCCGTCTACCTTGGCGTCCCCGAGTTGGCTGAGGCCGAAGACGCCGCAACCTACGACAACGCCGACCCCGAGCAGCCCCTGCCGATCCGTCCGCCGGTGCTGTGCCCGGGCTGCCCGCATCGCGGCAGCTTCTATGCCGTGAAGCGCGCGCTGGGCAAGACCCCGGCCGTGTTCTGCGGCGACATCGGATGCTATACGCTGGGTAACGCCATGCCGCTTGACGCGGTGGACACATGCCTGTGCATGGGCGCCGGCATCACCATGGCGCAGGGCTTCTCCGTGGTCGAGCCGCAGAAGAAGGCCCTGGCGTTCGTCGGCGACTCGACGTTCTTCGCCAGCGGTTTGCCGGGAATCGTGAACGCGGTGTACAACGGCCATGACTTTACGCTGTGCGTGCTCGACAACGCCACCACTGCCATGACGGGCAGCCAGCCGCATCCGGGCACGGGCGTGACGCTGATGGGCGAGCGCCGCAAACCGGTTTCCAGCGAGGCCGTGCTGAAGGCGGTCGGTTTCGAGTGCATCGTGCACGCCGACCCGCTGAACCTACAGCAGTCCATCGACGCCGCGCGTGAGGCGCTCGATTTCGAGGGACCTTCTGCCATCATGTTCGAAAGCCCCTGCGTGCAGCTGTTCAAGCCGGCCGCTCCTGTGGTGTTGGACGCTCAGCGTTGTACGGGTTGCAAGAAGTGCATCACCGAGATCGGATGCCCCGGCATCGGCTTCAACATCGATGCCCGCGGCCCGAAAAGCGGGGAGCGCGGCCAGGCGTTCATCGACGCCGGCCAGTGCAACGGGTGCGGGCTGTGCGCGCAGGTGTGCCCGTTCGACTGCATCTCCATGGTCGACGCCGCATCCGCTGCAAGCGAGAAGAAGGAGGCCTAGCATGCTGAACATCCTGCTCACGGGCGTAGGCGGTCAGGGAACCGTTTTGGCTGCGAAGGTGCTTGCCCAGGCCGCTTTGGAAAAGGGCTGGCAGGTGCGCACGGCCGAGACCATCGGCATGGCGCAGCGCGGCGGCAACGTGGTGTCGCACGTGCGCATCGGCAACAAGGGCGAGCAGGTGCATGCGCCCCTGGTCAGCCGAGGAACCGCCGACCTGATCATCGCGTTCGAGCCGGCAGAGGCCGCTCGCGTGCTGCCTTTCCTCGCCCCTACGGGGACGCTGGTGTTCGCCACCACCGCGGTTCAGCCGGTGACGGCGGCGCTGTCGAAGAACCCGTACCGCGCTAGCGATGTGATCGCGAACATGGAGCGCGCGCTGGCGGGTACGCGGGCGAAGCTCGTGCCCGTCGACGATGCCGCGCTCACGAAGGCAGCCGGCAGCCGCAAGGTGCTCAACAGCCTGCTGCTCGCTAAGGCCTTGCAAACCGGATGCGTGCCCATCGATGTCGAAGACCTTCGCACGGCGATCGCGGCTTGCGTTAAGCCGCGCTTCGTGGATATGAACCTGCAAGCCATCAACGTGGCGGTAGGGGAGTAGCATCGCAAAAACCTTGCATAACGAGCAACGGGACCGCAAATCGGTCCCGTTGCCGGTTTTGGGGGTTGCTTGCGGTTTGGTTTGGCCTACAATGACCAATATGACTTCGGTATTCGACATCCACTTCTCCTCAGCCGCGCGCACCGCGTTGGCTGGTCGATGGCTTTAGCTTCAAGACCTGTAAGGCTTGGGGCTGATTTGCCGTGCTTTCCCGCAGCCTTTTCGGGCTTGAAGCGCCTACGCACTTTTCCTCACACAGCATGAATAAAACGAAGCAAGCCATTTGAACAAGGGAGCATACTATGCAGATGAAGCCGGAGCAGCTTGAGATCATCAAGGAGCAGTTCAAAACCCTGAAGGACCGCTCGGCCTTCTACGCTCGTAAATTCAAGGACATCGATCTATCCGACGTGCAGACCCAGGAAGATTTCGAGAAGCTGCCGTTCTCGGAAAAGGCGGATTTGCGCGAGGCGTACCCGCTGGGACTGCAGGCGGTGCCGGACGAGAAGATCATCCGCATCCACAGCTCTTCGGGCACCACGGGCACCCCGGTCGTCATCCCCTACACGCAGAAGGACGTCGACGATTGGGCCACCATGTTCGCGCGCTGTTACGAGACGGCGGGCATCACGAACACCGACCGCATCCAGATCACCCCTGGTTATGGCCTGTGGACTGCCGGCATCGGCTTCCAGCTGGGCTGCGAGCGCCTCGGCGCCATGGCCATCCCTATGGGCCCCGGCAATACCGAAAAGCAGCTGCAGATGATGCAGGACCTGCATTCCACCGTCATCACGGGCACGTCCAGCTATGCGCTGCTGCTTGCCGAGGAGATCGAGAAGCGCGGCCTGCGCGATAAGCTTGACCTGCGCAAGGGCGTCATCGGCTCCGAGCGTTGGGGCGAGAAGATGCGCCAGCGCATCGCCAACGAGCTGGGCATCGAGATCTTCGACATCTATGGCCTGACCGAGATCTACGGCCCGGGCATCGGCATCTCCTGCGAAGAGCATCATGGCATGCATATCTGGGAAGACTACGTATATTGCGAGATCGTCGACCCGAAGACCGGCGAGCAGCTGCCCGACGGCGAAGTGGGCGAGCTGGTGCTCACCACGCTGCGCAAGGAGGGCGCGCCGCTTATCCGCTACCGTACGCATGACCTGACGCGCATCATCCCCGGCGACTGCAAGTGCAAGTTCGGCAGCCACCACCCGCGCATCGACATTCTGACGGGACGCACCGACGACATGGTCAAGGTGAAGGGCTGCAACATGTTCCCCTCCCAGATCGAGGAGGTTCTGCAGTTCACCGATGGCGCGTCGTCCGAGTATCAGGTGATGATCGAGGCAATCAACGGCCGCGATGTGCTCACTGTGCTGTTCGAGACGCCGCTTGAGGGCGAGGAGCGCGAGCAATGCGAGCAGCAGCTGGCGGCAATCTTCAAGGCGAAGATCGGCTGCACCCCCGAGGCGAAGGGCGTTCCCATGGGCGAGCTGCCGCGCAGCGAGAAGAAGTCGAAGCGCATCTTCGACTCCCGCTACTAAAAGCTTGCGAACAAATTGAATGAGAAGCGAAGCCGGGCCATGTGCCCGGCTTCGCCGCGTTTCGGGAGCGATGGCCTGGTTGGTTGCCGGGGAGGGTGTCGTGTGGTTTTCGATTTGTTCAGTTTCGCTTCGAGGCTTTGGATGAGCGACGTTCGGTGGCGGCGGCCGTGTGGCATGTATCCCTCTACTTCGCTTCAGGGTCCTGTATTTGCGGCCGCTGACAAGGGCGATGGGAGGTCTTTTTCGTCGACATCACCACATTGCGAAGGTTTCGTCCCCTTTGCTGCTAATTCGAACCGCTTTGCTAGGAAATAATGTAGCCGTTCGGGAAAATTCTGGACGGAAAGGAACTTGACTGTGGTAGAGTAGCGCCCATGAGCATCGTGAACGGACATATCGCCGCATCCCGCAGCGCTCAGCAGCCCGCTGAGCTGACTTCCATGCTGTGTGCCTTCGAAGTTCAGACGATGCCTTTTGCGGGTAAGACCGCCGGTGAATGCGGTGCGACGAAGCCCTGCCTTCCTTCCTATTATTATTCCTATCGATATCTGTAGCACACGGGGCTTAGCCGCTGCGTGCGTCCGTTAGACGTGGCGTATGTTCGCAGCGAACTCGGGCTTGTGCCGTGTGCGTCTCCGGGTTGGGCGACTTAGATGCGTTCGCTTGCCCAACCGTGTCCTTGACGAGGGGCAGCTGCTTTCCGAACAGGGAAGATTCCACGGTCTACACGATATCGATCGGTAAAGGAACGATCATGGTCGCAAAAATCTGCATGGTTTTGATTTTCGTCGGCGTGGCGGTCGGCGTCGGCTTGTATTGCCGCCGCACCACCACCAGCGTCGACGGTTTCGTTCTGGGCGGACGCAACGTCGGCCCTTGGATGAGCGCATTCGCATACGGCACCAGCTACTTCTCCGCCGTGGTGTTCGTCGGCTATGCCGGCCAGTTCGGCTGGAAATACGGTATCGCCGCCGTGTGGGCCGGCATCGGCAACGCCATCCTCGGCAGCCTTTTGGCCTGGTGGGTGCTCGGTCCGCGCACGCGTGAGATGACGCATCGCCTAGGCGCCACCACCATGCCCGAGTTCTTCGGCAAGCGTTTCCAATCGAAGGGCCTGCGCATCGCCAGCGCGGCCATCATCTTCGTGTTCCTGATCCCGTACACCGCAAGCGTGTACAACGGCCTGTCCCGTCTGTTCGGCATGGCGTTCGGTCTTCCTTACGAGGTGTGCGTCATCGGCATGGCCGTCATCACGTGCCTGTACGTGGTTCTGGGCGGTTACATGGCAACCGTCATGAACGACTTCCTGCAGGGTATCGTCATGTTGTTCGGCATCGTCGCGGTCATTGCGGCGGTTATCCTGAACAACGGCGGTTTCAGCGAGGCCATCACCACGCTGTCGCAGATCCCGGCCGAGGGCTCGCAGATGGCCGGCCCGTTCGTCAGCATGTTCGGCCCCGATCTGTTCAACCTGCTCGGCGTGGTGGTGCTGACCAGCCTTGGCACCTGGGGTTTGCCGCAGATGGTGCAGAAGTTCTACGCCATCAAGTCCGGCCCGGCGGTGAAACAGGGCGCCATCATTTCCACGCTGTTCGCGTTCGTGGTTGCCGGCGGCAGCTACTTCCTGGGCGGTTTCGGCCGTCTATACGCCGACAAGATCGAGATCGGCCCCACCGGCATCCCGGTGTACGACTCCATCATCCCGACCATGCTGTCTACCCTGCCCGATATCCTCATCGGTATCGTCATCGTGCTCGTGCTGTCCGCCAGCATGTCCACGCTGTCCTCACTGGTTCTGACCTCGTCCTCCACGCTGACGCTCGACCTTCTGCAGGGCAACGTGGTGAAGAGGATGAGCGAGCAGAGCAAACTCGGTTGGATGCGCGTCCTTATCGTGGTGTTCATCATCGTGTCCGCGGCGCTGGCGTTGATCCAGTACAACTCCTCCATCACGTTCATCGCTCAGCTCATGGGCATCTCCTGGGGTGCGCTGGCCGGCGCGTTCCTCGGCCCGTTCCTTTGGGGCCTGTACTCCGGGCGCATCTCGAAGGCCGCCGTGTGGTGCAGCTTCATCGTTGGCGTTTGCCTGACCAGCGGGAACATGGTGCTCACGCTGATGGGCACGCCGCTGATCGCCAGCCCCATCAACTGCGGCGCCCTGGCCATGCTGCTGTCGCTGATCATCGTGCCGGTGGTTAGCCTGTTCACCAAGTCCGTCCCGTTCGAGGTGAACCCGCCCAGCCCCGAGGGCGCCATCGACCGCGAATACCAGCAGGAGCTGGCCGCGGAATGCAAGGCGGAGGAATAGCTTTCAGCTTGCGGTTCTCTGTTACGGCTTAGGCGAACCGCGCGAAACCGAATGTCTTCGAGGAAGCGACGGGCGATACGTATCGTCCGTCGCTTCTTTTATATAGTTAAGCTCGGCATCTGGAAATCCGTATCCGTCGGCGAATAGCGCGATATGGCTCAGAGGGTGCCATTGCTCGAAAACGCCTTCTGCGATGCAAGCTTCGCATCGCTCAAAGCGTCCCTTTCGGTACAACCATCATACCGTTCGATCGGGCGGAGAACCCGCTTCCCGACAACCTATTCCTTTTGTTTCACGTGAAACCCCTCCGGCGGAATCCTGATGCGGTTCGACCGTTGCGCTTGTATACTGATTCGCAATGGACTTTGAGGACCTTATGGAGAAAGGGAAGGGAAATGGAAGAGGCTTTCGAGCTTATCAGCACTGGCGCTTGGTCCATCGTGCCGCCTTTGCTGGCGTTGGCTCTGGCGCTCATCACCAAAGAGGTGTATTCGTCGCTGACCATCGGCGTGTTCGTCGGCATGGTCATCTACCAGTTCACCCTCAACGGTGTCGGCGTCGATCAGCTGGTCACGGCATTCACCGATGTGCCGAACGCGATGGCGCTGCAAATCGCCGATAACGGAGCGTTGCTGCTGTTCCTTGCGTTGTTGGGCGCGCTGACCGTGGTCATCGCCACGGCGGGCGGTAGCCGAGCTTATGCCGAGTGGGTGTCCACTCACATCAAGAATGCGCGCGCTGCGCAGGTGCTCACCGGCTTGCTGGGCATCATCATCTTCGTCGACGACTACTTCAACTGCTTGACGGTCGGCGCGGTCATGCGCCCCGTGACCGATCGCTTCCACGTCAGCCATGAGAAGCTGGCTTGGATCATCGACTCCACGGCAGCCCCGGTCTGCATCATCGCGCCAGTGTCCTCGTGGGCCGTTGCAGTCGGCGGTTACCTGGGAGACGACGGCTTCACCACGTTCGTGCAGTCCATCCCATACAACTTCTATGCGTTGCTCACCATCTTCTTCGTGTTCTTCATGCTGATCACGAACAAGAACGATTACGGTCCGATGCGCGCGGCCGAGGCAGAGGCGCACTCCTCCGACGGTGTTTCTGCCGAGGGCGGCAAGCTGCTGGAGAAACTGTCCACCATGGGCCTTTCCGAGCAGGCCGAGTCCGACCCCGATGACCACACCAACCTGGAGTCGGTCGTCACCGAGCAGGCCGACATCGAGCAGTCCGCGTCGGCTGCCATTGACGAGTACAAGGGCCTCGACATCTCCGAGAAGGGCAAGGTCTACGACCTGATCGTGCCTATCCTGGTGCTGATCTTCTTCTCGATTCTGGGCATGATGTACACGGGCGGCTTCTTCGAGGGCGTCGACTTCGCCACCGCCGTTGGCGAGAACCCGGTCGGCGGCCTGTGCATCGGCGCTACGGTTGCTCTGTGCGTCGCCGGCGCCATGTTCCTGCCGCGCGGCCTGACTACGCTGAGCGGGTTCGTGGAGAGCATCTCCGAGGGTGTGCGTTCCATGGTCGGCGCCATCATGATCTTGGTGCTGGCGTGGAGCCTGGGCGGCTGCTGCCGTTACATGCTCGGTACGGGCGACTTCGTGAGCGGCTTCCTGAACAGCCTGGGTGTGAGTTTGGCTATCCTGCCGTGCATCATCTTCCTGGTAGCCGGCTTCATCGGCTTCGCCATGGGCACGAGCTGGGGCACCATCGCGCTGATCCTGCCCATCGTCGTCGGCGTGTTCAACGAGGGAGATCCGCTGTTCCTGGTTGCCGTGGGCGCAACGCTGGCAGGTGCCGTGTATGGCGACCATATCTCGCCGATTTCGGACACCACCATCTTGTCGTCCGCGGGCGCGAAATGTAACCACCTGCGTCACGTGGCAACGCAGCTGCCGTACGCGACCACCGTCATGGTCGTCTGCTTCGTGTGCTACATCGTCGCCGGCTTCACGGGCAATCCCTGGATTTCCCTGGTGCTGGGCGCGGTGCTCATCGTGGTTGCGGTGAAGATCCTGCACAAGTCCAACATCGGCATGAAGAAATAAACGCCGATGCGCGGCGCAAGCCGCAAAAGTGGCAAGAATGCGAAAGGGAGGGCTCCGTTGGGAGCCCTCCCTTTTTTGTAGGCAAGCTTTCGCAGAAGATGAGATGATCGTCAGCAATCATCTTTGGAAGACGTGATGCCCCATTCCTTTCTGGGGATGTGAGTCGATTGTTGGGGTAAGCCGCCTCGATTGGACGCCGCCAAAGGTGGCGAGGGCGGCGGTTCGCGACCCGGAGAATACGGGGCAACACCTAGAGCGATTGCATTGCGTCATCGCACCATCGGCTTTCCGTCCGCGCCCGCGTTATGTCGAGAAGATGCGGGGAAGGGGAAGGTCGTGAGGTTCGGTGGGCACGCGGTCGACGCGCTGCTCTTCGAACGCTACGCCGGCTACGAAGCAGTCATCGCGCAGCTTGGGAAGGAACCGGTCGTAATTCCCTCCGCCGTACCCGAGGCGCATGAGGCCGCTGTCAAAGGCCACCAGGGGGATGACGGCGACGTCGAACAGCTGCTCATCGGCTTCCCGCCAGCCTTGGGCGTGCAGGTCATCGAGCAGGTAAGGGCGAGCGGGGTGGTCGAGGAAGGCGGGCCGCTGTTCGGTCAACTGGTTTTGCGCGATCGGGAAGAACACCATGTGCGCCGGCGCATCTGGCGCGTCCTTGGCCATGCAGGGCAGAAACACCTCCCAGCCGCGTTCGTATGCCGTAAATAGCAGAGGGTGTATATCTACTTCGCTGCTCATGGGCTCGTAAGCGGCGATGCGCAGCTGCTTGGCGGAAGCGCACGAGGGCGTTTCGCCTGCAAATCGATTGTTGATTTCCGCAAGGAATCGCTCGCAGATGAGACGGCTTTTCTCTTTGCGGTCGGCGTGAGGGATCTCTTTGCGTCGCGCAAGAACCGAAGCACGCGTATCTTGTTTCAATGTCATGGTCGTGTTCCTCAAAAATGGATGAATCTTCAGCATCATGTGAAAAAGCATAGCAATAAAGTAGAGGATTATCGCTTGCGCTAGTATGTAAGCATACTCGTTGGGTCTGGCGATGGCTATGACAACAACGGGGGAAACGAGGCAGCGGTGCGCCCAGCCGAGGCCCTGACAGGCGGCGCTTCACGGTGCAACTGGGGCTCCGGCAGGTAACGCTTCGCAGTGCAGCTGGGGACCTGACGCGCATCGCTTCGCAGTGCAGCTGAGGTTTTGGCAGGCAGAGCTTCACTGCCCACCGCCCGAGCATGGGCATGGGCGCGGAATCGCGATGCACTGGGCTCCAATGCGTTTGCGAAAGCCTCTATAGCAGATGACCAGGGATTTCATTGACGAAGAAAACTGGGAAGGTGTACGTCGTCCGCTCCCGCTTGGAGCATCGAACACGAAATAGGAACGAGGGAAACGGTGCACTTCAAGGCTTCGGTCGAATACGGTATGCGCGCGGTGTTGTATCTGGCGCAAAAGGGCTCGATATGCTCATCGCGCGAGGTAGCCGAGGAGATGTCCATTCCGCGCGATTATCTGATCCAGTTAGCGCAGCTGCTGCGCAACGCCGGGATCATCCATGCGCGCCCAGGCAAAAACGGTGGATACATCTTGGCGAAGGACCCGTCCGAAATCAGCATGCTCGACGTGTTCAACGCGCTGCAGAACGAGCGACGACGTTCGGAGCGCAAGGAAGCGGGGGAGGAAGCAAGCGCTCTGCTGCAGAACATCACCGCCGCATGTTCCGCGATTGAGCGCGAAATGGATGATTATATGTCTTCGATCACCCTTCAGAATATGATCGAACGCATCCATGGCAAAGAATCCGACACTGCTTCCGGTTCCCAGGGCGCGTCGATTTAGATGGAAGCGCTAAGCCTGCAGACTTGTCTCATTGCAGTTTTACACTGAGCGGGCATAAAACATAAGGCATCCCCCCGAAGCGATCAGGAAGATGCCTTCTTGCTTTAGCGAAACGTGTAGTTGGTGGCGGTTCGCCCGCAGCATCAAAGCGAATGCGAAGCTTCGGGTTTAGTGAGTGTGCGATAGATAGTGCTTATCCGTTATCCGAAACCAAGGGCATAAAAACGTAAGGCCTCTTCCCGAAGCGATCGGGAAGAGGCCTTCTTTAGCAAAATGTGCGGTGGATGATCTTGCGCTACCCGATCCCAAACACCTGCATAACCAGCAGGATCGCGGTGAGCACAGAGACGATGCCTACCGTGACCCAGATGAGCACCTTCGTCACGCGGCCGGACTTGAACTTTCCCATGACGCGCTTATCCGACGAGATGAGCGCCATGAACACCAGCAGCACCGGCAGCACCAGGCCGTTGATGAACTGAGCCATGAGCATGACGCCCATGAGGTCGATGTTCGGGATGAGCACGATCACGGCCGAGAACGCGATGACGAACGTGAAGATGCTCTTGAACAGCGGCGCTTCCTTCCACTTGAAGGACACGCCGGCCTCCCAGCCGAATGCCTCGCAGATGACGAACGCCGTGGTCAGCGGAAGCACGCATGCGGCCAAGAATGATGCGGCGATCAGGCCGATGGCGAACAGAGCTTCGGCATATTTGCCCGCGAACGGCGCCAGCGCGGCAGCCGCGTCGGCGGCGTCGCTGATGACGATTCCCTGCGGATACAGCACCGTGCCCGTGGTGACGATGATGAACCACGCGACCAAGCAAGCAGCTACGGTGCCGGAGACCACATCGACCTTCTGCGTGAACAGCTCGTCGGGCTTGATGCCCTTCTCAACCACGTTGCTCTGGTTGAAGAACATCATCCAGGGCGCAATGGTGGTGCCGATCATCGATATGACCAGTGAAACGAAGCTTTGCTGGTACACCACATGGGGAACGATGGTGTTGATAGCCGCATCCTCCCAGTTCGGCTGCGCCAAGAACGCCGCGATCACGTAGGTGAGGAACACGAGCGACAAGATGAGGAACACCTTCTCCACACGCTTGTAGCTGCCGCCCACGATGAGCAGCCAGACGGCTAGCGCGGCAACGGGCACGGCGATGTATTTCGATACGCCGAACATCTCCATGCCCGAGGCGATGCCTGCGAACTCGGAGAACGTGGTGCAAACGTTGCCGATGAGCAGCGCGAGCATGGCCAGTGCCGTGAGCCTGATGCCAAAGGATTCGCGGATGAGCGCGGCGAACCCCTTGCCGGTGACGGCGCCCATCTTCGCGGCGGTCATTTCCACCACGATGAGCAGCACGCACATGATAGGGATGACCCACAGCGTGGCGAAGCCGAACTGCGCGCCAACGGTCGAGTAGGTTGAGATGCCGCCGGCGTCGTTGCCTGCCATAGCGGTGACGATGCCCGGGCCCATGGCGGCCAAGATGAGCAGCAGCTTGCTTTTCTGTTTGCTGGAGCCGCCGGTCTGCTCGAGCGCCTGCTTTTCCGCAAGCTGCTCGGCGGACAACGTGGCCTCGCCGGTGTGGAAGCTGCTGCGCTCCAACGGGTTATGCGAATCGATGTCGGCAACGCGCCCGGTCTTGCCATTCTGCTTCAAAACCACGGCTTACCTCCAATGGAATCCTGCGATTTGCAGTACGACAAGGGTGTAGAGAATCAAGAAGATCACGGCGCCGGTCGCAATGCCCACCCACTTCCAAACGGAAGTCTTCGTCTTGTCGCTGCTGACGTCGTCCTCGATGGCGTCCCAGGCGTCGTCGATGGTGACGATGCCCAGCAGGGCGCCGTGCTCGTCCACAACGGGCATGGCGGTCAGGTCGTACTTGAAGATGTCGGCGGAGACGTCCTCTTCGGTTTCGTCCGGCGTTGCGGTGATCAAATCATCGTACATGCACTTAGACATGGGCGTTTTGTCATCGGTGAGCACCAGGGTGCGCAGCGAGCAGACGCCCACCAGCTTGTCGTACTCGTCCAGCACGTATACGAAGTGGACGGAAGGATGGTCCTCGGGAAGCTCGCGAAGCACCTCGATGGCATGCCCGACGGTGTCGGTGTCGGCGACGGATACGAACTGCGTGGTCATCATGCCGCCAGCGGTGCCGTCCTTGTAGCCGAGCAGGCGGCGGATCTCCGTTGCGTCCTCCACGCCCATAAGGCGCAGGAGCGTTTCGGCTCGCTCGTAGGACAGGTCGCGCACGATGTCGGCTGCGTCGTCCGGGTCCATGTTGCCCAGCACGCTTGCAGCCTGCTTGTTATCCAAGCTTTCGATAAAGTCGGACTGGTATTCGTCTTCCATCTCCGAGATGGCCTCGGTTGCCTGGGCGTCGTCGAGGTGCTCGAACACGTTCGCGCGCTGTTGCGGATCCAACTGCTCCAAAATGTCCGCGACGTCGGCAGGGTGCAGCTCGTCCAAGCGCTTATGGGTGACGGACAGCTGCACTTCGGAAAGGTCGCGGTCCAGCAGGTCCATGTAATTCCATGCGATGATTTGCTCGTCGATCTTCTTGCCGAAGACTTTGGCGACGGAGACCACCGAGCGCTCGATCCAGGGGGCAAGGCCGCGCAGGATGCCGCGGATGCCCACTTCGGCGCCGAGCAGGCGCAGCTGAGAGCCGGAAACGGAAAGCTTCAGGTCGTTTACGCGCACGACTTTCAGGCCCTGCGTGTCGACGATTTGACGGTTCATGAGGTCGCGTGCGAGCAGCACCTCGTCGGGCTGCAGGTAGCTGAAGCGGATGTCGTGCGCTTCAACCTGCAGAGTGAGGCCATCGTCGTCGAACTCGTCGACGTACTTGCGCCATGAGATCATGAACGGGATCTTGCCCGGGCCTTGGAAGGCCAGGCTGGTGATACGCGGAAACACCTCGCCCGTGGAGATGGCGAGGTCGGATACGGTGCCGATTTTCTCACCGGTGCAGTCAACGACCGGCTTTCCCAGCATTTGAGAGAGATAGAGCATGATCAATTCCCTTACTGTCCATGCTCGCGTTCGGCAGGGGCTTTTACAGGTGTCGGATAATGCTACGTCTGCCGTGCGGCAATGGCGTTATGGACACGTAAAGCTTCTGTCAAACGAGAGCGCGTTGCAGCCTGCTCCTTCGGCTGCCAGCGTAAGGGAGGAGTCGAAGGAAGGCTACATACTGTGAGGTTTCGGTTTTCGAACCTTCAACAGGGTTCCTTTCTTTGGCCTACAAAACAAAAAACCGCATGTGCTCGATGGAGCCATTGCGGAATTTCAAGCTAAGTGGTGCGCCGTGAGGGATTCGAACCCCCGACGTACTGATTCGTAGTCAGTCCCTCTATCCAGCTGAGGTAACGGCGCACATTGTCAAACGCGCTGTTAAAGTGGTGCGCCGTGAGGGATTCGAACCCCCGACGTACTGATTCGTAGTCAGTCCCTCTATCCAGCTGAGGTAACGGCGCACATCGAAACAGCAACGAATATTATGCGCGTATATCAGCGATGAGTCAACACCTAATTTCGGCCAATATCAAATTTTTTGCGATTAGCGATGCTGGGCGCTGTTAGCGAACACGGCAGGGCGACTGAACAGGGGACGGAGGTGTGTTCGCGTTTAGCTCCACGGTAACGCGGCGCGATGCCGAACATTGCTGGGCGCCGCAACCCAGTGGGGCGGGGAGAAAGGGGGTGCCTGCGACTAGCGTTGCCGATGAACTGTTGCGGTTGATGGACGTGAGTGGGGGCAGATGGGTGAACGGGGGACGGAGGTGTGTTCACGTTTAGCCCTTCGGTGACGCGGCGCGGTGTCGTGAACGCACCTCCGTCCCCCGTTCACACGTGGGTCGGATGCGTGCGTCTCCGTTGTAGCTGCTTTCCGTAAGCTACTGCTGGTATGCGCAAGGTGCTGCCGGCTGTGCCTATGGTCGAAGATAGCCGCCGTATGAACGCACCTCCGTCCCCTGTTCATCTTGCTCCGGCGGCTCTGGGTCAGACTCGCTCCGCCTTATGAATATGAAAGCCGAATGTGATCGATTCCGGGCATAAAGTAAGGACCCCAGGCGGGGTCCTTACTTTATGAGGCAAACGGGAGACGCTTGCCGTTGGTTTTAGTTGCTGGAGCTGCTGCCTCCGTTGGTGGTGGAGCTGGAGCCGCCGCCGTTTGTGCTGTTGTTGCCGGAGCCTCCGTTGGTGGAGCTGTTGTCGCCGGAGCCGCCGTTGGTGGAGCTGCCGGAACCCGTGCTGATGACCAGGTGCACGGTCTTGCCGGGATCGAGCTCGGTGCCGCTGGTGGGCGTCTGGCTGATGACGTTGCCCGAGGAGACGGAGCTGCTGGCCTGGTACTCGGTGGTCACCTTGAAGCCCGCGTTGTTCAGCGTGGTCATGGCGCTGCCCTCGGACTGGCCGACGACGCTGGGAACGCTCACGGCCTTCCTCTCCTTGCCCTTCGACACCACGATGTTCACGGTGCCCTCGGCCTTGAGCTTGCTGCCGCTGGACGGGGTCTGGCTGATGACGAGGCCCTCTTCGACGGTGTCGGAGTACTGCTGATCGACGGTGACGTAGAAGCCGGCGTTGTTCAGGGTTGCGGTGGCGCTGCTGCGGGTCTGGCCGACGACGTCGGGCACGCTGGTGCCTTCGGAGCCGAGCGACAGGTAGTAGGTGACTACGGTGTCCTTGGCGACCTTGGAACCTGCGGCGACGTCCTGGCGCGCGATGCGGTCCTTCTCGACGCTGTCGGAGTATTCCGCAGTGCCGGCCTTGTACTTCAAGCCGTTGGCTTGCAGCAGTTTCTTAGCTTCATCTGCGGTTTTGCCGACCAGGTCGGGAACCTCTATCTCCTGCGAGCCTTGCGAGACGGTCAGGTTGATGGTGGAGCCCTTCGCCTTCTTGGTCTTGGCGGTGGGGTCCTGGCTGATGACCTTGCCCGAATCGACGCTGTCGGAGTAGGACTGCGTGACGTTGCCAACCTTGAAGCCGGCGGACTGGATGGCCGACTTCGCCTGGTCGAGCGTCTGGCCGGTGACGTCGGGGACCTCGATCTGCTCGCCGGAACCGCTGTTTCCGCCCAGGGCGAACGCGGCGATGGCGATAAGCGCGACCACGGCTGCGACGGCAGCCACTACCGCGGCAACCTTCTTGCCCTTTTTCTTCGGAGCGGTGTTGTCCGACATGTACGAATGGTTTTGCGAGCTGCCGCCGTGCTGGTTGCCGCCGCCGACCGCGGGCATGACCGCGGTGCCGTCGGGCATGGGACCGATGTTGGGCACGCCGCCCATGATCTGCGTTTGCGCGCCGGTGAAGCCCGCGCCCAAGGCGACGGGTCGGCCGGCCAGGTAGTCGTTCAGGGCCGAGCGCATGTCCTTGGCGGTGGCGAAACGCTCCATGGGGTTCTTCGACATGGCCTTGAGGATGATGGCCTCAAGGGAGGGGTCGATCTCGGGGTTGAGTTCGCGTGGCGGCACGGGCTCGTCTTGCACCTGTTTCATAGCGACGCTGACCGCGTCGGGGCCGTCGAAGGGCAACTTGCCCGTGGCGGACTCGTACAGCACGATGCCGAGCGAGTAGATGTCGCTGGCGGCGGTGAGCTCCTTGCCCTGAGCCTGCTCGGGAGAGATGTAGTGGGCGGTGCCCAGCACGCTGGAGGTCTGCTCCTTCGTGGAGTTCTTCGCGCGTGCGATGCCGAAGTCCATGACCTTCACGTTGCCGTCGGGCTGCACCATGATGTTCTGCGGCTTGATGTCGCGATGAATGATGTCGAGACCGTGGGCGACGGAGAGCGCCTGACACACCTGGCTGCCGATCTCGGCGACCTTGCGCTGGTTGATGGCGCCGCGCTGGTTGATGGCGGTCTTCAGGTCGGAGCCGCGCACGTATTCCATGACGATGTAGTACGTGCCCTCGTCTTGGCCCCAGTCGTACACGTTGACGATGTAGGGGCTTTGCAGGTTGGCGGCGCTAGCGGCTTCTTGCTTGAAGCGCTGCGTGAAGCTTTCATCTGCGGCATATTGGGGCAGCATGACCTTTACTGCCACCAAACGACCCAAGACGTTGTCTTGTGCGCGGTACACCTCGGCCATGCCGCCGATGCCGATGCGCTCGGTGATTTGGTAGCGGTTGTTGAACACCCTGCCGATCATGTTTCCGGTCACGTTTGAACTCCTTTAGGTCACATGCTGGGCGGAATTTTGAGTAAAACCCATAGTACCCCGCTCAGCATACTTTTTCTATATAAGCCCCTGAACTTCCAAAGCTGTTTGCAAGATGTCATGAGCCTTCTGGGTGCCCACGCCTTCGTCGCCGTCCTCGATGACCACGGCAACCACCACGCCGGCGTTGTCTGCGGGCGCCATGCCCACGAACCAGCTGTCGTTGCTGTTGGCCTTCTCGGCCGTGCCCGTCTTGCCGGCCACTTCCACGCCGTTGATCTGCGCGGCGGTGCCGGTGCCTTGCTTGACAACGCCCTTGAGGATATCGCGGACGCGCTTTGCGGTGTCGGAGCTGATGGAGGTGCGCAGTTTCTCGGGTTGCGCCGTGAAGCTGCGCTGGCCGTTGGCGTTGTACACGCCGTCCACCAGGTAGGGCTTCATCTCCACGCCGTCGTTGGCGATGGCGCTTCCCACCATGGCCATCTGCAGCACGGTGGCCTGCGGGCCGGCGGGGCTTTCATGGTTCATGGGGTTCACCGGCTCGCCGGCGGCGGCCCAGGCGGTCTCCCATTCGGTCATCTCGCTCGGGTCGGCCATGAGCGACGTGTACATGACGATGGGGAAGTCCAGGTCCTGGTTGAACCCGAAGCGCTCGGCGCCCTCCACCAGTTTATCGGCGCCCATCTGCACGCCCAGCTGGCCGTAGACGGTGTTCGCCGACCACCATGTGGCCTGCTCGAGCGTTTGCGTGCCGTAGCTGGTCTTGTTGAAGTTCGACACAGTGGCGTTGCCGATGGTGATGGTTCCCGGAGACGAGAACGTGGTGGACTCGCTTGCCACATCGTCCTCGAGCGCCGTGGCCAAGGTGACCATCTTGAACGTGGAGCCGGGCGCGTACAGCGTGCCCGTGGCGCGGTTGATCAGCGAGGTCTCGGCAGTGCCGGAGTTCGCCTGCGCGATCACCTGCTCGAAGTCCGCGGCGTCATAAGTGGGCGCGCTGGCAAGCGCCAGGATGGCTCCGGTCTTCGGGTCCATGACCACCGCTGCGCCCTTGTTGCCGGCAAGCGCGTCTTGCGCAGCCTGCTGGATCTTCGAGTTGATGGTGAGCGTGACGTCGTTGCCGGCGGTGCCCACGCCCGCCATGTCGTTGAGCACGTCGGTCCAGCTGGCGAAGCTCTCCTGGCCCTTCAAGGTCTCGTTGTACGAGGCCTCGATGCCCGAGGTGCCGTACTGCTGCGACACATAGCCCACCACGTGGGTGGCCAGGTCGCCGGCGGGATAGATTCGCTCGTAGCTGCCGTCGTCGTCCACGGCGCTGCGCGCCAGCACGATGCCGTCGTAGGTGGAGATGGTGCCGCGCTCGCTCTTCGCTTCCTTGGCGAGCGTGTGGTTGTTGCCCGGCATGGTCTGGTACGAGTCGGCCTGCACCACCATGATCATGGTGAGGTTGGCCACCAGCAGGGCGAACAGCGCGCTGCACAGCAGCATGCCGTTGGTCAGGCGCTTGCCCAGGCTGATGCGGCCGAGCACGCTGTTGGAGTGCAGGCTGGAGGTGGTGCCGTTGAGCATCTCGGTGCCCACGCCCGTGGCCTCGTCGCCCGCGCGCAGAAGGAAGCCCACGATGATGAAGCTGCCCAGGAGCGAGGAGCCGCCTTGGCTGATGAAGGGCAGGGTGAGGCCGGTCAGCGGGATGAGGCGCGTGACGCCGCCCACGATGATGAAGGCCTGCAGCACGATCATGCCCGTCAGGCCCACGGCCACGAAGCTGGATACATCGGACTTCGCGCGCGCCGCGGTCAGGAAGCCTCGGATGGCGAAGCACAGGAACAGCAGCAGCACGCCGGCCGCGCCCAGAAGGCCGATCTCCTCGGCGATGTCGGCGAAGATGAAGTCGCTTTCCACGACGGGGATGGCGTTGAACGCGTCGGTGCCGCCCGCAAGGCCGTTGCCCAGGCCCACGCCGAACAGGTCGCCGTCGGCGATGGAGTAGAGCGCCTGGCACAGCTGGTATCCGGTGTTTTGTGCGTCGGAGAACGGGTCGAGCCAGGTGTTCACGCGCACCTGCACATGGCCGAACGCCGCGTAGGCCGCAAGTGCGCCCACGGTGATCAGGCCCAGGCCCACCACCAGGTAGAACTTCTTTCCCGTGGCAACGTAGAGCATGAGCAGGAACACGAAGAAGAACACCATGGCGCTGCCCAGGTCCTTCTCGAACACCACGATGACCATGGCCACGCCCCACATGAGCAGAAGCGGCAGCAGCGATCGGATGTCGGGCAGGTGGAACGGGCCCATGCGCACGGTGAACACGGACAGCAGCTCGCGGTTCTCGGCCAGATAGCTTGCCATGAACAGCACGATGACGATCTTGGCGATCTCGCCGGGCTGGAAGGAGAAGCCGCCGATGTGCAGCCAGATGCGGCTGCCGTAAATCTCCTGGCCAAGGCCGGGGACCATCGGCGAGAGCAGCAAAAGGATGCCCACGAGCATGAGGGTGTATTTATAGTTGGCGATCTTATCGAGGTTCCGGAACAGCGCCAGCACCACGATCATGCAGGCCACGCCCACGAACAGCCAGACCACCTGGCCTTGCGCCATGTTGGGCGCGTCCGTGAACGGCGCGATGCGCGTGATGAAGGCGATGCCGATGCCCGATAGGCCGAACGCCAGGGGCAGCAGGGCCGGGTCGGCGCCGGGTGCGAGCTTGCGCACGGCAAGGTGGGCCACCACGAAGGCGGCGAAGATGCCGATGGGCACGCTGAGTGAATCGACGTTGACCTGCTGGCCCTCGTTGATGGCGATCATGACGAACAGCAGCGCCACGACCGGCGCCGCCACCAGCAGAAGGACGAGTTCTATGTTGCGACGGGACATGATGCGCTACCTCTGCGTTCCCGTGGCGGTTTGCGCAGCGACCGCCGGTGCGTTCGCTGCGGCGTCGTTGGTTGTCGCGGTGGCGCTTGCCTGCGTGGATGCGGCCTGCTCGGATCCTTCCGGCTTGCTGTGTTGAGCCGCTTCGTCGCGATATTGCTGCACCAGGTCATGCGCGGCGTCCATGTTGTCGACGCGGATGCCCTCCTGCAGGCGCGATGCCGTGCCAGGTTGCAGGCTGTCGACGCTCACGTCGGTGACTTCTTGTTGCTTATATAAGTGCATGCCCAGGAAATCGGCGGGGATGCCTTCGTAGACGGCAACCTTGCCGTTGTCCTCGCCCAGGTACGCGGTGGTGTGGAGCCACGTGTGCACGCCCCATGCGCCGCCGCCCAGGATGGCCAGGAACAGCACGAGCACCAGCGCCACGGAGAACTTCGTCTTGCGCGCCAGCTTGCGGCGGCGCTTCTCGGCGAATCCGGTGACGTTGGAGACGATGACGGTGACGTTGTCGTGGCCGCCGGCGGCGATTGCCTCGTTGACCAGCTGCGATGCGCAGCGTTGCGGGTCGGGTACGCGTCGCATGACGGCCTCGATCTGCTCGTCCTCGATCATGGACGACAGGCCGTCGGAGCACACGAGCAGGCGGTCGCCCGTTTCGACGTTGATTTCGTACATATCAGGGCGCGTGTTGGGGTCGGACCCGAGCGCGCGCGTGATGACGGAGCGCTGCGGATGATGGCGCGCTTCCTCGGGGGTGAGTTGGCCGGCCTCGATCATGTCGGCCATAAGGCTGTGGTCGCGCGTGAGCTGCTGCAGCTTGCCGTGGTGCAGCAGGTAGGCGCGCGAGTCGCCGACCTGCGCGATGATGAGGCGCTCGTTTTCCAGCATGCAGGCGGTCAGGGTGGTGCCCATGCCCTCGCGGCCGCGCCCGTCGCGCGCCGCGCGGATGATCTCGTGGTTCGCTTCTTCGACGGCGTGCTCCAGGGCCGCGCCGTCGAGGTCTTTCGGGGCCAGCTCGGCCAGCACGTTCACCGCTATCTCCGAGGCTACCTCGCCTGCGGCGTGGCCGCCCATGCCGTCGGCGACGGCGAACAGCGGCGGTGCCACCACCAGGCTGTCCTCGTTGTGATCGCGCACGCAGCCGACGTCGGTTCGGCTTCCGAACGTGGTGACGGCGCCTCTGCGCGTGCGTTGGGTGGAGCGGTAGGAACGTTTATCACGGGACATTATGCAAACCTCACGCGAATGGCCACGTCGCCCACGTTGACGGTGTCCCCGTTACGCAAGGCGGTGGGCTCGTTGATGAACTGGCCGTTCACGGCCGTGCCGTTGGTGGACCCCAGGTCCTCCACGAACAGGTTCTGCCCCATGAGGCTGAAGCGGGCATGCCTGCCGGAGACGTAGCCCGCGCCGATGACGATGTCGGCCCCGGGGTTGCGGCCCACGATGACCGGGCCGCGCACCACGATGGATACGCCGCGCAGCTCCTTCGGGCCCTTTTCAACCGAAAGGCTCCACGTGCGCTCGCGTTTGCGCTGGCCGCGCACCGCTCCGATGCCGGTTTTCATGATGGCGAACAGGAACAGGTACAGCAGCGCGACGAACAGCAGGCGGATGAGAAGCAGCGCGTAATCGATCACGGGGAATCCTCTCGCTTTCGCTTAGGCCAACGTGAAGACGAAGTTCGTGGACCCCATGGCGATGTGGTCGCCCTCGTTCAGCGGCTGGCTGGCGACGGCGCGACCGTTGACGTACGTGCCGTTGGTGGAGCCCAGGTCGGTGATGACCCATGCGCCCTGCGGGCTCAGGGAGATCTCGGCGTGGGTGCGAGACACGTTGATGTCGGGGATGGTGATGTCGTTGCGCGACTCGCGGCCGAGCGTGACGCGGGCGCTTGCCAGGTCGATGGCGCGGTTGGCGGCCGTGTCGATCAGGCGGGCACGAGAGGCCTGCTGCGGCTGGGCGGGCTGCTGGCCGGGCACGCCGGCGCCGGCGAACATCACGGTGTTGGCAGCCTGCTGGGGTGCCGCCTGCTGCGGCATGGCCTGGGGTCGCGGGGCGGCAGCGGCAGCCTGACCTGCAGCGTAGCCGGCAGCGGCTGCCGCAGGGGCGGCGCCGGCGGCATAGGCGTTGAACTGATCGACCGCACCGGCCGCGGCCTGCTGCGCCGCAGCGTAATCAGGGGCGGCAGCGGCCTGGTCCCAAGGCTCCTGCGCGGGAGCCTGATAGCCCTGGGCCTCCCAGCCGTTTCCGGCGGGCATCTGCTGATAGCCCTGGTTGCCGTACTGATCGGATTGGTCGTACTGACCGTACTGATCGTGCTGGTCATATTGGTCGTACTGGTTGAAGCGCTGGTCGGGCATGGCTGCGCCTGCGCGGCCGAACTGCTGCGCAGGGTATGCGGCGGCTGCGCCGTAGCCGGCGTTCGCCCCGCCCAGGCCGTAGCGCTGCATCTCCTCGTTGCGCAGCTGGGAGATGATGGGCGCGGCGACGGCTTCGGCGATGACGTCGAACTTGCCGTGCTTGAGGCCTTCGTCGACGATGAAGCGCACGAGCGGCTGGCCGTCCATGGTCAGGCCCTGCTCGGAGGCCTTCGCCGCCAGGTAGGTTTCCGTTTCACCTGCGAGCGTGGGGTAGTAGCCGAACAGACGGCGGTCGTCGTCGGGGTTGACCAGCACGGTGTAGAGCGTGGGCGCGTACTGCTTGCCGGCGCCGACCATCTTCTCACGGCGCATCTGCTTTTCGGCTTTCTTGGCGATCTGAACGGGGGAGATGGGGGCGTCGAACATCTTGTCCGCCGTGCCCTCGAACGTGTCCTCCATTTTGCCTTCGAACTTCGAGAAGATGCCCATTACCGCTCCTTGCAACGCTGTTCCATATCATGGCGGCGATAAGCCGCGAATTTACCGATGGTCCATCATGCCACAAACATAATGGCGAGATGGCGTCCTTTATGCAATCGTCATTTTATTGTAAGCGGGGAAAGCGGGGAATCGCCAGGTAAAGCGTCAGGAAAGCGGGGGAGGGGGTCTAGGGCGCGGGAGCGGTGCGGGCGCAGGCGCTCGTTCTCGTGTTTGCCCCCCTGCGCGCACGCAGGGGTCTGGTTCTGGGTTGGTTTGCAGGAAAACAGGGCTTTTCGTGCCATGGTCTCTGGACTTCTGGGCGGTTTTCCGAGCACTGTTCCGCATTCTTCCGGTAAAACCCCAGGTTGCGAATGCTCAGATTTTCCGTTTAGGCGTTTTCAGCCTTCGAAACCGCCCAGAACTTGCTTTTTCAAGCTGCGCGCGATGGTGGGCGCCGTCTGCGCCCGGCCAAGCCTGCCCTGCGCCATCCTTCGCGCCGTTATTCTGTCGGTTGCGCGTCCTCTACCATGCGCATGAGGTCTTGCTGGCTGTGGACGTCGCACTTGCGGTAGATGTGGCGGATGTGCGTCTTGGCCGTGCCCTCCGAGATGTAGAGCTTTTCCTGAATGTAAGCCGCGTTATGGCCCTTGGCCAGGAAGAACAGGATCTCGGCCTCGCGGCGCGACAGGAGGAACGTGTTGGCAACCGTTTCGCATTTGCCGCGGAAACGGCCGCCGCGCGCCGTCTCGCTGGGCTTTGCGAAGCGCGCTTCGGCGTTCGTTGCGGGCGCGGGTTGGGCCGCATCGCGTTCGCATGCGGTCGAAGCCTGAGCCGCACCGTCGTTTCCGTCCATGTTGTCGAGCGGCTGTGCAACCGCTGCGTTTTTGGGACCGTTCGCGTATCCGGCAGGCTCCGCGGCCGTCGGGTCCTCGCCGGCCGCGCGCGCATCGCGGTCCGCGGCAGCAGGGTTTTCGCAAGGGTCGGACTCGGCCGCCGTGCAAGCGGTGGCGGTCGCGGCGCCGGCCGCCAAGGAAACATCGGCCGCTGCGGCGGTTTCGCCCTCGGCAGCGCGATCGTGCGTCGCCCCTTCGCCTTCCGCAGTCAGACCATCCGTCGCCTGTTTCCGCTGCGCGGTGCTCTCGGCCACGGCCTGCTCGAGGGAGGCGTCCATCCTCGTGGCGGCCCCGCAGTTGCGCAAACCGGCTGCGCGCTGGGACTCCTTCTTGCGCTCGAAGCTGGCGGAAACGGCTTTTACCAGGGGGCATGGCATGATAATCGACTCGATCTCGCGCTCGCGGGGCAGCAGCGCGTAGGCGAACACGATGACGAGCAGCAACAAGATCACGAGCGTCTGCTCGCCGAACGGCAGCAGGTGCGCGTAGTTCGCGAGGGCGACGGGCACGAGCGTGCCGAACATGATGGCGAACGCCATGATGGAGCGGCCCAGGGCGAACACGAAGATGGGCGATAGGCGGAAGCGCTGCGACAGGTCGGCGAAGAAAATCCACATGAGCGACTCGAAGCATAGGAAGCCCACGAGCATGATCACGCTGGTCAACGAGGCGTTTTCGGGACCTGCGAGGGGCATGAGGAACACGGTCACGGCGATGAATGGCACGAGGGGCTGGAAGAACCGGCTCCACCGATCGCTGCCGCCGAGCGCCATGATGGTCACGAGCACCAGCACGGTGGCGCAGCCGGCTGCCAGCAGCAGCATCGGCTGGGCGCCAACGCTGGTCTTCATCACAAGGTTCTGCAGCGAGTTCGAGCGCAACATGCCCAGGGCGATGCCGAGCACCAGCACGGGGGCGCCGAAGCGCACGACGAACTTGCCGCGATTGATGGGCAACGGTTTGAAGATGGGCACTTCGTCGCGCTCGTGAAAGGGTCGGGGCGTTTTCTTCAGCAAGATGACCAGTTCAAGCAGCGGAACGCAGGCGATCGCGAGTGCGGACACGGGGAAGGGCGCGTAATGCAGCACGGTGGCGAACAGGCCGATGGCGATGGAGATGGCGATGGCCGTGTTCAGCACGATCGAGGCGCTGTCGGTGCGGGCGAACGCCGTGCCCCAGTACACGATGAGGATGGTCGAGCCGATGCCGGTCATGATGCCGGACGTTGTTTCCGCCAAGGGCATGCCGAAGAAGGGAACCGCTAAAAGCAGCAGCGATCCCGCGCATGAAAGCGCAGCGCCGACGCAGAGCAGTTTGCGGGACGTGTACAGCCTCAGGAAACGTTGATCTGTGGCTGCGATGAACAGCATGGCGAATATGTAGACGATGGATGAGATGAGGTAGGGCAAGGTGACGCTGCTGCCGTAAAGCCCTTGGAAGCAGGGCATGGGCCCGAACACCGATGCGGTGCCGAACATGGTGGCGTACACCCACGCCTGATGCAAGCCGTAGCCGACCGACAGCAAGCTCAGCTCGCCGAAAGCGCTTTCGTCGCTGAAGTCGGCATTGAGCGTGATCCTTGGAACGCGTACCCCCATACGCAAACCCCTCCCGGTATTGTGTTGTGCATCCTCTTCGGTGCTTATGATACCGGGCGATTGGGGGATGATGCGCGCGATGCGGGGTGATTTCGGCATCACCCCGTCAAAGTCAGGCTTTTGACCAGCGGAAATGGAAAAATCATCCCAGGAGGATGATGCTGAGGGAGCGTGTGGCAAGGCGCGCGGGCCGGCTGGCCGACCGGCCCGTATGCGCGTCGGGCGCTAGGCCACCTTGATGACCACGTTGTCGAAACGGTTGAGCTGGGTGTCCTCACCCGTGGTGCCCTGACCGTCGTGCGTGGTCTGCGTGCCCGGCTTCTGGCTCTCGGCCGAGTACACGGTTGCCGTGTACTGCTTGCCGGCCAGGTAGTCGGCCAGGCTGGTGACGTCGTAGTTGTGAATGGCCTCGAGGCCGTTCTGGTTCTCGCTGGACATGACGTCCTCGTTCAGCAGGTCCTTGACCGTGCTTCCCTCGGGAACGATGACCAGCTCGCTACGAACAGCGCCGCCCTGGGCGGTTTCGTCCAGCACGCACGTGACCTCGTACACGCCCTTGCTTTCCACTTGGACGCCCTCATCGCTGTGGACGTAGTAGAACGCATAGGCCGGCACGGCGATCATCGCGCACGCGCAGCACGCGACCGCGATGGCAAGAAGCTTCTTGCCCCAAGATACGTTTGCCATTTGAGCCTCCCTTCTCGTAAGAGTCGAGGAATGGAAGCCCCGCTTTCGGCAACGTGGTTCGCAGTATACGGGGGCATGGTCGCTCAGGCAACTGATTCACAAGCCTGTGACCTGGGGAAACGTGGAATCAGCCCACGCGTATGATGCCGCAGGCGCCCCGGACGGCTCGGAGGCGGCGACAACTTCGCCATTTTAGGGTTTGCGGGATGATAGCCCGTTTCCCGCGCTTCCTATAATGGGCGGCAGCGAAGAGGAAACGCGCCTGCGACCTGGGTGTTCGCAGGCATTCGGCCGCCGCTTCCAAGAAGGGCGGCCGGCCTTGGGCGCCCGGCGCGCAAGGTTCGACACGAAGAACAGGGGGATTCACGATGGCTGAAGACCAGATTGCCGGCTTGTGGGACGAAGAGGAGGAGTTCGACCCGCTGGCCGTCGATGACCTGGATATCGACCAGGAGGACATGGACGACGACAACCCGCTCGACACGATCGACTACCCCACGATGCGCAACATGCCCGAGGACATGCGGCGCGAGTCGGTGTACAGCCCCGAGCGACAGGGCGGCGCCGTCGAGGCGATGCTTTCCCTATTCGATCACAACCCGGCCCGACGCCCGGTGCTGGTGTCCATTCTCGGCTGGTGCGACGGCGGCTGCCTGAACAGCGAGCTGACGGAGAAGGTAGACGCGCTGCAGACCGACAACCGCTCGGTGTACGGCACCACCACGCTGTGCCGCATGCTCGAACGCGCCGGCGCGCTCGAGCTGGAGATGCCCGAGACGTCTGAGGAGCGCGAGGACGCCGGCGAGGGCGTGGAGTACCTGGAGATCAAGGAGCGCATCGACCCCGTCTGGCGCACCACCGACGCGGGTCGCGAGGTGTTCGGGCAGATGACGGACGGCTCCGCCTTCCGCACCATGGTGTTCGACCGCGACGTGAAGTACCTGGAGGTATACCGCGCCGTAATGGGGTTTGTGAACGAGCGCCCGCGCTCGAAGGACGACATCGAGCAGCTGGTCGATGCGTTCGAGGTGGTGCAGAGCCCGCGCCGTTTCGGCGGGCACTTCATCGACATGCTGGAGAAGACCGACGCGCTGTGCTGGAAGGACCGCTCGTGGCAGCTGACCGATCTGGGTCGCCGCATGCTGCCTGAGGTGGAGGCCGCGTTTTCCAAGAAGGGGGAGTAACCGATGGCTGAGGATATGATCGCGGTGCAGGCCGCCGAGCAGGAAGCGGACCTGGTTGCGTTGATGGACGGTCGTGCACGCACGTACGGCCTGATGGCGCGCCTGTTTTTGAAGGAGGTCGACAAGGCGGTGCTCACCGAGCTGCAGGGTATGCGCTTCCCGGCCGCCACGGGCAACGCCAAGGTGGACGAAGGCTACCATATGTTGTACGACTACCTGCGCACCAGCTGGGACGACAGCATCAACGAATTGGCCGTCGACTATGTGCGCACGTTCATCGGCCACGGCGTCAACGGCTTTTCGGCGGCGTACCCGTTCGAGAGCGTGTACACCTCCGAGCGTCGTCTGATGATGCAGGAGGCCCGCGCCGAGGTGCTGCAGACGCTGCGAGAGAACAACCTCAAGCGCGGCAGCTGGACCGAGGGCGAGGATCATATCGCCCTTGAGCTGGAGTTTATGCAGCGCATGGCCATGCGCACTGCCGACGCCCTGCGCGCCGGCGACGAGGACGCGGCCGTCGAGCACCTGCGCACGCAGCGCACGTTCGCGCAGGACCACCTGCTGAACTGGCTGCCCATGATGACCGAGGACATGCGCCGCTTCTCGCGCACCATGTTCTATCAGGGCCTGGCCCAGCTGGTTATGGGCTACGCCGAGGAGGACGCCGCCGTGCTGGACGAGCTGCTGGACAGCGTGGAGCAGGCCGCATAACGTTTGAGGATTAGGGACCCCGGCGCGCAGGCGTGCGCCGGGGTCCTTGCTGTAATGGTGTACCCTAGGCAGCGCTGTGATTTCGAGACCAAGGGGGTTCGCCATGAGGATCTGCGTGTTCGGCTCGTCGAGCCGAGATTTGGATGCGCTGTACATCGATGCCGCTTACGAGCTGGGACGCACGTTGGCCGAGCACGGGCACGGCCTGGTGTTCGGAGGCTACGACGTGGGCCTGATGGGCGCGGTCGCGCACGGCGTTGGCGATGCGGGCGGCAGCGTCATCGGCGTGGTTACCGAGGGTCTGAACAAGAAGGGGCGCCCCGTGTACCCGTGCACCGAGCTGATCTGCGAATCCGACCTGGCCACCCGCAAGACGCGCATGACTTCGCTGGCCGACGCGTTCGTCACCTTGCCCGGCGGCCTGGGCACGTTCGACGAGTTCTTCGACATCGTCTCGCAGGTGAAGGCCGGCGAACTGGACGCGAAGAGCGCCATCCTGAACGTGGGCGGCTATTTCGACCCGCTGGTCGAGATGCTGGACCGCGCGACTGCCACGGGCCTCAACTCCACCGACTGGCGCAGCAACTGCGACGTGTTCGACGCCCCCGAGCCGCTGGCGGCGTGGCTGGAAGCGTAAATAGGTAACGAAACGCTTCCGTTTCCCATAAATACCTGCCTGCATCTAGCACTCGTGGGCAAAGAGTGCTAACTTTCTTTGGTAGCAAATATTGTTATGCACGTGCTCAAGGAAGGGGCTCATAGCATGGCTAAGGAAATCGCATACGACAACGAGACGCGCGAGAAGCTTGCGACCGGTGTGGCGAAGCTGGCCGACGCGGTGCGCGTGACCATCGGCCCGAAGGGCCGTTATGTCGGCATCACCAAGAAGGGCGAGCGTCATCCCAACGTCTCCAACGACGGCGCTACCGTTGCCGCGCACGTGGGAGCATACGACCATGTGGAGAAGATGGGCCTGCAGGTGGTCCGCGAGGCAGCGACCGCCGCGAACAACGAGGCCGGCGACGGCACCTCCACGGCAACGCTGCTTGCCGACGCCATCGTGCGCGAGGGCGTGCGCTACGTTACCGCCGGCAACGACCCGCTGGCGCTGCGCCGCGGCATCCAGAAGGCCGCCGACGTCGCATCCGACGAGCTGCTGAAGGCCGCCACGCAGGTGACCACGCGCGAGCAGATGGCCGAGATCGCCACCGTCTCCTCGGGCGACCCCGAGATCGGCGCGAAGATCGCCGAGGCCCTGGACGAGATCGGCCAGGACGGCGTCATCTCCGTTGAGAAGTCCACCAAGTTCGGCATCGACCTGGAAGTCAAGAAGGGCATGCTGTTCGACCGCGGCTTCATCTCCCCGTACATGGCCGACGACATGGGTTCCATGACCGGCGAGCTGGAGCAGCCTTACATCCTGATCACCGACCAGCGCTTGGCTGACAACTTCAAGGACGTCGTGCCCGTGCTGGAGGAGGTCATGCAGTCCGGCCACCCGCTGCTCATCGTGGCAGACGACGTGCGCGGCGAGTCCCTGAACTCCCTGCTCATGAACCGCCAGAAGGGCACGCTCATCAGCGCAGCCGTCATGTGCCCCGGCGCCGAGGAGCGCCGCAAGGCAGAGCTGGAGGACATGGCCATCCTCACCGGTGGCGAGGTCATCTCCCCCGAACGCGGCCTGTCGCTGGCCGATGCCAAGAAGAGCATGCTCGGCCGCGCTGCAAGCGTGCAGATCACGAAGAGCCGCACGCTCATCATCGGCGGCAAGGGCAAGCAGGAGGCCATCGAGAAGCGCTGCGAGGCCATCCGCAACGAGCTGAAGAACCCGCATTCCGACTACGAGCTGGACGTCATGCGCGAGCGCTTGGCGAAGCTGTCCGGCGGCATCGCCGTCATGAGCGTCGGCGCGGCCACTGAGACCGAGATGAACGAGATCCGCAGCCGCATCCAGGACGCCCTGCGCGCAACGCGCTCGGCTGCAAGCCAGGGCCTGCTGGCCGGCGGCGGCGTTGCCCTGATCCAGGCGTCCAAGGCGCTTGACCAGGTTGAAGTCGCCAACGAGGAGGAGCGCTTCGGCGTTGACATCCTGCGCAAGGCGCTCGAGGAGCCCATGCGCGCGCTGTGCAGCAACGCTGGCTACAACGGCGACGTGGAGGTTGCCAAGGCGCTCGAGGCGCAGCCCGGCTTCGGCCTGGATTGCGAGACCGGCAAGTACGGCGACATGATCGCCATGGGCGTTGCCGATCCGGCCAAGGTCACCGTCACGGCCCTGCAGGCCGCTGCGTCCGTTGCTTCGCTCATCCTCATCACCAACTGCAGCATCACCGAGGCTGACAAGAAGGATAAGGAAGAGAAGTAACAGCCGCGCAAGCAACTGCCGCGCTGATTGGGGAAGCAGTTCCCCAACGCGAAGCTTCGGCTTCGCCAGCCCCTTTCAATAGAGTACGCTACACGGGAGCCCCACGGGGCTCCCGTTCTTTATACGGAATGCGAAATCGTATAAAGAAGCACCCGAAAACGCGCGCTAAATTATACGAATCCCGGAAATCGTATAAAGTAAATGAGATTCCAGCACCCTTATTTATACGAATCGCGAAAACGTATAAAGTTCGAAGCGAAAGAAGCTGGAATGTTATACGAATCGCCAAAACGTATAACCTGAACCGAAGGGGCGCGCATGGACTACAAGGAGCTTGCGAAGGTCTTCTATATGGACTCCTCGAGCAACCGCGAGGCTAACCTTGCCGCAGAGGAAGCGCGCCGTCGCGATTCGGTCGGGACATTCCGCCTTGGCTATGAAACTAAGGCGGGTGAGCTGTTCCTCGCCGTTCCGAAAGAGCTGTCGGCCCTTACCGAGCAGGTGCTGCGCACGGAGCGTAAGGTTACGGCACTGCTGAACGGGATGAATTCGCTTGCCTCGAATGCCGTTTTGCGAGGGCTGGTGTTCGACGAGGTCGTATTCACGAACGCTATCGAGGGCATTCATAGCACGCGTCGTCAGATCAAGGACGCGTTGGAGTCGGTGTCGAACGATGCTTCTCGGCGTCGTTTCAAGGATCTCGCCCTTCTGTATATGGATATCGCTTCCGGCAAGGCGGAGGAGCCGACAACGCCGGAAGGAGTTCGTGCAATCTACGACAGAGTGATGGACGGGGAACTTGACGACGCGCATATTCCTGATGGCCGGCTTTTCCGCAAGGACGGCGTCGATGTTATCGCGGGAGGGGTGAATGTGATCCATCGGGGTTTGGAACCCGAGGAGAAGATCGTTGAGGCCGTAAAGTCGATGCTTGCGCTGATCGAAGACGAGGGGCTTCCGTCACTGTATGCGGCGTTGGCCTCGCATTATCTGTTCGAATATGCTCACCCGTTCTATGACGGCAACGGTCGAACGGGAAGATATCTGTGCTCGCTGATGCTGGACAGGTCGCTGTCGAAGCCGACGGTTCTGTCCCTTTCCCGGGTGATTTTGGAACATCGCGATCAGTATTACAAAGCTTTCCGCAGTGTTGAGAACCCGATGAACAAAGGTGAGCTGACGTTTTTCGTGATGGAGATGATGAACCTTGTGCGGAAGGCCCAGCTGGATGTTATCGATCGTTTGGATTGCGCACGAAGACGGCAGGGCGAGCTTCGCGAATTGATGGATGATGTCATCGAGCGTGCAGACCTCAAGAAGAAGCAGGAACGGGGAATCGTGTTCATGCTCATGCAGTATGAGACGTTCGGGATGTTCGGCGATGCGAGCGTTGAAGAGGTTGCCGACTATTTAAAGGTGGGGACGCAGGCGGCTCGAAAGCATTTGCGTGCGCTCGAGGACAAGGGTATCGCGGTGAAGGTCAACCAGCGTAAGCCCGTGACGTTTGGGCTCACGCAGCAGTTCAAGGAAGAGTTCGGAGTAGAGCCGGTGGTCTGGCGTAATCCTTTCGAGTAGGGGTTCATCGTGTGCAGAAGGTTTACCGTCGTCACGTGGGATGAGGTTGCGGAAGTCGTGCGCGAGCTGCAGGTGGATTCGCCTGCGAACGCACAGCCCGATTGGCCTGCGCGTCCGATGGCTGGCGAAGGCGCGGCGGCGCAGGTTGAGCCGGGTGAAGGTGCGTTCCCTGGTTCAGGCGTTGACGTGATCGTCCGCGGGTCGGAAAGTAAGCTGGCTGTCGAACGTTTGACCTGGGGATTCCCTGTCGAATGGCAACGACGTCCCGTGTACAATACGCGCTTGGAAACGGCCATGGGGCCGAACCCGGGCATGTGGGAGCAGCCGATCGCGCAGGGACGCGGCATCGTGGTGACGGGCGGATTCTTCGAAGCGCATGCAACTCAAACGGTGCGCAGCCTGAAAACAGGGAGGCAGATCAAGCAGCAGTATCGCTTCGAAAGCGGTGAAGACACGCCGCTGCTGCTGGCGACGGTATGCGGTCAAGGTTGCTTCTCGGTAGTGACCACACGTCCGAACGCCAGCGTTGCGCCCGTGCATAACCGTATGCCCCTGGCGCTCACGCTTGCCGAGGCGCGTTGGTGGCTGCGTGCGCCGTGGCCCAGCCTGGTCGCCAACTGGCAAAAGCTAGCAAATCGCGAAAGGCTCGCGCTAACGGCCGCCCCGGAGCAATCGCCAGCCCCGGCAACGCTTGGGCAGGGGACGTTGTTTTAAGGGGTGCGACGTTTGCGGGTTGTGAGTTGGGGCTTGCTATCGCGTAATGGGCCTTATCGTCGGCATCTTCCGCCGGATTGGCTGTTGTCGAATAGGGCGGGCGCTGGCACAATTGCAGTATGACTTCGAGAGATGCAAACATATCGACTATGGTGGAAACGGCGGAGGTGCCGTTTCCCCTGACGCGCATCGATGGCTCGATGTGCGTTGATGACTTTCTTCCGTATACGAATTTGTCGATCGAGCGTGCGTTACGTTTGATCCCTCTCGAAGATGACCCCCAGAGTCATCGAAACCTGTATGCATGGTTCATGAATGAAACGGGCAAAATAGGTTCTCGATACCACGGTAAGAAGTTGCCAGGAGTTGAGTTCCCGCACGTGGCACAGCGTGGGATCCATGTGCCGAGCCGTCATAGGTATGCGGCAACGGTGACGGTTGCTTATAACAGCTTATATAGCGAGAGCAACGACGGTACCCGAATCGATTTGGGCGATGGGACATGGGTCTTGTACTATTCAGCCCATCAAAATAATTCCGGCGGAACAACCGACATGCAATGGAACCAAAAGCTGGTGAATTGCTTGATGGACGGCGTTCCTGTTGGCGTGTTTCTTCAGCAGAACTCGTCGTCGAGTTCGTATCTGCGCTTTCTTGCATTCGTTGAGGAATTCAATCCTGAGAACGAGTTGTTTACCTTGCATGGGCCTGTCATGCCTGAGACTGAGCATTTATTCGCCAGTGCGGCTCCACAAGCCGAAATGAGGGAGCCGGCAGCGGTTGATGAGCGGCTTCGAGCGAATGAGGTAGGCGATCTGGAAAGCCTGGAAGAGGACCGCCGTCGTTTTTCCGTTGCTCGTCGCATGGTACGTCAAGGGCAGCAAACGTTTAGAAAAGACCTGTTTAAGGCTTATGAAGGACATTGCGCGGTTACGGGGTTCGATACGAACGAGGTGTTGCAAGCAGCGCACATCCTTGATTACCGTGGAACTCAGAGCAATGTTGTAGAGAACGGTATTTTGCTGCGTTCCGATATTCACTTGCTATTTGATAGCTATTTGCTGGGTATTAACCCTGCTTCGATGCGTCTGGAAGCAAGTTCGCGGATTTCGGACGGACCATATGCAGACCTTGATGGCGCTCCGCTGTTTTTGCCCAAAGACAAGGCGTCGCGGCCGAATGAGAACTTTCTTATCGCGAAATACAGGCGCTTTAAGTGTTGCGTTTGATCCTGGCATGGCGCCGCGGCGTTTCTCTCGACGAATTCCGTGGCGTTTCACTTTTCTTTAGTGTCCTTAGCGAGTTCGACCTATCGTAGACGATCGGTGATGAGGACGTTTGCTGCGCCTATAAGAGGCTTTCCCCATGTCAACTTACGGTTTGCAGATGCCGCAGGGGGAGTAGCCTCGGGCTATGAGTTGGTCTCGGGTGCCGGTGAAGTCCTGCTTGTTCGCGCTTGAAATGTCGCTTGCGGCTGAACAGTCGGGCTTGTGGAACTTCTTGTTCTTCACGTTTAGGATGTAGTCCTGCTGCTCGGATGTGCCTTGGTTGCCGGCGCTGTTGCTGCCGGCTGCGTTGGCATTGCTGGCGTTGCTCCCGCTGCCGGTCCCGTCGCCGCCACTGCCGTTGGCGCTGCTGTTGCCGTCGGCATTGCTTCCGCCGGCGCTTCCTGCTGCTGCCTTGTCCGCCCGCGCTGCTGCTGCGGTGGTGATGGTGGCGCTGCCTTTGCTGGTGACCTGCGGGGTTTCGGACGACTCCCAGCTTTCGCCGGTCACGTAGTCGATGGCCACGCCCGGCTCCACGTTGTACACGAACACGTTGAACTGGACGGCTTCGCCGTTGTCCTCGATGGACTTCGCTTCCATCTGAACTCCGCGCGCCACCAGGTCGTTTGCGGCGAACAGCGGGGTGACGCGGTAGAGCACGTGGTTGCCCGTGCTGCGCACGTAGTCGCCCACCAGCTCCTCGTGATACAGCATGCCCACTGCGTTGAACGTGCGCGTGCCCGTGATGAGGTTCTTCTCGTTGGCGTTTTCTCCGCACAGCTGGTGCGCGATCAGGTGGCTGCGGTTGTACAGCATGCCGTCGTCGACGAAGCTGTATTTGCGCTGCACCCAGCCGCTCGGGTGCACCTGCGAGATGCCGCCGCGCTTCTCGTTGGATATGGTGTCGGGCCCGATGCGGGCGAAGGCGGTGCCGCAGCGGCCTTCGAAATCCAGGTCGCTGAACTGCATGAACGTCCCGCGCGCCTCGTCCTGCGCCGTGAATCCGGGTTCGCCGTGGTTGATGTCGATGCATAGTGCGCCGGTGTAGGCGGGGATGTCGGCGATGGTCGCCTGGGCGGACCGCGCGTCATCGGAGCCGGTGGCGCGCGAGCCGCTGTCGGTGCTGCTGATGGAGCTGCCGGATCCAGCGGCGTTATCGCCGATGCTGATGGAGCAGCCCGTTGCGGGAAGCGCGAACGAGAACGCCAGCGCCAGGGCGGCTAATGCCGCGGCGATGCGCTGGGGAAGAGAAAGCGTGCGGGTGTCTTTCAACGGCGGCCTTTCTGTTTGCGTTGCGCATCGATTGTAGCGGACGCGTTTGATGGTCGCGTGGGGCTTGTGCTCCCCGGATACGGAACGGCCCGCCTGCGACAGGTGGCGCAGGCGGGCCGCTGGGAAATCGATGCTAGCCGAATCGCAGCATAACCTGGTGTTATTGGCAGACCTTGCCCGGGTTCAAGATGTTGTTGGGATCGAACACGCGCTTGATGCCGGCCATCAGCTCGATGGCGGTATCGCCCAGGTTCTCGCGCAGGTAGGTGCGCTTGGCGTGGCCGATGCCGTGCTCGCCGGACACCTGGCCGCCCAGCTCGGCGCACTTGGCGTACGCGGCCTCCATCACCTTCGCCGATTGCTCCAGGAACGCTTCCTTGTCCATGTCCTCGTTCCCGCAGCAGTAGATGTGCAGGTTGCCGTCGCCGGCGTGACCGAACGAGCGGATGCGCATGCCGTGCCCTTCGCCGACGCCCAACACGAAGCTGAGGAACGACGGGATCTTGTCGACGGGCACCACCACGTCCATTTCGTCCAGGAAGCGCGTGTCGGCCTCGATTGCGGTCAAAAACGCGCTGCGAACAGCCCAAACGTCGCGTTTGTCGGAAGGTTGGCTGAGCACCAGCGTGTCGAAGGCGCCCGACTCGTCGGCGATGCCCGCCAGCACCTCGGCACGCTGGAAGATCTCGTCCTCGTCGTTGCCGTCGAGCGTGACCAGGATGTACGCGCCCACTTCGCGGTCGTTGACCTTGGTGGGGATGATCTTCGTCCCGCTGAAGTTCGCGGCGGAATCCACGATGTCGCGTTCCATGAACTCGATGGATTGCGGGTTCAAACCGGCGAGCTTGATCTTCGGCACCGTGCTGATAGCGCCCTCGATGTTCTCGAACGGAAGGATGAAGCTCATGTCCTCCTGCGGGTTGGGGAGCAGCTTCATGGTGAGCTCGGTGATGACGCCGAGCGTGCCTTCCGAGCCGATGATCAGGTGCAACAGGCTGTAACCGCTGCTCGCCTTCGTCACGGGGCGACCCAGGTGCATCACTTCGCCGCTCGGCAGGACCACGGTCATGGCCAGCACGTAGTCGCGCGTGGTGCCGTACTTCACGGCGCGCATGCCGCCGGCGTTGGTGCTGACGTTGCCGCCGATCGAGCCGGTCTTCTCGCCGGGGTCGGGCGGATACATGAAGCCGTGCCCGATGGCGTCGGCGGCCAGGTCACACAGGCGCACGCCGGGTTGGACGCGCACGTTCAGGTTGCTCATGTCGTAGGCGATGATCTTGTCCATGCGCATGGTGCATAGGACCACGCCGCCGAGCATCGGCGTGCTGCCGCCCACCAGGCCGGTGCCGGCGCCGCGCACCGTGACGGGGATGCGGTTCTCGTTGCACAGCTTCATGATGGCGGACACTTCCTCGGTGTCCGCGGGCATCACCACGGCGTCGGGCATGTGCGAGCCGTAGATGGGCATCTCGTCGTGCGCGAAATCCTCGTTGATGTCGTCGGCGAAATAACAGTTGTCCTTGCCGACGATGGCTTTGAGCTCCAGTACCAGCTCAGGCGTCAGTTCGTTGTACTCGGTCATGCGTGCCTTCTTGCGTTTTCGTTTGCGGCTACGGGGCTTGGCTGCGTGCTGGTGGGCCGTGCTCCTTGGACGGGCATGCGCACGCGTTGCGTTTTTGCGGGCCGGGGGCGCCGTCTACCTAGGTGCGCCGCGGCTTCGCCGAGCGTCGTCGCTCCTTTGATGACCGTTCAATGATAGGCATGCCCGCGTAAATCCGAGGTGCCGAGTAGGATATCTGCGGAAAATTTTCGCGCGGAAAGGGAAGGCGTTGGCGGTGCGGGCGGGGAAAGGGCGGGGAAGAGAAGCCGCCGCCAGTGCGGAGTCGCGGGTGTTTGCCGCTGGGTTCGAGCGTGCGGGCGAGGGTTTCGCTGTGGGGAGCCCCTATTCGTCGGTGTGCGGCCGCCCCTGCTGCGCCCTGCAATATAATGTGCGCATGACTAAAACGCAGCTGATACTCAATCGATACAAGCCCCTTGCCAAGGCGGGGGCCGGCGGCTTCGGCACGGTGCAGGTGGCATGGGATACGCGCATCCAGCGCAAGGTGGCCATCAAGTGCATCCCCCTGTCCGAGGCAGAGTTGTTGCGCGCTGCCCTCCCCGGGGCCGATGCGCTTGACGTTTCCCCTGATGAACATGGCGAAAGCTCGGCCGGCTCGCAAGGCTTCGGCGCAACGAGCGCGCATGCGGCGGGCACCGCGGCTTCTTCGGCGATCGCCGTCGACCCGGCGGACGTTCCCCCGTGGGAGGATTTGCCCGAGGAAGCGGGTTTTGCGGGCTCCGAGGACGTTGGGGTCCCTGACGGCTTCGATGCGCCGGCGGATCCGGCGAGCGTTTCCGCCCGCGAAGCCGGGTCTGGCTTTGCGGACCCGTCGCGCGCCGATTCGTTCCCCAACCGGCTTTTGCCCGGTCAATCGGTCAGCCTGACGGGCACGGTCGACCCCGCGAGCCGCCCGCTGGTGCGCACGCTCTCGCGCATCCCCGGATTGGACGAGGCCCGCACGGCGGCCATGCTGTCGGATTCCAGCATCGTCGCGGTGTACGACTTCGAGATCCAGGATTCCACGGCGTACCTGATCATGGAATACGTCGAGGGCATGACGCTCACCGAGATGCTGCGCGATCACGACGATCGGCTGACGCTTGACGTGGTAGCCGCCGTGTTCGACGCGGTGGCGCACGCGCTTGAGGTGGCGCACGAGAACGGCGTGCTGCATCTGGATATCAAGCCCGATAACATCCTCATCAACGCATCAGGCCAGGTCAAGGTGACCGATTTCGGCTTGGCGACCTTGGCCGACGCGCAGGGGTTCGGCGTGGCCGGCGGCGGCACCATCGGCTATATGCCGCTTGAGCAGATGCGTCAGGAGAACCTTGACGCGCGGTGCGACGAATGGGCGCTGGCGTCGGTGACGTACGAGATGCTTGCGGGCGAGAACCCCTTCTTGGCCCCGAACCTGTTCCAGGCGCAGGAGGTCATCGAGGATGGTGAATTGGTGCTGCCGTCGCTGTGCTGGGACAACCTCGACCCCGCCGCGGACGACCCCATCTTCTACGCGCTGGACCCCGAGCGCGAGGAACGCTACGAGTCGGTGGCGGATTTTGCGGAGGAACTCTCGCCGTTTTTGGGCGACCCGGCGAAGGGTCGTGCGGAGCTGGCCGACATCGTGGCCGGTCCGGAGGAGGAAGAGGAGCCTGAGCCGCAGCCTCGCGAGCCCGGCATCCCGTTGCGCGATCGCATCACGCCTGAGCTGCTGTTCTTCGGCTCGCACGCGTGCGGAGCGGCGGGATCGGCGCTGCTGGCGTTTGTGGCGTTGCAGAACATCTCGCAGACCGAAGGGTTCGCCAGCCCGCTGTTCTGGGGGTTGCTGCTGCTCATCACGCTTGCCGGCGCGCTTCGCCCTCACTTGGGCGCGCTTTTGGGATTCGTTTCCCTGTCGGCGATGCTGGTGATGTGCGGCGTGCCCGCTGCGGGTTGCGTGCTGTTGGCGGGCGCCGGCGTATGGTGGTGGTACCTGGGCCGCGCGGGCGATGCGACTGCGAACGCCGCGTTGGCGACGCCGCTTGCCGGCGCGATCGGGCTGGGGCCGCTCGGCCCGCTGGCAGCGGGTTTTGCGCTGCGCCCGGTTGCGGCGATGGCGACCGCGGCGTTTCAGGTGCTGTGCGGGTTCATGCTGGCAGGCTTGGGAAGCGCCTCGTTCATGGAGTGGAACGTGCTTGCTACCTGGCATTTCTCGACGGCGGCGTTCGCAAGCGATGCGGTAATCGACCGGATGGCGGCCATGCTGCTGGAACCGGGCACGTGGATCATGGCGGCGAGCTGGGTGCTTGCGGCGGGCGCGTGCGCCTTGCTGCGTTGGCGTCCCACGCGGTTGTTCGCGTCCTTCGGCGTGCTGGCGGGCGCGGCGGTGCTGGTGGCCGGGTTCGTTTTGGCGGCGGTTTGCGGGTCTCCTTCCGCATCCGCCTTCACCGACCCCGCCGATGTGGCCTCGTTGGTCGTTTCCACAGGCATTATGCTGTTCGCCGCCTATCTTCTGCCCGACCCCGAGTATTATGACGAGAGCGACGAATAGTTTCCGCCCCCGACGTTTAGGCGAAACGGCGTTGCGCGATAACGCAAGACCGGTCGTCGGCGTGGTGCCGCGGCCTTACATGGATAGGAAGGAAACCCATGATCGAGCTTAACGACGACAAGACGTTGTTCTCTTTCGACCGCGATCTTGAGCCGGTGCTGACCGTGAAGTCTGGCGAGACGGTGCGCATCCGCACGAAGGACTGCTTCAGCAACCAGCTGACCGGCCCTCAGGACACCATGGATGACCTGGATTGGGATGCCATCAACCCGGCAACCGGCCCGGTGTTCGTCGAGGGCGCGAAGGCGGGCGGCGCGCTGAAGGTGCGCATCGAGAACATCGAGTTCGACGAGCAGACCTGCTCCGCCACCGGCCAGGACGAGGGCGTGTGCGGCAACCGCTTCACCGAGTGGGCAACGCATTACTGCAAGATCCAGGGCAACACGCTGGCCTGGGATGAGCGCCTGAACATCCCGCTGCGCCCCATGATCGGCGTTATCGGCGTGGCTCCCGAGGGCGAGCCGGTGAACTGCGGCACGCCGGGCAGCCACGGCGGCAATATGGACAACACCGCCATCACCACCGGCGCCACGCTGTACTTCCCCGTGGCGGTCGACGGCGCGCTGTTCGGCTGCGGCGACATGCATGCGGCCATGGGCGACGGCGAGGTCAGCGTCTCCGGTGCCGAGGTTGCGGGCTACGCCACCGTCACGCTGACGGCCATGCCCGAGCTGAAGCTGGTGAACCCGCTGATCGAGAACGACACGCATTTCGGCATCATCGTGTCCGCGGAATCGCTGGATGCGGCCGCTGAGCTGGCCGTTCAGCAGATGGTCGACCTGCTGGCTTCTCGCACGAACGAGTCCGAGGCCAATCTGGTCATGCTGCTGTCGCTGGTCGCCGACGTGCAGGTGTGCCAGATGGTGGACCCGCAGAAGACGGTGCGTTTCATGGTGCCGAAGTACGTGCTGGACGCCATCGGCTTCGCACTGTAGCTTCGAACTGGGAGACGAAGAGCCCGCAAGCGTTGTGCTTGCGGGCTCTTTTGCGTTAGGGCAAAAAGAAACCGCCCCGCGTATTGGCGTTGCGGGGCGGTTCGGCGGCAGGTGTGAGTGAGTGGCCGCCGCGTGGTTATTCGGAATCTCCCTCGTCGTCATCGTCGAAGAAGGACCAGTCGTCCTTGCCCTTCGGGCGGTCGACGAACGTTTTGCGGGTGCGACGCTCCATGATGATGCATGCGATAAGGCTGATGACAAGACCCGCACCGATCATAATGCCCATGCCGGCATATGTCTCGAAAAGAAAGTGGTACAGGCCGATCCAATCCATGCTGTTCCTAACGGTTCGTTCGCAAGCGCTCGAAGGCGCGTATTACAAAGCCAAAGTATACTACACCGTTTCCGCTCCGGTCGCGCCAAGAACGAAGAACAACCAACGATTAGCAACAAACCGCAACAGTCCCCGGTGTCAGGGTTTGCGGAGGCGGCACCAGCAGGTGTGCTGCGGGTTGCCGAACGCTAGCGGCGAGGGGCGGCTGGTGGTGAGCGTGTTGATGCAGCCGCCGACGTCGACGGGATCGGCGCCGGCGCCTTCCGCTTGCCACCAGGCGCCTTGCGGCATGATGATGGTGCCGGCGATCACGTCGTCGGTGACGTGCGCGGGAAGGCGCAGCGTGCCGAAGCGGTTCGATGCCTCCACCAGGTCGCCGGTCGCGATGCCTCGCGTGTCGGCGTCCGCGGGGTTGATCGAGATGATCTGCGGCACACGTCGCGAAACCGCGGGCACGTTGCCCCATGACGAATGGATGCGTGCGACGCTATGGAAGCCGAACACGCGAAGCGGCTGGTCGCAGGCGGGTTCGGCCTGCTCGACGGCGAACTCTGCCGGGCCCCATTCGGGAACGTAGGTGGGGATGGGCGTGATGGCGCCCTCGTCGGGTGCGCCGCGCAGCGCCTCGGCCGCGGCGGCGAGCTGTTCGCTGAACAGCTCGATCTTGCCCGATGGCGTGTCGAGTGGATGCGCATCGGGGTCGCTTCGCCAATCGGCAAGCGCCACGAACGGCTCGGCGCGGTCGGCTCGCCAGGCGAGCCCATCCTCGAGCAGCCGGTCGAACGCCGGCAGCCCAGTGCTGCGCTCGCGGTCTCCTTCGTACAGGTGGCGAATCCATTCGCCTTCCGTGCGTCCTTCGGTGAACGCATCTGCGATTCCCCAACGTTTCGCCAGTTCAACGCACACTTCCCAGGCTCCGCGACGCTCGAAGCGGGCGCCCAACACCCCGGTGCTCGTAGCGATGCGCCGTCCCCAGGCGTCGGCGTCCATCGCGCTTTCCTGTTCCATGCGGAACAGGTCGGGCAGCACGATGTCGGCGTAGCGCGCGGAATCGGTGAACTCCACGTCCACGTTCAAGATGAACTCGCACTTCGACGGGTCGCCCAGCACGCGGTGCGCGCGGTTGACGTCGCCATGCTGGTTGGTCAGGCAATTGCCGCCATGACAGATGATCGCCTTGATGTTGCTGGGGAGGTGCGCAGTGCGGTCTTGATGTTGTACGGAATCTGTTGCACGTTCGTTATGGGAGGCACGTTCCGAGTTTGCTTTCGCAGCAAGGGCGGATTCCCTTGCTGCATCGTTTTCTGTCGGGGATTCCTGCGTGAAGTTCGATTTTTCGGCATCGCCGGAACCTTCCTCCGGCAGCCCGCGAACGCCTTCGCGTGTGCCAAGCGCCTCGCCGCTCTCGATGGCATCGAGGAACCGATACGCCGGGATGCGGAAGGGAACAGGGTTCTCGCCTGCGGAAACGCGCGTGAGGAAGCCGCCGCCCCAGGCGACGTTCATGCCGTTGTTCGTGCCGGGCAGGCCCACCTGCCCGAGTGCTGCAGCCAGCATCATGATCATGCCGCTGGTCATCTCACCGTTGCTGCGACGCTGCGGACCCCAGCCTTGCATGATGAACGCGGGCCGTGCGGTGGCAAGCTGCGCGGCCAGTTCGCGGATGTCGTCTGCGGGGATGCCGGTGATCGCCGCGGCCCACGCGGGCGTTTTCGCCACGTGGTCGTAGCCGGTGCCGCGCAGGTAATCCATTACGGAAAGCCCCAGGCCGCGCCAGCGTTCGGGCAACGTCTCGTCGGTGAACCCGACGCAGTGCTCGCGTAGGAAATCCCAGTCCAGCGCGTTGTGCGTGAACGCCAGCTCGTGCAGGAGCGACGCCGCCAGTGCACCGTCAGTCCCGGGGTTGATGGGCAACCAGGAAACAGTTTCCCTGCTTGGCGCGGCGTTGCCTGACAGCGTGCCGACGCAAGCGGGCGCCGCCGACCGTCCCTCGCGCTTGCGGCCGCCCGGTAGCGAGGCGCCGCAAACCGCCGCCGCCTGCCCCTGGCGCTCGCTGTCGCTTGCGGATGCTTTGCGCTTGGGGATGGAACCGTTGCGGCGCGGGTCGACCATCACGATGCGCCCGCCGCGTTCGCCCACTTGCTCGACTACGCGGTCCCAGGCGCCGTGCCACGTGGCGCGGCCTGTCCCCGTTTCCGCCGGCGAAGCGCCGAACACCAGCACGAGCCGCGCATCGGCGGCGGCATCGAGCTCGCTGCCGCCGGGATAGAGCGCGCTGGCCCCGTACATGTTGCGGACCATGGCGTTGATCTGCGGATTCGAGTAGTTGTTGTAGTGGTCCAGGAAGCCGCCGAAGCAGTTCATGAGCCGCTCGAACGGGTCGGCGGTGGTGCATGATTGCCCGGTGGTGTAAGCCAGGTAGATGGACTCGTTGCCGTGCTCGCGGCGGATGCGGACCAGCTGGCTTGCTATCTCGTCAAGCGCTTCGTCCCAGGTCACGCGCTCGAACTGCGCGGAGCCGCGCGGCCCGACGCGGCGCATGGGCCACATAAGACGATCGGGGCTGTTCGCCCACGCGCGCATGGACAGCCCGCGGTGGCAGGCGGGAGCGGCCTTGTTCGCCGACACGCGCGTCAGCTCGCCGTCGCGCAGGCGCAGCTCAAGCGGGCAGCGGCCCGGGCAGTCGATGGCGCAAAACGCCGGCGCACGGGTTTCGGCAGAGAAAACGCCTCGGGTTTGCGGCCGGGTTTGCCCCGACGCCTTCCCCGAAACGGCTTCCTCAGCCGCCCCGGCAGCTTCGCTCCCAAAAGCGGGATCGACCGGCTCTACCTTGCGGAACAGCCGGTCGGCTATGTTCGTGATCGTTTTCATGCTTCCATTATCGCCGGCGCCCTTCGCGCGCCGCTGCATGCGCTGGTTATTGCGCCGTTATCACATAGCTGCAATCCCTGCGCCTTCGCATGCCGCTCCCGTGAAGGCCCTTTATCGCCCACGCCGCACGCGCGTTCGCTGCGCTATACTGGGAAACTGCTCTACTACAACCGATTCATAGAAGGGGAGCGCGCAATGCTAGATCTTAAGTTCGTTCGCGAAAACCAGGAAGCCGTCGCCCAGGCGATGAAGAACCGTCATGCTTCATGGGACGCGTCGCGCTTCTCCGAACTTGACGAAGCCCGTCGTGCCGCCATCACCGAGGAGGAGGCCCTGCAGGCCGAGCGCAACGCCACGTCCAAGAGCATCGGCCAGATGATGGCCGCCGGCGAGAAGGACAAGGCCGAGGCCGCCAAGGAGCGCGTGCGCGAGATCAACGACCAGCTGGCCGCCGTCTCCGCCAAGCGCGAGACCGTCGACGCCGAGCTTCACGACATCCTGCTGCGCACGCCGAACATGCCGGCCGACACCACTCCCGTGGGCGATGACGAGAACGACAACCCCGAGGTGCGCCGCTGGGGCACCCCGCGCGACTTCGAGGCCGAGGGCATCCAGATGAAGCCGCACTGGGACCTGGGCGCCGACCTGCACATGCTCGAGCCCGAGCGCGCCGTCAAGCTGGCTGCCAGCCGCTTCGTCCTGCTGCGCGGTCAGGCCGCACGCCTGGAGCGCGCCATCATCAACTTCATGGCCGACACGCACACCAGCCGCGGCTACACCGAGTGGTGGTGCCCGGCCATGGCCAACGCCAACACGCTGACCGGCACCGGCCAGCTGCCCAAGTTCGAGGACGACCTGTTCAAAACCCGTGAGGGCCTCTACCTGATCCCCACGGCCGAGGTGCAGCTGACCAACATCCACTCCGGCGAGGTGCTTGAGGCCTCCGACCTGCCGCTTCATTACTGCGCTTACACCCCGTGCTTCCGCGAGGAGGCCGGCAGCGCCGGTCGCGACACGCGCGGCCTCATCCGCGTGCACCAGTTCGACAAGGTGGAGATGGTCAAGTACGCCAAGCCCGAGGAAAGCTACGACGAGCTGGAGGCCATGGTCAACGACGCCGAGAACATCCTGCAGCAGCTGGGCCTTCCGTACCGCGTGATCAGCCTGTGCACCGGCGACATCGGATTCTCCGCCGCCAAAACCTACGACCTGGAGGTCTGGCTGCCCAGCTACAACAGCTACAAGGAGATTAGCTCTTGCTCGAACTGCGTCGACTTCCAGGCGCGCCGCGCGAACATCAAGTACCGCGATCCCGAGAACTTCAAGGGTTCGCGGTACGTCCACACGCTGAACGGCTCCGGCCTGGCGGTGGGCCGCACCATGGCCGCCATCATGGAGAACTACCAGCAGGCCGACGGCACCATCAAGGTCCCCGAGGTGCTGGTCCCCTACATGGGCGGCGTCGAGGTCATCGGCGACCAGGCGTAAAGCCGGCGCATGGCCTTCTGAAGGAAAAACTGCACGTAGATAAGGTATTTTGCACGTGGTAACGAAACGAAAGCCACCGAAGCAGAATAACGAACAGGGCGCGCCGGGCAAACCGGCGCGCCCTTCCGTTAAGGGCAAGGCGGTCGCCCGTCCCGAAGTGCGCCCCGAGGCGGCTGCGGCGGGGTCGAACGATGCTGCCGCGAACGCGGCGAATCAGGCCGGCGCCCAGGTGGCGGCACCGGGCAAGCCCAAACGGCGCATCGCCATGCCGCAAAGCTCGACGCGTCTGAAGCAGAACCAGGCGGCGAACCAGGCGGCCCCAGCTCAGGCTGGGGAAGCGGGTGCTGCGCAATCCGCGCGGCCTGCGCAGCGCGTCTCGCAGCCTGCGGGGGCTTCTGCCGCGCAACCCGCACAGCCTGCTCGACGGCCGGTCGCGCAACCTGCGGGACCTTCCTCCTCGCAAGCCGCCTCGCAGCCTGCCAGGCCTTCGGTCTCGCAACCGTCCAGGCCTTCCGTGGCGAAACGCGGGACCGGCAAGCCGACGAAGGCGCGCAAGCCGTTGAACGTCCCCTCGGTGCAGCCGGGCGGGGACGGGAATGCCCCGGCGTCTGCGCCCGGGGAATCCGCTGCGCCTGCCGAGCAGGCCTCCGCGGCGGAAGGCAAGGGTGCCGCGCTGAAGCGCCGTCTGAAGCGCTTCTCGGTCGCGAAGGCCGAGAAAACCGCTTCCGACCAGGCGAAGCAGGTGGAGGGGACCGTCTCCGAGGCCGATGCCGAGCAAGCGAAGGATGCCGCCCGTGCCGCCATCGCCGGCGAGGTCGCCAAGCGCAGGCTTGAGCGGCGGCAGCGCATGCTCAAGCGCACCGGGGAAGGCGAAGGCGCCGACGTCGCAGTTCAGGGCGCTGCCGAAGGCGACTCCGCGCAAGGTGGGGAAGCCGGCGAGGGGGTACAGGCCGGCGAAACGGCGCGCAAGCTCCCGTTCAACCTGTCCGAGCTGCACCTGACCTGGCCCATCGTCGCCGTGCTGGTGGCGATCGCCGTGGTGGTGGTCACGGTGGGCTCGTTCTCGTGGGGCCGCTGGCTTCGCTACGACGACGCCGCCGACTTCCAAGGCGCGTGGTACGCGAACGGCACAACGTCCCTGGTGACGGTCGATGGCCAGGAGATTCATCTGACCAGCGACGTCGCTTACGGCTACACGCTCGACACCGGGGCGAAGACCATCACGTTCACGTTCGGCGATCTGCAGGGGCAGGGGCGCTACCGTTTCTCCGCCGATCGCAGCGAGCTGGTCATCACCGATGGCGATGGATTCTCGTTCTGGGGCAACCTGTTCAGCGATATCGGCTGGCAGTTCGGCCAGCTCATCACCGGGCTGCAGGGCAAGGAAGCCCCGCGCGAGGAGGCCGTCGACGGCGTAACGGTGCTCGACCGCACGCCGGGCGAAGGCGCCGTGGCGGCGCCGGCAAGCTCGGCTCCCGCTCAGGATGCCGACGCGTCCTCCGCGGACGCCGCGTCGAGCGACGCGGGCACTGGCGAAGCCTCCGATGGCGAAACCGCTGACGGCGACGCTGCCGGCGCGGATGCGACGGGCGATTCCGCCGATGGCTCCAGCGGCTCCGGCTCGCAAGGGTTCACCGGCGCGGTGGCCGAGGGCGGTATCGAGTCGGCGGGCAGCAACGCGGTGACCCTTGAGCAGCTGAAAAACGGGTCGCTGCGATGATGCATGATGGCGCCTGCGCGGGCGAGGACGCTTCGGCGGGCCCCATCCGCGTCGAGCGCATGGAGGTGCGGCGCGGGCACTTGGTGTGCCGGGTGGCGTTCGGCGCCGCGCCGCGCACAACTTCGCCCCAGCTGATGTCACGCGTGCTGGACGTGGTCCCCACGTTGGCGCAGCATGCCTGCGTCAACGAGCGCGGCACCACCTTCGCGGCGGTCATGGACTGCACCCCGCTGCCGCATTTGCTGGAGCATTTGGTGGTTGACCTGCAGGTTCGTGCGGAATCGGGGCGGTGGGGCACGCTGCCCGGCGCCATGCCGGGCGCCCCGCCTTCCGTGACGGGTTCGACACGCGAACGCCCTATCGTGGGCACTAGCGAATGGCTGGACGAGACGGCGGGCATCGCCCGCATAGACGTGAGCTTCGCCGACGACCTGGTGGCCTTAAGGGCCATGCGGGATTCCGTGGCGTTTCTCAACGAGCTGCTGCGCGGCTAACGCGCAACATATAAAGGAAGGAGGCCCGAGATGGGCTTGAAGATAGCGGTGATCGCAGGCGGCGCGTTCGAGGCCGAGCGCTCGCTTGCCGCGGCGAACGACGTGATGGCGGCCCTGAAGGAAGCCGAGCACGAGCCCGAGCTTTTCCAGGCGGACGGCTCCCTCATCGACGACCTGCTGCGCGCGCAGTCCGATGCGGCCATCAGCTGCCTGCGCGGCGGCGACGGCGAATCCGGCGACATCCAGGATGCGCTCTCCGCGATCGGCCTGCCGTGCGTGGGCAGCAGCGCGGCGGTGTGCCGCCTCGCCTACGACAAGGCAGCGCTCGCCGAGGCGCTCCAGGCGTACCATAACCTCACGGAGGACCTGGTCACGGCAACGGTTCCGCAAACGCTGACGTTCTCGCGCCGCGCGTTCGAGCTGTGGGGTATGGAAGCGGCGCTTTCCCAGGTGGAAAGCCGCTTCCCCGACAGCTTCCCGCTGTGCGTGAAACCCGCGTCCGGCAGCTCCGCCCACGGCGTGTCCCGCGTCGAGGACGCCGAGCAGCTGGCCGAGGCGCTGCGCGAGGCGTTGAAGATCAGCGAGCGCGCACTCGTGCAGCCGTGGGTCGAGGGCGTGCAGCTGTGCGTGCCCGTCATCGGCACGGGTTGGAACGCCTTTGCTCTGCCTCCGGTGGAGATCGTGGCGAAGGAGGGCTGGTACGACGCCGCAGCGCGGCAGGCCGCCGACGCCGTCGAGCTGCACGTTCCCGTGCGCAACGAGTCGCTGTCCCCGAGCGAGGCGGACGCCCAGGCCATCCGCGCCGAAATCGAGCGCGCGGTGCTGGAAACCTATCGCGCTCTGGGCATGCGCGATTGCGGCTGCATCGATCTGATCTGGGACGGCGCGCAGGCCATCATCCTGGAAGCCGTGGCGAATCCGTGCTTCTCCGCTGAGGCCCCGTTCGTGCAGGCGGCGAAGGCCGCGGGCCTGACGTTGCCCAACCTTCTCAACGAGCTGGTCGAAAGCGCGCTGGACGCGTAAATCGGCAGATAGTGGGGGCCTTTCGGGCCCCCGAGCTTTATCCGGGCCCTTCACAATCTAACAAGAAGGCAACCTTTTTCTGCAGGTATTGGAAAGTCGGCGAGTCCTTGTTGGCTTGCTCGTATAATGGCAGCACAGATGATCGTCCCGCATATTTAGGAGGCCGTGATGAGCAACAAACTTGGTATCTTTCTCGCAGGTGGAGCCGTTGGTGCCGTGGCGGCTTTGCTGTGCGCTCCCCGTACGGGCCAGGAAGCCCGCACCATGGTGGCCGAAAAGGTGAACGAGGCCTGGGGCCAGGCGCAGAACATCAGCGCCGACGCCGGCGTGAACGCTCAGCAGGTGTATCAGAGCGCTGCCGCCCGTGGCCAGGAGGTCGTCTCCTCCGTGCAGGCCAAGGGCCAGGAAGTGGCCGGTCAGGCCGCTGCCCGCGTGCAGGAGGTGGCCAGCAACCTGAAGCCGTCCTTCACCCAGGACAACGACGAGCTGCGCGATAAGATAGAGGCGGCGCGTCAGCGCATCGCTTCCCAGGTGGCCAAGAACGCTGAGGAAACCGGTCAGGTGGCCGAGGAGGTCGTCGAGGCCGTGGCCGAGGCCGTTGAACCCGCTGCGGAAGCGGTCGCCGAGGCAGCTGAGCAGGCCGAGGAGCCGAAGGCCGAATAACATCCTATTCCAATCGTGATACCGAAGCGGCGTGTCCGGCCCTAGGCAGGTTTCGGCGCGCCGCTTCATGCTGTATAAGGGGATTTCCATGGCAAGCAAACTCATCACCACCCATGAGCTGACCGGCACGCGCGTTCTGGGCGGCAAGAAGGGCACGAAGCGCATCGGCAAGATTCGCCGCTTCGTGTTCCACCCGAAGGAGAAACGCGTCATCGGCTTCGTGGTGAAGCGTCCCGACCTGCTATGGATGTTCCATCGCGCCGACGTGTTCGTCCCCATCGACGGCTACGACCTGGTGGACGGCCGCGTCATCATCCGCCCCGATGCCGCCGCAAGCGGCAAGGCCTACTGCAAGAAAGAAGGTCTGAACTGGGACGACTGCGTGCTGTGGGTGGGCCTTCCCGTCATGAGCGAGGATGGCGAGTGCTACGGCATCGTGGGCAACGTCACGTTCAACCGTCTCACGGGCACGGTGGATTGCTTCGAAACCGACAACGGCGCAACGTCGAACGCCCTGCTGGGCAAGCGCACCATCCCCGCCGACATGGTGCGCGGCTTCAAGCGCGGCATGGGCGCCGCGCTGGCCAACATGGGCGCCGAGGGCATGGAGGGCGAAGAGGTGCAGCTTGGCGCCATGCTCGTTTCCTCCCAGGTGGCGAATCTGAACAGCGAGGGCGGCGTGGCCGAGAAGGCCGGTGCCGCCACCGCCGTCGCCGTCGACAAGGTGCAAACCACCGTCGACAAGGCGAAACCCGTGGTCAGCAAGGCCGCCGCGGCAACCGGCGAGGCGGTCAACAAGGGCGCGTACGCCACGGGCAAGCAGATCAGCAAGTCCAAGCACATGTTCCAGGATTTCAAGGCGGAGTACGACAAGGCCGTGGCCCCGTCGGACGGGCAGAAGAAGGCCGCTTCCGCAAGCAAGGAAGCTTCTTCGAGCAAGGCCTCGAGTGCCAAGAAGAAGGTGGCCCCGAAAAAGAAGAACATGTTCGCCGCATTCAAAGACGAGTACGATAAGGCACGAAACGGCGACTAAGCCGGGAAGCGAAGTGGGCTAATTGAAGCGCAAGGAAGCAAGGGCGCAATCGAACACTCGCAAAAGGGGCGCCGTCAAGCGCAAGAACAAGGCGGCCCGTAAGAAGAAGCGCGAGCAAAGGCAGCATCAGGGCTTTCGCGAGCGCGCGCACGAGCGCAAGGAAGAGCTGCAACAGAAGGCCAACGAGGAAACGCAGGTGCGCGGCAGGCCCGTGCGCCGCGGCGATATATTCAAGATCGTGGGCCTGGCGGCGTTCATCGGCATCGTAAGCCTGGTCAGCTGGCTGGTGTGGCCGTATATCCACATGATGTTCGAGCCCGGCGGCATCGACCAGGTCATCGACAGCGTGCGCAACGCCGGCCCCATGGGCTTCCTTATCCTGCTGGCGCTGCAGTTCCTGCAGATCGTGGTGGCGTTCATCCCCGGCGAGGCCACGCAGATGGCCGCCGGCATGCTCTACGGTCCTTGGGTCGGCAGTCTGGTCATCTTGTTGGGCACTATCTTGTCGAGCGCGTTCGTGTTCATGGTGGTGCACCGCCTGGGCGCGCCGTTCGTGAAGGATATGGTATCCGAGAAGTGGATGGATAAGTTCGATCGCTTCGAGCGGTCCGGCAAGCTGGAGCTCATCGTGTTCGTGCTGTTCCTCATCCCCGGCATGCCGAAGGACATCTTCACGTACCTGGTGCCGTTGACCGACATGCGCATGCGCACGTTCCTGCTGCTGTCCAACATCGGCCGCATCCCGGGCATCTTGGTGTCCACGTACGCGGCAAGCGGCCTGGTCGACGGGAACGTGTGGCAGAGCATCGTCATACTCGGGGTGCTCGCCGTGGTCGCGGTGGTGTGCGTGATTTTCCGCGAGCAGCTCATGGGCGTGGTCGAGAAGTTGGGGAAGAGAAGGTAAGGGAAACGCTATGGATCCGATGAACGAACGCAGCGCAGCCGACGAGCTGGCCGCCGCCGAGGCGGAGCTGAAGGCCGCGCAGGAACGCCTTGACGCCGCGCGTTTGCGCATGGCGTCCGAACAGCCGCAGGCATACGCGCAGCCTGCGGATGCGCCCGTTGGTTCGCAGGGGGCGCAATCGCAGCCGCCCGCGGATATGCCTGCTGCCCCGCAAGGGACCCAGCCTCAGCCGCAGCCGTACGCGCAAGCGCAGCAGGTGTCGTATGCCGCTCAGCCGGCTCAGCCGGCGTCGTTTGGCTCGCAACCGCAGCCCCAGCAGCCGACTCAGCCGGCAGCCGCTTGGCAGCCCGATGCGCAACAGGCGCAGGGCCAGCCCTATGCCACGCAGTCTGGCGTCCAGCAGCCGGCTCAGTCGTACGCCGCGCCGCAGCAAGGGTCGCCGTACGCACAACCTCAGCCGCAAGCGCAGGCGGCCCAGCAGCCGTATGGCGCGCAGCCGGGCTACGGGTCCGTGCCGCCGCAGAACCCGTACGGCCAGCAGGCGCAATACGGGTATCAGCAGCCCTACGCCGCGCCCGCGGTCGGCGAAAAGGACCATGTGGCGGCAGGCTTGCTCGCGCTGTTCCTGGGCTGGCTCGGCGTGCACAAGTTCTACCTGGGCTACAACACTTCGGGCTTCATCATGCTGGGCACGTCCATCCTCGGCGGCATCCTCACGCTGTCGGTGGCGTCCTGGGCCATCTGGGTCATCGCCATCGTCGAGGGCATCTTCTACCTCTCGAAGTCCCAAACCGAGTTCGAGCAGATGTACGTGATAAACAAGAGAGAGTGGTTCTAACCGTTCCGCTTGCCTGACGGCAAGCGGACGAGCTCGACGTTGCGGGGCCCTGCGGCACGCCGTCTCGCCCTTCAGCTGCGCAGGCATGGCCCGAAGGCCAATGCCTGCTTGCTTCAGGGCGATACGACGCACCGCAGGGCCCCTCGCTGACTTTGCTGGCGTCCCGGATGTTTTTACTTTCTATCCCCGGAGGCTTTGCTTTCTGTCTCTGAGTTTGTTGGGGGAGGGCCTATGCCGGGCATCCCTGCGCCTGGCGTCCTCAGCGGTGGGAAAGCTCCGGCGAGTGGCCGCTTGCCGAGCTGGTCGCGGCTTTTTTCCGTGGATAGGCGCGGCGGGGTTGCCGCTTCGTTAAAATGAACCCAGACATGCGGCGCGTGCTGCGCCGTTTTTCTTGGAACTTGCATCCTATAAGGAGGAACATCATGCCCAAGATCACTCGCGACCAGGTGAAGGTACCTGCCGACGTCCTGGCAGACGTCCGCGAGACGTACGTCGACAACTACATGAAGGCAACCCGTGGCACGGGCCGCCTCATGCTGTTCGCGTGCGACCAGAAGGTTGAGCACCTGAACAAGGACTTCTACGGCGAGGGCATCGACATCGCCGATGCCGAGCCGGAGCATCTCTTCAAGATCGGCGATCAGGGCGTGTGCGGCGTTTTGGCTGGCCAGCGTGGTCTTATCGCGCAGTATGCCGCCGATTACCCCAACATCAACTATCTGGTGAAGATGAACTCCAAGACCAACCTGGTCAAGACCGCCCAGGAAGATCCGTACAGCCCGCAGCTGTATGACCTGGAGGCCGTGCTCGCCATGCGCGAGAACGGCGTGAACATCGTGGGCCTGGGCTACACCATCTACCTGGGCAGCGAGTACGAGTCCACCATGCTGGCAGAGGCTGGCGAGCTCATCGCCGCCGCCCATGCCAACGGCCTGCTGGTCGTGCTGTGGATCTACCCGCGCGGCAAGGCCGTCACGGCTGAGAAGGACCCGGATCTGATCGCGGGCGCCGCCGGCGTCGCGCTGTGCCTGGGCGCCGACTTCGTGAAGGTCAACCCGCCCAAGCCCGAGGGCGACGACAAGCGCACGGCCGCTGAGGCCCTGAAGGTCGCTTCCATGGCCGCAGGCCGCACGGGCCTGGTTTGCGCCGGCGGTTCCACCGTGGATGCCGAGACGTTCCTGACCCAGCTGCACGACCAGATCCACGTGGGCGGTGCCGACGGCAACGCCACCGGCCGCAACATCCACCAGCGCAGCCTGGACGAGGCCGTTCGTCTGACGAAGGCTATCAGCGCCATCACGCTGGCAGACTACACCGTCGCCGACGCCCTGAAGGTGTTCAACGGCGAGGCCGACTTCGCCTGGGAGGACTAGCATCCCAGCCTGATCGAAGGCAAAACCGAAACGTTGCCGCAAGCAATCAGCCGAAACGGCAACGCTTGCAGGTAGACGGGTCGTCAGGCCCCGGCAACGCAGCAGCATCAAGCGCCCGGAGGGTTCGCCTCCCGGGCGCTTTTGCGTTCACCCGGTTTTGTGCATATGCGCAAAACCATATGGTTTTCGATGTTAGCCATGAGTGCTATTCACCGGTATTTTGGAAAATGTGTACATTTTCAGTCTCCAAAATCCTACTAAAGCACTACAATGGCAACGCACGCAAGACGCGGAGCTAGGCAAGATGCTGAAGGAGTTTGCGGGTTTTTGAGCGATCGAACGGCTATTCACACAGGTGTCGTAGGCACCGACCATCCAGTCGAACAGACGGATGCATCGGGAAAAACCAGGCGTGAGGCGGAGGAACAGGCCGCCGTGCGCGTTGGAGAGCCAGCCCTTCGGTCCGAGGAGCAACCCTCCCGGGCAAAGGACGAAAAACACTTGGTGCTGAAGCGTATTCTCGCTGCGCACGAGCAATGGTTCGATGTGCGACGGGGATACGAGTACGCCGGCCGCACCTTCCCCGGGTATGCCGAGTTCCATTCCTATGGCGAAAAGTACGTGCTGGTCAAAAGCGCGAAGCTGTGGGAAGTCGACACGCATGAGTATCTGTTCTTCGTCCTCGTCGATGCCTTGGACGAAACTCAGGTGCGCGATCTTGTGTCGTTCATGGAACATGATGGGCTCAAAAAGGTGGTTCCCAAGCCGAACCACATGTCCTCGGCCATATCCTTGGTGATCGTTGCGGATTCCTGCACCCAGGAAGCGGCGAAGGCGGTGCGCAAAACGCGCTTCCGCAAGAACTTCGCCCTGGGTATCCGTGGCTGGGCCGACCTTCGGGTGGCTGTCGCCGACCTCTCTGCGAACCGCGTGATAACGAATGCGGCGGGCAAGCAGCTGAAAACCACGTTGGAGGCGAACCTGCTGCCGCGTTCCTAACATCGGAAACGCAAAACAGAAGAGGGTTCCATGAACGCATTGCTCATCCTCCTTGTTGCTGCGGTCATCCTGGTCATCGGCTATATCTTCTATGGCGGATGGCTGGCGAAGCAATGGGGGGTCGATCCTAAGAATCCGACTCCGGCACACGAACTGGAAGACGGCGTGGACTACGTTCCCGCGCCGCCGTATGTGGTGCTGGGTCATCATTTCTCGTCCATCGCCGGCGCCGGCCCCATCAACGGCCCCATCCAGGCGGCCGTGTTCGGTTGGGTGCCCGTGCTGCTGTGGGTGCTCATCGGCGGCATCTTCTTCGGCGCCATGCACGACTTCGGCAGCTTGTTCGCGTCGCTGCGCCATAAGGGCCAGACGCTGGCGGTTGTGGTCGCCGAAAACATCGACAACACGGCGAAGAAGCTGTTCTGCATCTTCGCGTACCTGACGTTGCTGCTGGTGGTGGCCGCATTCGCCTCCATCGTGGCGAACACGTTCGCCGTGGTGCCCGACCTGGACGGCACGAAGGCCGCCACGAACCTGGCCAACCAGCAGACGGCCATGATCTCGGTGATCTTCATCGGCGTCGCCGTCGTCTACGGCATCCTCACGCGCGGCCGCAACATCCCCGGCCCGGTGAACATCGTCTCCGCCATCGTGCTGATCGTCATCATGGTGGCCATCGGCTACAACCTGCCGCTCATGGGCATCTCCCTGTCGCTGGATTACAACACGTGGATGATCATTCTGGGCGTGTACATCCTGATCGCGTCGGTCGCTCCCGTGTGGATCTTGCTGCAGCCGCGTGACTACCTGTCCAGCTACCTGCTGTACGGCATGATCTTGCTGGCCGTCATCGGCATCGTAGGCGCATCCCTTATGGGCGCCGCCACGAACCTGCAGATTCCCGCGTTCACCGGCTTCGTCGCCACGAACGCCGCGTTCGATGCCTCCACAGGCCAGGCCCTCGTCGACCAGGCCGGCAAGGCCATCACGAACAAGGCCGCCGCTTCGGGCTTCCTGTTCCCCGCGCTGTTCATCACCATCGCCTGCGGCGCCATCTCCGGCTTTCACAGCCTGGTCGCCTCCGGCACCACGTCCAAGCAGCTGGATAGGGAAGCGGAAGCGCAGCCCATCGGCTATGGCGGCATGCTCATCGAGTGCCTGCTGGCCGTCATCTCGCTGTGCGCCGTCGGCTTCGTGTGGAGCAAGTACGCCGCAGGCGGCTACGCCTCCCCGACCGCCGTCTTCGCCGACGGCCTGTCCCAGATGCTCGCATGCATCCCCGGCCTGGCCGACGTGCAGGGCTTGGCATATGCACTGCTCATCCTGGCTGTTTCCGCGTTCTGCCTGACCTCGCTCGACACCGCCACCCGCCTGGCCCGCTACATGTTCCAGGAGCTGTGGACTCCCGTCGATGTGAAGCATGAGGACCTGACGGGTGTGCGCAAGGTCATGGCGAACCCCTACGTCGCCACCATCATCACCGTGGTCATCGGCGTGTTCCTAGGCATGACCGGCTACACCATCATCTGGCCGCTGTTCGGCGCCGCCAACCAGTTGCTGGCCGCTCTGGCTCTGCTGGCCGTGTGCGCATGGCTGGGCAACGCGGGCCGCAACAACAAGATGTTCTTCGTGCCCATGGCCTTCATGCTGGCCGCCACGCTCACCTCGCTGGGCATCACGTTCTACCAGAAGACCCTGCTCATCATGAAGGGCGGCGACATCTTCGCCCCCGCCGTGCAGGCGCTGCTGGCCGTGCTGCTGTTCGTGCTCGCCGTGGTGCTGGCCGTCAAGGGTGTGAAGACCATCGTGGCCACCGCCAAGCGCAACGCCGCGTAAGCTGCTGTTTCGTTAAAGGGAAGGCTGCGCGAACTTGCGCCTTCTGAGACTGGGAACCCCGTCGCAACCTTGGTTGCGGCGGGGCTTTCGCATGTTATAGGGCGTCTGCGCCGTTCGGGGTGAGAAGGACTGCCCGCGGTGGGGAAGCGGGTGAACGGTTTCGCGGGGGTTTGCAGGCCGGTCGGGAGCCTTTGCGCGGCGCTGCTGCGGCGCAGAGCGAGCGCAGGCGCTACTCCCAGAACAATTTGGTAAGGCCGACGCGGGATTGCGTGCCGGTCTTTTGGTAGAGCGAGGTCAGGTGCCGCTGAAGCACGCGCAGGGAGATGCCCATGTCAACGGCCACGTGCTTGAGCGGGCGCTCGTCGGCGGTGACGGCGGCAAGCACCTCGGTCTCGCGCGGTGTGAGCGAGAAGCGGCTGGCGAAATCCCCCAGGTGCGTTTCCGGGGGGGGGTCGATTGCGGCATCGCCTGCGGAAGGCGCGGCGGTGGGTGTCGGGTGCTGCGAGGCTTCCGACACATGCTCGGCGGCCGCCGGTTGAGCAGGCGTTTCGCTATTAGCGGGGCTAAGGGCAGCATCGCTTGCGGTAGGCATGCGTTCGCCGACCGTTGCTTGACCGGGCGCGCCGCTGCCAGCGGAACCGGGGTCGCTGGCTTGCTTCCCGGCGCGCCCTCCGGTTTCGCCGCCCCTCGGGCGCGGCTGAAAATCCAGCATGCCGGCGGCGAAGAGCAGTGCGTTGATGCCGATGATCAGGGGAATCAGCAGTACGACCACGGCTACGGGGCTCGTCAGGTTGATCACCAGCAGCGCGGGTGCGCCGATCGCGATGGCGGTCATGTTGTTGAGCGCTCGCCCCATGCTGCACCACAGGTCGGGTGCGCGCAGGAACTGCGCTATCCAGACGAACACCGCGGTATAGAACGTCATGAACACGCCCGAGCCTAGGAAGTAGATGACCTCTCCGACAACGTACGGCCCGCCTGCCTCCACCCCGAGCATTGCGTCGACCGAGAGTAGCATCATCCAGAACATGATGATGCCCAGGTAACGCGCTCGGTGCAGATCGAACAGCACGCCGCCGGCGAAGCCTCCGACTGCCATCAGAACGCGCGGCGTTATGTTGGTGTATTGGCTGGTCCAGGGCGAGCCAATGTCTATAAAGGTGTAGAGCGTGTTGAACAGCACGGAGAAAAGCAGCACTAAGGCGAAAATCACGATGACGGCGGTGCGAGGGGTCATATGATCGAGGCGCCATCCGGCGAACTTGCTGCTTTCGAGATGCTTGCCTTTGCGCTGTTCCCGTCGCGCGGAAAAGTCTGCGAGCGCGGATCGGGGCGGCCATATGCGCGCGTTGATCACGCCGAGGGCGATGATGCTCGCGGAAAGCACGACAGCTTCGACCAGGTGATTCGAAGTGAACTCGAGCAGGGGGATTTGCGCGAGCACGCCGAGCGCGTGGCTGCCGCCGATCAGCGTTGCGAACCGCGCGATGCTGCGCGACCTCACGCACGTTGCCCAGTACACGGTGGCGCCGGCAAGCCCGATAAGGAAGAACCCGACCGCGCCCGTGCATGCGATCACCAGCGGCGACGACGCGAAAACGACGCCGACAAGGGATGCGACCCCAAGGACGGTGACGGCCCCCATGAACGCCGGTCGGCCTTTTTCGCGGACAAGGCGGTTTTTCAGAGGGAAGGCCAGCAGGCCCAGAGTGCTGGCGCCTTGGATGGGGAACTGCGAGAAGAAGGGACTATGCCCTCCAGGTTGAGCTAGGTTGGCTTGGAAGAACAGCGTCGACTCGAGGAACACGAAGAAGAACAACGCAAGTGCGCAAAACAGCAGTCTATTTTCGCGTTTCGCGTTGTCCATCGCACCCCTCCTTCCAGGCGTGTCCGTGCCCCCTAAACCTATTGTATCCCGTGTTGCGTTACCTTCGTTTTTCAATTTCTCCCAGATGGCTAACTTTGGCCGCGAGTTCTCGGGGAGCGTCCGCGGTTTGGCCGTTTTGTCCATGGGGGTCGTTTATACGACCCCCTGACGCCCATTCACCCACCTGCGAAAACGGAATATCGGGATCGTACGTTCGCATATACGGCGTGGTTCCCTGTACCCCCATTAGGAATGATGTTATCAGGAGGTGCAGCGGCTCGATGCCAGCTGCGCCGCTGGTGCGATGCGCGGTTACGGGCTGCGTGCGCGTTTGGCGATCGGCGGGGAATGCCGATGCCGGCGGGCGCGATGGCATGGGAGGACCGTGCGGGAAGGAGCGGGCCCATGAAGACGTCAGGGTTCCGGAAAAGCCCGAGCGCGCGCATATGCGAGCGCGAGGGGATATGGAAGGCCGCGATGCGGTGGAAGGAGGCGAGGGCATGAAATCGACGAAGCGTTTCAGGGCAGCGTTAGCCGCCGTGCTAGTGCTTGCGTTGTCGCCGCTGTTCAGCGGCGCGGCGTTAGCGGAAGACTCGTCGGCGACAACGTACAGCGGCAACAAGACCGCCGTCACGGACCCCTCGACCATTTGGGATTGGCAGGGGCTTATCGAGAATGACACGTCGAGCGTCGGACGCATCTGGACCGACAAGACCGTGTCGGACAATGAGATTAGCAAGAACGGCGTCACCATATCCAAGGAGAATGGTGCGGACTTTCTGACCGCGCTCACGGCGCTGTCGTCCACGTCGAACCTGTCCAATACGGCGACCACGCCGCTTGACATCGTGTTGGTGCTCGACGCCTCCGGGTCGATGAGCGACGCCATGGGCAGCGGCGACACGACGAAGCGCATCGACGCGCTCAAGAGCGCGGCGAACTCGTTCATCGATGAGATCGCCAAGCAGAATGCGACGGTCAAGGACGAGGCCAAGCAGCATCAGGTTGCCATCGTGAAGTTCGCCGGCGAGGGGACCGGCAAGGTCGGCAACGACACGTATTGGAGCGGCGGGTTCGAGTACAACTACAGCCAGGTGATGAAGACGCTGGCTCCGTGCACCAATGACACGAAAAGCGCCTTCTCTTCCCAGGTGAACGCCATCCGGCCCGCCGGTGCAACGAATGCCGCCGCGGGTTTGGAGCTTGCGATGGGTCAGACTTCCAAACGTACCGATGCCAAGAAGATCGTCATCTTCTTTACTGACGGCAAGCCAACGACCCAGAGCAAATTTGATCCGGGCGTCGCCTCGAGCGCCGTTGGGCATGCCAAGAATATGAAAGATGCGGGTGCTGCGGTGTACTCCATCGGCATCTTCCAGGGCGCCGATCCGGCAAAGTATCCCGATCCGCAGCGCGTTTACGATGAGAACAACTTCATGCACGCCGTGTCGAGCAACTACCCGTCTGCGACGTATACGAAGGCTGGGGAGTGGAACTTCGGCGACCGCGCGAAGGACTCTGATGGCAAAGACGCCACGTTCTACAAGAGCGCGACCAATGCCGATGAGCTGAAGCACGTGTTCGACGACATCTCCAAGGAGATCTCGAAGGGTTCCGGCTATCCCACGAAGACGAGCGAAGGCTTCGAGCACGAGACCGGCTACATCACCTTCGATGATCAGCTGGGCGATTACATGCAGGTTACCGACCTGTCCAAGCTCGTGTACAACGGAAAGGTGTACGACTGCGAGTCCAAGACCACGGTTGGAAACGTCGACACGTACCATTTCAGCGGCGACGTGCATTCCGGTCTGGCCGATGCTGACCTGAAGGACGTCGTGATCAAAGTCACGCGTTCGGACGATGCTGCGGTGGGCGACAAGGTGCAGGTGAAGGTGCCCGCATCCCTGATCCCGCTGCGCAACTTCGCCATCGATTTGGCGAAGGGCACCATGAGCGTCTCGAACACCACGCCGATCTCGGTGCTGTACTCCTCCGGCGTGAAGCCGGCGGCGCTCGATCTGCTGGAGAACCCCGATGGCGCCATGAAGACGTATATGGAGAAGAACACCGACGCAGCGGGCAAGGTGAACTTCTACGCCAACAAGTGGACCGGCAAGGAAACGGGCGACGCGGTCGCCACGTTCCAGCCGGCAACGGGCAATAGCTACTATTACTTCACGCAGGACACGCCCATCTACACCGATGAGGCATGCACCACGCCCGCGAAGTCGGTGAAGAGCGGCTCTACGTACTACTACAAGCACGACTACTATGCCATGGAGAACGGTAAGCCCGTCGCGAAGACCGAGCATGTGTCCTTCCCCGGCGATGTCGCTGAGCAAGCTGAGGGCGTTATCGCCAAGGATTCCACGGGTGCTTGCTACTTCAAATCCGGCATGCCGCGCTTGACCTACATCAATGAACTGCACAAGGTCAAGGAAAAGAACCGCACGGCAACAGCTGCGGACGTGCTGAACCCGAAGTGGAGCGGAACTGGGCAGTCCGCCGCGCAAACGCAGATCAACGCCTATCTGGGCAATAACGGCAAGCTGAGCATGGATGTGCCCGGCACGCTGACGGTGACGAAGCAGCTGAAGCTGCCCGATGGGTACAACGCGGCTGATTTCGCGAACGAGAAGTTCGAGTTCACCATCGCCATGCAGGATGCCGTCGGCAAGAGCTTCAACGCCGTGGTGAAGAACGCGAACGGCGAGCAGCAGGGCGATAAGTTCGTGCTGGCATTCGGCCAGGACGGCCAGGCGAAGCATTCCCTGAAGCCGGGCGAGACCCTGTACGTCTACGGGCTTTCCGCAGGCTGGGACTATAAGGTAAGCGAGACGCCGCGCGACGGCTTCAAGGCAGAGGCCGCCGGTGCGGAGGGCCAGATTGCTGCTGGTCAGACGAGTGCGGTGACGTATAAGAACACGTACTCCGCATCCGGCAAGCTGGATGGCGAGAAGTACCTTAAGGGCAAGAAGGTGCTGACCGGTCGCGAGTGGCTCGAAACCGACAAGTTCACGTTCATTCTGAAGGATGCCGACACGTCCATTGAGGCGCCGATGCCGTCGCCGCCGGCCAACACCCTGGGCGAGACGCATGTCGAGGTAACGCAGCCGTTAGGCACTCCGGCCGGTACAGAAGTGCCTTTCAACTTCCAGGGCATCAGCTACGCGAAGCCGGGCACGTACACGTATGAGATCTGGGAGTCTGAGGAGCTCAGCACCCTGAACTCCGGCGTGAGCGCGTCTCAGGCGTTGTACCAGGTTGTCGTGGCGGTAACCGATGAGAGCCACAACGGTACGCTGACGGTGAAGTCCAAGATGACAAAGCTGTTTGACGATGATGGCGTGAAATGCGAGGAGCTCATCGAGAGCAATACGGCGTCGTTCGTGAACGAGTACGACACCTCCGAGGTGAAGTGGACTCCCAGCGGCACGAAGACGTATACGGATACGACGGGTGGGAACCCCCTTAAGCCGGACATGTTCCATGTGATCGTTTGCACGAACAACGCTAAGGCGCCGTTGCCCGAGGGCGAAGGAGTGACGCGTGTCAATCGCGGCGAATGGCGCGGCGTTCTGACCACGGTCGAGGCGGGCGGCAGCATCGCGTGGCCGTCGGCGAAGTACGAGCACAAAGATCTTGACCCTGATACGCTCGATGCTACCTTCGAGTACAAGATTGTCGAGGTGGTCAAGGTCGGCGATACGTGGCGTGCCGTGAAAGACGTTCTAGCCGACAAGACCTTCGACCCGGCTGGCATGGTGTACGACCAGACGGTGTGGACCGCGAAGGTGACCGTCGCGGACAAGGGCGGCCCGCTTGAATTGAGTGTCGAGTATAAGGACGATAGCGGAACGCCGATTACCGGCAGCATGTTCGGCTTCGATAACTCGTACAAACCCGACCCCGCCGAGCTCAAGGGCGATACGGCGATTCGCGGCACCAAGGTGCTGACCGGCCGCGATATGGCGAAAGACGAGACGTTCGGCTTCAAGCTGAGCGCGGCCGATGAAGCCACGCAAAAGGCCATCGACGCCGGCAACATCGTCATCCCGCAGGGCGCTGACGAAGCCGTGGTGAGCGGCGCGAAGGCGGGCGTCGAGAAAACGTTCTCCTTCGGCGAGATGACGTTCAGCAAGCCTGGCACGTATTCGTTCGCGGTGCAGGAGGATAAGTACTGCGACAACGATCTTGACGCAGCGGGCGCCGCAACCGGCGGCATCGTGTTCGATCGTCACGTCCACAAGGTTACGGTCAAGGTGACCGATAACCATAGCGGCACGCTGTCCGCCGCGGTGAGCTACGACAACGGACCGGCGAAGTTCGAGAACAAGTACGAGCAGAATACGCAGTTCTCCGGCATCACCGTACAGAAGACGTTGAACGGCCGCAATATGGCAGCCGATGAGTTCTCCTTCAGCATCTATGGCGTGAAGTCCGATACCGTGTCTGCGGAAGACGCCGATGCTCGCTTGGCGGATTCCGATCGCAGCTTCACCAATGCTGCGCGCGCCGATGGCATCGCGTGCGATATGGCGAAGATTCAGGGCGTCACGTTCACGCAGGACGATATCGGCAAGACGTTCGCGTACGAAGTGCGCGAGGTCGTGCCCGCTGCCGCCGACGCTAAACCCGGCGTCACCTACGACGACAGCATGCATACGCTCGAGATCACGGTGGGCATGAGCGGCGATGTCGATAAGCATCTGACGCTGACCACCAAGCTGGATGGGGAGGTTATCGATCCCGCGAAGAAGTCTGTGGCGTTCGTGAACGGCTATCAGGCAACCCCGACCAGCTACGACACCGCTACCGCCGGCCTGAGCAAGGTGCTCGAGGGCCGCGATTGGATCGATTCTGATGAGTTCACGTTCGAACTGAAGGCGCTCGATGGCGGTCCGCTGCCCAAGGATTCCGCGGACAACGATGTGACCACCGTGACGGTGACCAAGGCGAACGCGGAGAGCTTCGGATTCGGCGCGATCACGTTCACGTCCGACATGGTGAAGGCCGAGCCCGACCATAAGCGCACGTTCACCTACGAGGTGCGTGAGGTCGTGCCCACCGACGGTCATAAGCTGCCGGGTATCCAGTACGACGACAACGTGGCCACCATCAAGGTGACGGTGTCCGACGATGGCTCCGGTCTGCTCAAGGCTTCCGCGGTCGCGGAGAACACCAGGTTCGTGAATCGCTACGCCGCTGAAATCGATTACACGGCGGCGGGCGGCCTGAACGTGGCCAAGACCCTGACCGGCCGCGATATGGCCGAGGGCCAGTTCACGATCAAAGTGACCCCTGGCGACGAGGCGTCGGCGTACGCGCTGGGCCTGCCGCTGGAAGGCGCCGAGATCGCCATGCCCGCAGCGGCTGATGGCGTGCAAGCCGTGAAATCCGCGCTGGGCGAGCAGCACGTGGTGCTGCGCCAGAGCGACGTGGGCAAGACGTACACCTATAAGGTGGTCGAGGTGGTAGGCGAAAAGGTTACCGGTTACACCTACGACACAACGGAGTACACGGTAACGGTGACGGTCGAGGACAACCCGGAGCAGGCCGCGTTGACGGTCAAGACCGTGGTGGCCGGCGGGCCTGAAGGCGCCAAGACCTACGTGTACGGCGCAGATCCGTCCGCTGCCGGCACGGGCCACGCAGTGGTTCCCTTCGCCAACGCGTATACCGCCTCCACCGATAATCCGGGCGGTACGGCCGCTCAGGTGACGGCGACCAAGGCGCTCACGGGACGTCCGCTTTCCGCCGACGAGTTCACCTTCGCAGTGAAGTACGCAACGGGCGGGGACGACCTGCGGACGGCCAAGAACGCGGCCGATGGCACTGCGACGTTCGACGGCCTTCATTACACCACCGAGATGCTCGAGGGCCTGGTGAAGGACGGCAGCGCCTCCAAGACCTCCGACAAGGGCGTCACCTCGTGGACGGTGAGCTACCTGGCTTACGAGAAGACCGACGGCCTGGCCGACCAGGGCATCACGGCGCAGACGCAGCCGATCCCGTTCAGGGTGACGGTTGTCGATAACGGCGACGGCTCGCTTACGGCAACGGCGAACCTGGACAAGGGCCTGAAGTTCGAGAACACGTACTCCACGGGCGATCCGGTGCAGGTGGGCCTGTCCGGCGTGAAGACGCTGCAGGCGGCACCTGGGCTTGCCCCGGCCTCCATCGAGGGCAAGTTCACCTTCACGGTGACCTCCGACGATGCGGCCGCTCCCATGCCCGAGTTCACCAAAGCCAAGAACGAGGCGGACGGCAGCGTGGACTTCGGCACCATCGAGTTCACGTTGAACGACCTCAACCGCGCCCTGGGCGTGAACGATCAGACGGCTACCGCAGGCGCCGACAAGGCAGAAGCGGATGCCGCGAAGGCCGCCGACCAGGCTGCAGCACCGGCTAAGGAAACCGACGCC
>JAUNWR010000108.1:0-4391 GCA_030540215.1 Coriobacteriia bacterium | reverse complement strand
GAACCGAGAACCAAAGGATTATGAGTCCCCTGCTCCACCGTTGAGCTACAGGCCCGCATTGGCGGCGGAAACCGCTTTCGCGAAACACGCCCTACCGCTTTCGAAGTATGCGTGAAACTCGGCAAAAAAGCCGGCTTCGACGCATTTGAAGCATGGGCATCTCCGATAAGCTGCCTGCTTCCACCCGTTTGAAAGAAAAAGGCCGGAACCACTTGATTCCGGCCTTGTCATTCGTGGTGGTCGCTACAGGATTTGAACCTGTGACCCCCGCCGTGTGAAGGCGATGCTCTCCCGCTGAGCCAAGCGACCGTGTTGCGTACTTCGTAGTGCTCGATATATATTACGGTAATGCCCCCTTCCGCGCAACCCCCGATTTCAACTTTTTTGAAAAAGTTTGGTTGCGGGGAAACTCCCGTATGCCTACAATCAGAATAGGATTTTGGCAACACCGATTATGACACGATGCCAAACCCCACCCTCCAACAGAAAGAAGAAGCATGAAGCAACACCTTGCGCTACGCTGGTGCCTGCTCGCCATCGGGATCATCGTCATGGCCGCGGGCATCGTCATCGTCACGAAATCGGCTACGGGCAACACCCCCATCTCATCGACGGGATACGTGCTCAGCGTGGCCTTCCCCAGCGTATCGTACGGCGTGTTCATGTTCTTCTGGAATATCCTGCTGCTGCTTGGACAGGTAATCATCCTGCGCCGTCGATTCCAGCCTTTGGCGTTGCTGCAGATCCCCATCAGCGTGCTGTTCAGCCTGAGCATCGATATGTTCGCGAGCCTGCTTTTCTGGTTCGCGCCCGCGAACTACGCCGAATCCCTGGGTATGCTCGCCCTCGGCATCCTCACGCTCGCAGCGGGCGTCTCGTGCACGGTCGTGGCGAACGTAGCTATGAACTGCGGTGAAGCCCTGGTGGCCGCCATCACCTCGAAAACCGGATGGAACTTCGGCCACACCAAGGTCGGGTTCGATATCAGCTGCGTCATCATCGCCTGCACGGTTTCGCTTATCACCATGGGGAACGTAACGGGCGTCCGCGAGGGCACCGTGGCAGCAGCGGTCCTCACCGGGTTCGCCGTGAACTTCTTCGTGCGCCTTATGGGCGGTGCGCGGCCTCCCCTGAAAACTGCCAAGACAGCATAACAGGCGGCAAAGGCCAAAAGCACATCACGCAAACCAAAACAGACACGCGCATTAACAACGACATGCATGGCATAGCGAAAGGGCCTGAAAAGGCTTTGCGCAAGATGACGCATTCGCTGCTCGAGCACATAGCGACAAGCAGAAGGCGCCTGAAATCGATGCGGCTTTCAGGCGCCTGCCCTATTTATTGCAAACCAAACGCCATATCGCCAATTTGCCGACGCTCGTTTTATGCGCGCTTCACCAGATAACACTTGTGGATGCGCGGGTTGCGTTCGAAATCGTGCGGGATGGTCTGCGCCGTGATGTCCTCGAGCGCAACCCCGTACTTGCCCAGCTGCTCCATATCGGGCTTGAACGAGCGCAGGTTGCAGCTGAACACCGCCGTGCCCTCCTTGGTCAGCAAACGGGACACGCCCACCAGCAGCTCGACGTGGTCGCGCTGGACGTCCCAGGTGCGCTTGCCCATGGACTTCGAGTTGCTGAACGTGGGCGGATCAACGAAGATCAAGTCGAAGCGGCGCGGGCTGCGGCGGCAATCGGTGATCCAGTTCATCACGTCGCCGCGCTCGAAGCTGTGCGCACGCCCGGTGAACCCGTTTTGCTCCATGTTGCGCTCGGCCCAATCCAGATAGGTTTGCGACAGGTCGACCGTGACGGTTTCCACCGCCCCGCCCGCCGCGGCTTGCACCGTTGCCGAACCCGTGTAGGCGAACAGGTTGAGGAATCGTTTGCCCGCAGCCATCTTGCGCACCATGGCGCGCGTGTCGCGATGATCGAGGAACAGGCCCGTGTCCAGGTAGCCGGCAAGATCCACCTCAAGCAGGCACCCTGCCTCGTCAACGTGCGTGACGTAATTGCGCTTTCCCGCGCCACGGTACTGCCCGCCGCCCTTGTCATGGCAGCGAACCTTCGAGAACACATGATCGGGACGAACGCCCAAGACTACCGGCGCCAACGTGAGGATATCGTCGAAGCGACGACGCGCCTTGTCGGGGTCGATGGAGCGCGGCGGCGCGTATTCTGCGATATGCAGGTACGTGTTGCCCGCGGCCTGGCCCGCACCGGTGTACACGTCGATGGCAGCGGAATAATCCGGCAGGTCGGCATCGTAGACGCGATAGCACGTCACGCCTTCACGGCGCGCCCACTTGCGGCGCTCCTTGGCAACCTTGCGCAGACGATCGGCGAACTGCTGCGAGGTTTCCTCGAATACCTCCACCTTATGCTCCGCGCCGCCGTTGGCATCGGGGACCACGGCCTGGGCAAGCTGGGCCGGGGGCCGCATGAACAACAGCACCTGGGTTTCCACGCGCCCACGGCCGAATCGCAACGTGTCGGCGGCATCGACGCCGAAGCGCCCCTGCACGCCTTCTCCACCGGCGACGGCATACAGGCTGCCCGACGGAACCGCCGCCGCGGCCTTCACGAACGCCGCAGCCTCCGCCTGGGCGCGAGCCTCGGACTGGATACGATCGCCCGCCGGCATGTTGGAAGCCACCAAACAGGGGCACAGCTTGTCCTGACCGTTATCAGCGGCACGCCTGCCCTGCAGCCGATCGGCCACGTCGCAGGCGCGCTTGGCCATATCGGCAACGGTATGAGCATCGCCCAGCTCGATGCTGACCACTTGGCGCAGACCGGCGCGTTTGGCACGGTTGCGGGCGCGAGCGATGGCAGGGCTTGAGTTGGTGGCGCCCACGAAGCGCACGCGCTCAAGGTCGGGGCGATCGGAAGCCGAGGCGTTTGCCGCACCGGCGCCGCCAACGGCCTCCAGGCCTTCCTCAAAGCGCTCGTCGGCCTCGTCGAGCAAACGATTCCAAGCCTGCTCGTCGAACGCCGCCCAACCCATGAAGCCCCAGCGGCTGCGCGCCAGGCCCGGAGCCATATCGCACGCCGCCGCGGCCGCCTCCACCACCAGCGAACCGTCACCGCACGCCGGGTCGACCAACGCAGCAGCGTCGCGCATGCCGTCCCACTCGCACATGGCCAGCACGCCCGCTGACAGGGCGCACTCAAGCGGCGCATCCTGACCCGCATCGGGCTCCAGATATGCACGTGCGTACAGCGATTCGCCGGAAAGGTCCAACGAGACGGTGGCCCGGCTATCGCGGATACGCACATCGATGTTGGCGTCGGCATTGGCGCTATCCACATCGGGGCGCGAGCCCGTGCGCTCCCTGAGCGCGTCGCAGATACCGTCCTTGACCTTGAGCTCGGTGAAATGCGTGTTGCGAAGTTCCTCGTTCATGCCGTGCGCGCGGACAGCGATACTGGCCCCGGGCGCGATGACCTCATGCCAGGGGATGCGGCGGATGCCCTCGTACAGCAAGCTGGCGTCGCCGGCGTTCACGCGCTTGACCACCAGCGTGACGCGCGAGGCCAAACGAGACCACAGGCACACGCGCTGGGCCACGGCCGCCGTGCCGAAGAACGCCACGCCGCCGTGCAACGGGCGGATGCGACGGCCGCGCAGGCGCTTGAGCTCGTCGGCAAGATATTGCTCGAACCCGGCCAGGCAGCTGGCGAAGAACTCGTATTCATCGTATGCGGGAGAAGTCATCTGGGTGCCTTTCATGGGCGATGGGTCTAGCTAGGGGCGTTTGCCGCCCGAAAAGAAACGCGGGCCTTTCGACCCGCGTTTCGATTAATCTTCCAGGTAATCCTTCAGCTTGCTGGAACGGGAAGGATGACGCAGCTTTGCAAGCGTCTTGCTCTCGATCTGGCGGATGCGCTCGCGCGTGACGCCGAACTCGCGGCCGACTTCTTCGAGCGTGCGAGGATGGCCGTCCTCCAGACCGAAGCGCAGGCTGATGACCTTGCGCTCGCGCTCGGCAAGGCCGTCGAGCACCTTGGACAGCTGCTCTTGGAGCATGCTGAAGCTGGCAGCATCGGGCGGCATCACGGCGGCATCGTCCTCGATGAAGTCGCCGAGCTGGGAATCCTCTTCCTCGCCGATGGGCGTTTCCAGGGAAACGGGCTCCTGGCTGATCTTCTGGATCTCGCGCACGCGCTCTGCGGGCAGGCCCATCTCCTTGCCGATCTCCTCGGGCGTTGGCTCGCGGCCGAGCTCCTGCAGAAGCTGGCGCTGGATGCGCACGAGCTTGTTGATGGTTTCAACCATGTGCACCGGGATGCGGATGGTGCGCGCCTGGTCGGCGATGGCGCGGGTGATGGCCTGGCGGATCCACCACGTGGCGTACGTGGAGAACTTGAAGCCCTTCTGGTAGTCGAACT
>JAUNWR010000016.1:0-29909 GCA_030540215.1 Coriobacteriia bacterium | reverse complement strand
CGTGGAGAACTTCTTCGCGGCCTTCGCGCGGCCCACGTCGGGGGACACCACGCACAGCTCCTCGGACTTGAAGCCCTTCTGCTCGAAGTAGTCCACGAAGATGGGCATGGCCGTCATGTGGTTGACCGGCTTGTCGAAGAAGCCCTGGATGGCGTCCTGATGCAGGTCGATGGCGATGATGTTATCGGCGCCGGCGGCGGTGAGCAGGTCGGCCACCAGCTTGGCGGTGATGGGCTCGCGCGGAGCGGCCTTGCGGTCCTGGCGTGCATAGCCGTAATGCGTGATGACGGCGCTGACGCTGTGCGCGCTGGCACGCTTGGCCGCATCGATCATGATGAGCAGCTCCATGAGGTTGTCGTTGACGTCGAAGCCGTTGGGGCTCGAGCACACGGACTGCACGATGAACACATCGGCGCCGCGGACGCTTTCCTGGTAGCGAGCGTAGATTTCGCCGTTGGCGAACTTCTCCAGCTTCACATTGCCCAGGGAGATGCCCAGCTCCTGTGCGATCTCGTCGGCCAGCTTCAGGTTCGAGGAACCCGAAAACACTGCCATCCTCTTACGCTTTTCCATTTCCGCAGTCATGCGCGTGCTCCTTCGCATCGCTTCGCAGTTGTTCATACGGAAGTCATTCTACCTGGCGGAAAAGGAAAAGGCCAGCTGGCACGCGAACCCTCTATGAGGACTTCACGGCCAGCCGGCCCTGCGGATTGCAAAAGGCTTATGGCAGACGCGGTTTACTTGCCTTCTGCGGCCTGACGAGCGCGCTTCTTGGCGGCCCAACCGGGGATCTCCACCTGCTCGGGACGTGTGAGCGCCAGCGCGTCGGGCGCCACCTCCTTGGTGATGCACGACGCCGCGCCGATGATGGCGCCGTCGCCGATGGTCACCGGGGCCACCATCATGGTGTCGCTGCCCACGAACACGTTGTCGCCGATGGTGGTGGGCCACTTCTTCTTGCCGTCGTAGTTGCAGGTGATGGAGCCGGCGCCGATGTTGACGCCCTCGCCCATGGTGGTGTCGCCGATGTAGCTGAGGTGCGGCACCTTGCTGCCGCGGCCGATGGTGGATTTCTTGATCTCCACGTGCGTGCCGGCCTTCGCGCCCTCGCACAGGTGCGTGCCCGGGCGCAGGTAGGCGCGCGGGCCGGCGGTTGCGGCGTCGTCGATCTGAGCCTCGATGGACACCGTCTCCTCGATGACGCAGCCGCAGCCAACCTTCGTGTCGGTCAGGCGCGTGTTCGGGCCGATGACGCTGTCCTCGCCGATTTCGGTGGCGCCCATGAGCATGACCTGGGGAAGCAGCTCGACGTCCTGGGAAATCTTCACGTCGGGGCCGATCCACACTTGGTCGGGGTCGACCATGGTGACGCCGGCCGCCATGTGCGCGTGGTTGATGCGGCGCTGCATGACCTTGGTGACCTGGGCCAGCTGGATGCGGGAGTTGACGCCCAGGCACTCGGTGGCGTCGTCGGTGGCGAGCGCCAGCACGGGGCGGCCGGCGTTGCGGCAGATCTCGAGCACGTCGGTGAGGTAGAACTCGCCCTGGGCATTGTTATTGCTGACCTGGGCCAACGCGTCGAACAGGGCGCGCGCGTCGAAGCAGTAGAAGCCGGAGTTGCACTCGTTGACCGCCGCCTCCTCGGGCGTGGCATCCTTCTGCTCGACGATGCGCTCGACCTGGCCGTCGGCATCGCGGATGATGCGGCCGTAGCCGGTGGGGTCGTCCAGCTTCATGGTGAGCACCACCACGGCGGCGTCGTTCTCGTCGCGCACCTGCGCCAGGCGGGCGATGGTTTCGGGCTTGATGAGCGGGCAATCGCCGGTAAGCACCGACAACGAGCCGTCGAAGCCGGCGAAGGCGTCGGCGCAGGCGAGCACCGCGCCCGCCGTGCCGTTCTGCACTTCCTGCACCACGACCTGCGTGTCGCCCTCGACCAGCGGGATGACCTGCTCGCGGGCATGGCCGACCACCGTTGCCACCTGGGTGACGCCTGCGGCGTGAGCGGCGTCGACCACCCAGCGCACGAGCGGCTTGCCCAAAACCTCGTGTGCCACCTTGGGCTTTTTGGACTTCATACGGGTGCCCGCGCCCGCAGCCAAAACGATAGCGGCAGCTTCCATGCGATCCTCCTTGGTCGAAAACGCGGGCGCCGCGAATACGCAGCGCCCGCAAGCGCGAACGCCGGCTTTGCCGGCGGGGCGCCATAGGCCGATGCGCGCATGAGCGCATCGACGTTGCAAGCGATTGAACTGCCGGAAAGTATACCGCAACGATTCCCTTGCGCGCCGCGCCTGCGCAGCTTGCGCACACAGCGGCGGCGGCCCCGTCGCAAACGGCGGCGTTCGGGGAGCGAACGCAATCCTTACGCCACGCCGCGCGGGTCGAGCTCCTCGTCGGCTTCCAGGTCGTGCAGCATCTCGCGACCCTCGAGCGCAGCCTCGCGCGCCGCGGTGGGCAGCGCCTCCAGGTTGCCGTCGGCACCTTCGACAGCCGGGTCCACGAACGCCACGCCCTGCTTCTGGGCGCCGCGCGCCTGCACCAGCAGGAAGGTGAAGCCCAGCACGCCCGCCGCAAGCGATGCCAACAGGATGCCCAGCTTCGCCGTTGCGACCAAAACCGCATCGGTAAAGGCCAGGTTCGCCACGAAGATGGCCATGGTGAAGCCGACGCCGCCCAGGATGGACGCGCCCAGCATGTGTTGCCAGTTGACGTTCTCGGGCAGGCTGGCCAGCTTGAGCTTCACCACTAGGAAGCTCATGAGCATGATGCCGAGCGGCTTGCCCACCAGAAGGCCGAAGAAGATGCCGAAGAACACCGGGGAGGCGAGCAGCGACCCCACGTCCATGCCGGCGAAGCTGACGTCGGCGTTGGTCAGAGCGAACAGCGGCAGGATGCCGAAATACACCCACGGGTACAGCTTGTGCTCCAGCCGCGTGGCCGGCGGCACCACCTGGCGCGCCACGTGCGACAGGTGCCGGACGGTTTCCATATAACGGCCCTGCGCCAGAACGGGCTCCTCGGGGTCGAAGGCGCGATTCGCCTCGCGAACCTTGGAATCGGACCAGGTGGCGAAGGTACGCAGGTTCACGCGCGAACCGGACGGGATGGCGAACGCCAGCAGCACGCCGGCGATGGTGGAATGCACGCCCGACATATATACGCAGTACCACAGCAGGGCGCCGACCAGCATATACGGAAGCAGCGAGTACACGTGCCCCCGGTTCATGGCGACTAGCACGGCGAGCACCACGCCCGCGGCCAACAGCCAGGCCGGCGACGGGCTTTGACCGTAGAAGACGGCGATGACCAAGATGGCGATGATGTCGTCTGCCACGGCGAGCGTGGAGAGGAACACGCGCACGCCGGCCGGCACGCGGTTACCCAGAAGCGCCAGGATGCCCAGCGCGAACGCGATGTCCGTTGCCGTGGGAACGCCCCAACCGCCCACGGTTTGCGGGTCGGCGGAGTTGAACACCAGGTAGATGGCGATGGGAGCCAGAACGCCGCCGACGGCCGCCATGATGGGCAGCAGCGCTTGGCGGATGTTCGTCAACTCGCCCACCGTGAGCTCGTATTTCACTTCCAAGCCCACCAAGAGGAAGAACACGGCCATGAACACGTCGTTGATCACATGCGCAAGCGACATCTCGACGACGGATTCGCCGAAGAAGAAGCCCACGTGCGAATGCCAGAACTCCAGGAACGGCTCGTGAGCGGCGGTGTTGGCCACGATGAGCGCCACCACAGCGGCAAGAAGCATGGCTCCGGCGGCCTTCGTGGACGAATGGGTCAGCTGGATGAGCTTCTGATAGCGATGCTGATGGCCCTGCACCTCTTTGATATAGATACGGCTGTCGGTCATGTCCTGCCTAACTTGCGGGAAGCGCCTAAGCCGCCCGCGAAACGAAGCTTGCTATTTCATGGGCCCGTTCCGTTGCGAAACGAGCCGGCGGCGGGGTCGGGACGCCCCTTCCCGCCTTTCGCGACAGGCGCCTTGCGGGCCGTCCTCGCGGATTCGGCACAGTCTATCATGGCGGCGTTGCGACACGCCCGGGAACGTGGCGTTGACGTTTTCAAATCGTTTACGAACGAACCCGAAAATACCGGGAATTCGCCGGTTAAAACAACGTAAAGTGCGCTATGCTGTAACTACAGATTCGACGGAAGGGGATAACCTGCTACCTATCTAGAAAGAACTTTTTACGGTTCTGAGCAGGAAAAACACCGTCGGTCTTTTTTGTCCGCCGCGAAGAAGAGGTGATTGACATGAGCATTACCGTCACCGGACGCAAAATGCCTGTAACCGATGCGCTGCGCGAGTACGCCGAAGACAAAATCGGCAATTCCATGAAGGTCATGGACATCAATCCGCTGGATGCCGAAGTCGTGCTGCATGTGGAGAAGAACCCCGCCAACGCCACCCCCGCTATCTGCGAGGTCACGCTGCGCACCAAGGGCCACATCGTACGCGTGGAGGAGTCCGAAGAGGACATGTACGCCGCCATCGACGTTGCGGCAGCCAAGGTTCTTCGCCAGCTTCGCAAGTTCAAGACCCGCGTGCTCGACCGCAAGCCGCGCGAGGCCGCAGTCGCCCCTGTCGGCGAGTTCGATCCCGAAAGCCTGATGGCTGAGTTCGCCGCCGACGAGGAAGTCGTGCGCGTGAAGGAGATCGAGTTCGCGCCGCTGACCGAGGAAGAGGCCCTGGTGCAAATCGACCTGCTGGGTCACGACTTCTTCGCTTACACCGACCGCGACACGAACCTGGTCAACGTGCTGTATCGCCGCGACGACGGCGGTTACGGCCTGCTGAAGCAGACGGAGTAGCACGACCGCATCGCATCTGCGCGTTGATCGTCAGTGCGGGACATACGCATTTTGCAAGGGGCGGCCTTCGGGTCGCCCCTTTTCGCGCGCGCGGGTGCGCGGTTGCAAGCAAGGCATATGGAGCTCGGGCAAGATCGAGTCCCGACTGCGCGGGTCAGCCGCGAATAGGGCGCGGGCGGACTCGAGCCTTCTCGCAAATGGGTGCGAAGGTCGCATCGGGTCCTTCGCACCCATACAAGGCGAAGACGACCCGGACGCTTCGTTACCCGCTTCCCCATTATCAACCTGAAGGCAACAAGCAACGGGAAAAGCGAGGACCGGCCCCGGGCAATTCCGGGGCCGGTCCTCAATAGCCGACTTGGCGGTCGGCTTCGGTTATCGCGCTATGATTTGCGCAGCTGAACGCGTAAGCTCTGGCCTAACGTGCTCAATCGGCTTTGCGGCTTACAGGGAGTCGATGTACTCGACCAGCTCGCCGACGGTCTTCAGGCCCTCGGGCTCGCCGAAGTCCACGTCGCACTTCTCCTCCAGGTCGCAAATCAGCTCGACCATGTCCAGGGAGTCGATGCCCAGGGAGTCGAACGTGGAGTCTTCGTTGACGGACTCAGGGTTGATGTCCAGGTTCTCTTCCAGGACTTCCTTAACGGTGTCGATGGTAGCCATGATGGCGGTCCTTTCTCAAACATTGCAATGTTCGTATGGTAGCACACGCCGCGCCGCGCGCCCGGTTTTGCCCCGCGTCCCACACGTACGAACCATACGCGTTACGCAGGTGAATCATGCGAGCGCCGGGAGGATGAAGTGCAGGCAAATCCATGGTTAACCCCTACCCCTAATGTGGACCCCGCAGAATGAACGCTCGAATCGGCTTCTAGGCGAAACCTGGCGCCGGGAGGCGAACGCGAGCGCTATTCGTCCGCGAGCAGCCCCGCTTCCCGGAGGGCCTGCTTGGTTTGCGCGATGCTGTACAGGCTGCCGAACGCGCAGATGATGCCGTCGGGGCCGGCGAGTTCGCCAGCTTTGCGGGCTGCTTCGGCGTAGGTTTGCGCTGCATAGATGGGCAGGTTTGCATCGATTGCGGGCGATTCTGCGGCTATTCGGGCGGCTTCTGAGGCGTATTCTGCGGCAGGCAGCGCTCGGGGATTATCGGGAGTCACGGCAACGAACGCGGCTGCGTGCGGCAACACCGTACGCAGCATGGCGGGATGGTCCTTGTCGGCCATGACGCCCGAAAGCAGCACGGCTTTACGATTCGCGAACACATCTGCCAGCGAATCGGCGAGCGCCTGGGCGCCCTGCGGATTGTGGCCGCCGTCGATGACCACCGTAGGTTTGCCCGGCACGTGCGGCAACACCTCGAAACGGCCGGCCCAGCGCGTTGCGGCAACGCCGCGTTCGATAGCAGGTTGCGGGATACCCCAGCCGCGGCGCTGAAGCGCGAACACGGTTTCCAAGGCCAATGCGGCGTTTTGCGGCTGATAGCTGCCCAGCAACGTGGTTTCGTAGGCTTTGCCCTTGTAGGTGAAGGGGCGCACGACCGAAGGCTTTCCGGGTTCGACCTGCGCAGGATCGAGATGGCGAACGGGCGCGATGTCCAGTTCGCGGAAATCAGGCTGCGCAACCGTGCAGCCTGCCGCGTGCGCCGCCGCTTCCACGGCTTCGGCGGCCTCGGTCTCCTGCGGCCACGACACCACCGAGCTTCCCGGCTTGATGATGCCGGCCTTTTCAGCAGCGATCTTGCCGATGGTGTCGCCGAGCAAATCGGTATGGTCGAGGCCGATGCGCGTGATGACGGCAACATCAGGAGCCGCGATGACGTTGGTGGAGTCCAGACGCCCGCCTAGACCGACCTCCAGCACCGCAACCCGGCATCCCACCTGGGCAAAGTGCAGGAGCGCCACCGCCGTCATAAGCTCGAACTCCGTTGGGTGGTCACCGGTTTCCACCGACATTCGCTCGGCATGCTCGCGCACTTGCAGCGTGACGCGCGCAAGGTCCGGCATATCGATGTTCTTGCCGTTCACGCGGATGCGCTCCTCAAAGCGCTCGATGAACGGGCTAGAGAACCAGCCGACCCGATAGCCGGCGGCCTGCAGCACATTGGCGATATAGGCGCACGTGCTGCCCTTCCCGTTCGTGCCCGCAACATGTACGATGCGCAGATCGTTCTGGGGATTGCCCAAGCGAGCCAGCAGCTCGCGGATGCGATCGAGGCCCAAACGCGACGCCTGCCAACGGGGAGCGTTGATATAGGCGATGGGATCAAAGTCTTGCGGGGTTGTTTGAGGCATACGGGATTCACCTTGCTCGAAAGTCCATTGTTCGTAAGCAGGTTAGCACGGGATGACAACCCGAGCCCGAGTGTGCGCAGGTTCTCCAAGCTTGCCGGAGATCGTCTCATTGCGATTTCTAGAAAACATCACCGATTGCCGTCGACGGTGTCTGGCGCATCACGAAATACGCATCGTCTTGAACCCCAGTAAAACGCAAAAGTGCTGCAAGCATAAACTTGCAGCACTTCCATAGCACGCCTGGTTCAACCGTTAGCGTTTGTATAATTCTCCGATCATAGCCAAAATACCTTCGCCATACCCTGTTCCCGGAACGGCCCATCGACCATTTAAGTCCTCAAGCTTCGGAGCGATTCCGCGAGTCACTAAATCGAAACGAGGATCAACGCAAGGGTTCTTCAGCGCTGCAGTCGAGGCATAGGCCTTCAGGTGCTGAGCCTGTGCGCGCAAACCGATTCGAACATTAGAAAACGATGCGCCCTCAGCAGAGGAAGTTACCGCGCCTAAACCACCAAAATTGCACTGCTGGGGTTTTACGGATCCGCCAAATTGCAACCAACCGGTCTCTTTCATTGCTTGGCAGAAGAGAACCTCGGGGCGAACCCCTTCGGCAACTGCCTCTTGTTCCACTATCGAGCAGAACTGATCAATGGTCGATGCCCCTTTGGATGCGTAGACCGACGACGGATATGTCTTCCCCTTGCTTTTGTAGTAGGCAGCCATTTGCTTGGCAGACGTCTTTGACTCACCCATGATGTTGTTTGCCGAAGAAACCGCACTGCCTTTCACCACGGATGCACGCTGAGTGTTGCCTGGCGCAGATGCCCCCTTAGCAACCAAAACGACCTGGTAAGCCTCCATACGCTTGCCGTACCCAACCGTTCCGGCAACTTCGCCGTTCTTGGCCCAGCCGAGCCAACCGTAATCCTGGGAATGAACGCGATAATATACATCATAATGATTCGCCATCTCCCCTGTCAGTTTGACCTGGATGGCTTCCATCTGACGAGACTGCCCTGTTGTGCCAGCGACCTTGCCCGAAGACTTCCACCCCTGCCAGCCGATGTTGGCACAATGCGCATTGTAGGAAATCGACCCGGAATACGCCTGAGTCGGCAAGTATGCGGTCACAGCCTCAATTGCCCGTGCAGCGCCCGTCGTACCAGATTGGGCCCCATCTCGGCTGTAGCTTTGCCATCCCACACCTGAAACGTGACTCTGATAAGCGACCAATGGCGCCTTGTTCGGCGTAGCCGTGGAGCCAGGAGCTGCCGAACCCTTTTTCACAAGCTTGATCTGAATGGCTTCCATTCGGTAACCATATCCCTCAGAACCGGCCATTTCCCCGTTTTTCGCCCAATCAAGCCACCCGAAACTCTCACAATGAACGCGATAATAGATATCGTACTGCTTGGCAGCCTCACCCGTTAGCTCTAACTTGATTGCTTCGGTCTGGCGAGCCTGTCCCGTGGTGCCGCCAACAGATCCATCCGATCGCCATCCCTGCCAACCGATATTGGCGCAATGCAGGTTGTAACGAACTCCACCTGAAACGTTTCGGTTGTTCAGATTGACCTTTAACGCCTCAATCGCATAGGCTTTACCAGTCGTGCCAGCAGTTGAGCCGTCCTTTGCGCTTCCCTGCCAGCCTATGTTAGACACATGTGCCTGATAGGAAACGATTGAAGTGTCTGCGGGCACTGTTTTGGTCTTGAAGGGCGTCGTTGTATCACCGGGAGCAGCTGCGCCTTTCGCAACTACGGCGATTTCAATCGCCTCGGCGTTATAACCGTAGCCGACGCTTCCCGCAGATGCGCCATTCTTAGCCCAACCCAGCCAACCGACGTTCGCTACATGCGCACGATAGTACACATCGTACTTCTTTGCCGCATCGCCTGTCAGTTTCATCTGAATAGCCTGCAACGCAACACCTTTACCCGTGGTTCCGGCGGTTTCCCCGTTGCTAGCCCAGCCCTGCCAGCCATTGCCGACATAGGCACGATACGTGATACCACCTGCAGAGCTAGCTGCGTTTTGCAGACGAGCTTGAAACGCCTCGAGACCGAAATTTTTACCCGTGGTGCCAACCACTTTCTTGTCATACACGTTGGTAAGCCAGCCTACATGCGAAGAATGGCCCACTGCCTGTACCAGGGCACTCGATTTTGCAACCGAATCGCTTACCAGGCCATACTGATTAGCGATACCCGTCGCATCCTCTTTTCCAAGCTTGTTAAGGAAGGAGTCATCCGAAAGCTTGCTGGCATCGCTTGCGTTATCGACAAACGCATGCTCGACGATGATGCCCGGAATCCCCTCCTCGCGCGAAGAGGCGATAACGGTATAGTAATCTTCAAGACTCCCATCAGGGTATCGGGCATCGTTCGTGCAATTTCGAACCTTCGTGCCTCTGTTGCTCAAACCAAGCTTAGTGATCCTATCGAGAATCTTATTGCCAAGCTGCTCGCCAACGACATGCGTTTCGTTATAAAGATAACTACTGGAGTTCGGAACCCAAACTTCCGCGCCGGTGCCGCCACCCGCATTGCAGTGCAGGCAAACAAACACGTCGGCACCGATTGCCACAGCCCTGTCAACACGCTCCTGTAAGCCAACATACTCATCACCGTTTCGCGTGAGATAAGGATAGACCCCGGTATATTGCCTGAGAGCGTTATAGCATGACGACGCGATTTTCCAATTCAACGTTTTTTCGTTAAGTCCATACGCCGATGAGCCCCCATCTGAACCGCCATGACCGGGATCAAGGGCAACGATCAGGTAATCTTCTCTGGATTTAACGGCATCAGCGTAAGCCTTATCAACCCCAAGAAGCGATAAAGCTGCAGCGGAAATAGCATCTGGGGAGCTATCATCAGTTTCCTCGACAGCGGAATCCTGGTCGTAAGAAGGGTTGTCCAAAGCGCCATCTTGAATAGCCTGCTCGTCGACAACCGACTCGCCAGCGCCGCCATCGGAGCTGCCGGAATCTGCTAGATTGATCGCCTGCGCAACGCTTGCAGCCGCCTGCAAGTTGCCCTCATTAGTGATAGCGTAGGCAGAAACATCGGAATCCGAACCGCCATCTGCAGATTTTTCGAGTTGCGCAGCCGTATCGGCACGAACAACATCGAACAGATAATCACCGCTTTGGCTCTGCAGGGAAACGACATGGCGCTCATTGCCGGCAGTATAGTCGATCGAGACCAAATCGTATGCCGAGGCATCGGAATCACGACCGAACGACATCGTGAAAAGGACCGCATCATCCATGATCGCGGAGGCCTCGAATTCAAGCTTCTCAGACGTCGCCTTCTTTTCAAGGCAAAGTTTTGCAGACGAAATGCCCTTCACGGAGTCAACGAAGCCGATCGCAATGTTCTGCTCCTGGCCAACGGAAACACACGATTCGTCTAAATACACGAACTCAATGACATTGCTTGCATCTTCCGAAAGACGAGCATCATCGGACGTTTCAGTGACGGCGGATTCGCCTTGGCGATTGTCTTCCGCGGAGGGGTTACCGGTTGCGGATTCGGCAAATAAGTTTGAGGCCGCAGAACCGCTTACCTCCCCAACGGAATCCTCCGCTTTGCTAGAAGAACCTATTTCGTGACTGTTTGAGTCAGCATTCGATGATGACGAAGCGATTGAATCGTCTAATGCGTATGCCGGAAATCCCGAAAAAGAGACGACCAGCAAAACGCTCAGAAGACAAGACAGAGCCTGTGACCTAGTTCGCATTTCACACCTTTCCGTATCCATTCGCATGCCATTATAAAGAAGGGTTGCACCGCGTGAGCGCCGCAACCCTTCTTTATCTATGCGTATTTCGCTAATCCGCCAGAATCCTTCGAATCAAAATGGTCGAAGCGCCCTTGGAAGACAGGGGAACGTATTGACAGCGCCCGCCAAACGTTGGCTCTTCATAAATCATCCCATTGCCGGCATAAAGGACCACGTGCTCGTAGAGGGCAGGATTGTAATTCGGCCAGCCTCCGTTGTACATAAGGATAAGATCACCGGGTTTTGCTTCTGCCAGAGATCCGACGCGTTTGCCGGAGAACATCTGATCATAAGTCTCAAATCCGATATCGATACCAAGCTGCTTATACAAGTACCAGGTAAACGAAGCGCAGTCCATACCTCCGTCATAAGGGTAAACGCCAAGCCAAACATAAGGAACGCCAAGCAAAGACCTTGCCGTGCCCATAATCTTGTTCACCGCAGCGCCACGATCCGCATTTCCGTTGCCGTTATACCAGACGTACGTCCCGTCAGAGCGCTTCACTGCTTGATTCGCGTACAGCTTGTCGCGATATGGTTTAGCGGTCGATCCAGGGGCAGCGCTGCCCTTCGGCAGAATCTCGATCTGGACCGCTTCCGCTCGATATCCAAGCTTGGAAGTGCCCGCACTAGCACCGTTCTTCGTCCAGCCCATCCAGCCGATATTTTGAGCATGAACGCGGTACCACACATCAAATCGAGAAGACAAATCCCCCGTAAGGCGAATCTTGATAGCTTCGATTTGCTTTCCCGAAACTCCAGCGACGCTATCGGCATTGACGTAATCTTGCCAGCCAACATTGGATGAATGAACGGAACACTGGATATTTCCGCCGATGTTCGTTCCCTTAAGGGACATGGACAGCTGATCAATCGGGAGGCCCTTACCAGTAGTGCCAGCTACGCCGCCACTGGTTTTCGAGCCCTGCCAACCGCTGTTGCGAACATTTGCCTTATACGAAAATGCCAGGATATAGGAAGGATGCGCAGTGGAGCCAGGAGCAGAAGACCCCTTGGGGACGAGCTTCACCTGAACGGCTTCAGCACGCAGCGAGCATCCGGTAGTACCGGCGACGTCGCCGTTCTTTGCCCAATCGAGCCAGCCGAAACCTTCCGAATGGACCCTGTAATAAATGTCGTAGCGATCGGAAATCTCACCAGAAAGCTTGATCTTCAAAGCCTGAATCGACCTGCATTGGCCAGTAGTGCCCGCAACGCTTCCGTCAGACTGCCAACCCATCCAACCGATTCCGGAAACATGCGCCTGATAGCTGATGGACCCGGAATATTTCTGGTCGCCCAAGGAGATCTCGAGAGCTTCGAGGCGCTTCGCTTTCCCCACGGTTCCCGCCGTCTTCCCCGAAGCCACAGGCGTCATCCAGCCATAGCTTTCAGAATGCGCTTGATAATTCAACCCGCACCCGCGATACGAATCAGAAGTGCTCCCGGGGGCACCAGAGCCCTTGGAAACCAATCGAATCTGAACAGCCTCGATTTGATTGCCTGAACCAAGCGAGCCGGCAGACGAACCATTCGACGCCCAACCCATCCAACCGATATTCGAAACATGCACACGATAGTAGATGTCATAGCGAGCGGCCAGGTCGCCGGCAAGACGGAACCTCAATGCCTGCAAAGGAAGAGCCTTGCCAGTGGTTCCAACAGTTCCATTAGTAACTTCGGATTGCCAGCCCGAATGCATCACATAGGCTTGGCCGATAACGGAACCGCCAACCTGCGTTGAAGCGTTCTTGATGTTCAAAGCCTCGAGCGCAAGAGAGCGCCCAGTCGTGCCCGCCGTTGCGCCATCGCTCGAAGCGGAACGCCACCCGATGCTTGAAACATGAGCGGAATAGGAAACCATCGGCTCGCTGAATACCGAAGCCGAGCCGTATCCGGAGAAGGCTGCGCCCTTCTCGACAAGCTTAATCTCAATCGCCTGAACGGCAAGACCGCGACCAGCAGAACCCGCAGCTTCGCCATTCCTGGCCCAACCAAGCCAGCCAAGATTTGCGCTATGCACACGATAGTACACGTCATATTCGCTAGCGACTTCCCCCGTAAGGGAGATTTTGATCGCCTCTATCCCCAAAGAGCGGCCCGTCGTACCCGCCAAGGCGCCATCGGCAACCTGAGACTGCCAACCGATGTTCGAAACATGCGCCTGATAGTCGACCGATGCATTTTTCTGCGAGCTTTTATCCACCGCGGCCCTTTCGGCAGAGTCAGATTTCAACGAAACCGCTTCCTCGGCAACCTTCGCATCGGCACCAGGCTGCTCACGGCTCTCTTCAGCAGCGTTATTGATGGCAGGCTGCCCATTCTTGTCAGCAGAATCGCCGACAGAAGGAGCCTCGCTCCCGTCAGAAGCCCCGCTATCGACAGACGTCGACCCTCCCCCGATATCTTCGGCGCCCGAGGAAGCCGTATCCTCGCCTTGCCCCGAAGGGGACACAGCCGATGCAGACGGCTGCTCAGCGCGATCGGAGCCGGAAGCGTTCCCCTCCTCCAAAGCAAGTGCGGAAGGGAAGGGCACGGACATCGCTAAAGATGTCGCCAGCACAAGAGACAACACCGTTTTCTTTTTCGAAAAGCGCATGGAAAACTCCTGAGAAACGGGATATATCAGTATTTTTATGATGCCATCATTAAGGTGATGCAGCAATGTAGCTATCGATCATTTTTCGGTAACGACCGATTCGAATCGATAAGAAGACATCGATAATTATCAGGAAACGCTCGGTCGGAAAGCACGCTATATCGCACAGTCCCAACCGCGACATCGCCAACAACGATTAGACGCGAGCAGCCGGCTCCTCATGCGCTTCCGCCCGCCTTCTCCCCTGTTGCGGCTACTGCCCGTTTTGCTGCTGCGGCGCTTTCGCGGCTTTTGCCTTTTGCTCGTCTAGCTGGTGCAGCAGCTGGCCTAACGTCACGAAATCGTTTTCCAGGGCCTCACGTTTTGCGCCGTCGTAGAGCGCGGCTGCAGGATGGAAGATGGGAAAGACGAGGAACTTGCCCGCTCGCTGGACTCGACCGTGCAGGCGTGTGATGCCCACCTGCGTCTTCAGGACGAACTGCGTGGAGAACTTCCCGAGCGTGACCAGGACCTCCGGATCGATGGTGCGCGTTTGTTCGCGCAGGTACGGCGTGCAAGTTTGGATTTCCTCGGGTCGCGGGTCGCGGTTTCCGGGAGGGCGGCACTTCAGCACGTTGGCGATGAACACGTCCTCGCGGCGCAAGCCGGCGCACCCGAGCAGCTCGTTGAGGTAGTGCCCGGCGGCACCGACGAACGGCTCGCCCTGCAAATCCTCGTTTTTGCCCGGCGCCTCGCCGATGAACATCACACGCGCATGCGGGTTGCCCACGCCGAACACCGTTTGCGTGCGGCCGTCGCACAGCGGGCAGCGGCGACATGACTCCACCTGCACGCGCAGCTCATCGAGCGGGATATGCGGTTTCGGCATGGTTTGCCCCTTTCCGTGCATCGGACGGCGAGCCCACCGCACGACCGGTGAGTTTGCGAACCGCGCAAGCAGACAACGTTTTCCTTGGTCAACAGCCTAGCACAACAGCGCAAAACGCGCGGTAAACGAGGTAATGCTTGCAAATCCATAGGAGATGGCTGCCGCATCCGCAAGTAGCGGCCGGCAATGCCCGCATGGGGCGAACCACCCGGCCTGGAAGGTACGAATGCAAGTTCTGGACGGTTGTGAACCACCGTTCGCGCGCCGCCTGCGGCCGGTGGGGCGCCGTTGCTAACGGTTGCGTTAAATCGCGGAAACATCGGGCGGCGGCGGGCTTGCCAGCTGCTACGATGAACGATAAGTCGAATCATCTGCCTTAAGGAGAAACCATGCCTACACGCGATGAGAGAAAAGCCGCCGCCGCAAGCAACCTTGCGCTGATGCGCGGGGCGTTTTCCAAGGACACCCAGGAAACCATCGACGCCGCGATCATCTACGAAGACGGCGAAGGGCGCGAGCTGGAACTGCCCGAAATCGAGGAGGGCGCGGCAACCACCACCAGCGTGACCAGCGATTTCACCGTGAAGGCGGTGCATAGCGCGAAGGGCAAGACCGTGGTCGTGGACCCGTGCTCGTTCATGCGCCCGGGCGGCGCGTACGAGGACGGCGCGTTCGGGCCCGAGCAGATCCTGTGCTCGGAGAGCAACCTGTACCCGGTTTTGTGCGGCTGCAAAAACACGTATCATGCCGCCAACCGCGGGTTTGCGTCCGGCCAGCTTTACACCGACCGCGCGCTGTACCTGCCCCAGGTGACGTTCGTCCACGACGGCGATATCCGCCGCGCCGACGTGCTGGCCATCCCCGAGCCCAACCGCACCCATGCGCTGGAGAACCACCGCTCCGAGCGCGAGGTCGAGACGGCGTTGCGCGCCCGCATGGAGGCGCTGTTGCGCATCGCCGCAGCTAACGGGGCCGAAACGCTGATCGTGGGCGCGTTCGGCGCCGGTCCGCAGGGCTTCGATGCCGAGGTGGTCATCGAGTTGTTCCGCACCTGGATCGCCGCGCACCCCGGGGCCATCGGCCACATCACGTTCGCCGTGCCGCGCGCCGTCCTTGCCCCGTTCGAGGACGCGTTCGGCGAAGAGCGCGAACCCGAGCCCGTTGTCGTCGCACCCGCCGAAGCCGAAGAGGACGACGAGGACGATTTCGACCCCAACGACCTACCCGAAGGCATCACGTTCCGCTCCTAGCGAATCGGCTCAAGGAGAAACGGGGGCGCTGCGCACGTAAGGCAAAACCAACAAAAGGGCGCGGTGTGCACGAAGCGAATCGCAAACCGCGAAATGGCGGTCGGGCGCGCATGCGATGCAGAAACGACTGTGGCGCGCCCATCGCAGGGCACAATCGGCAAAAGAATGCAGCTGAGGCAAAGCGCACGCCAAGCGCGAAATGCGCCTCAGCGCTTATGAGGCAATACGTGGATAGCGAAAACATAGTCAGGAAATTTGAGGTTTGCGGCAACCATGTGACCGTACACGCACCGGCACGCAGCACAGGCACCAACGAGCGCAATAAGGGTTATGCCCAAGAGGCATCGTGCAGCCAAGGGCGCTTAAACGCCCCAGATGGCAATCACGTTGCCGTACACGCGCCGGTGCGCTGCGCAAGTGAAACGAACCCCGACTTTTCGGACAGTCTTCCGGTGGTTTACCTGCATGTTCATGATGGCGATGGATCCGAGATGCTGCGGTTGTGTCGTGAGCTGGGCTGTCGTGATTTCGTGCTTGCCGCCATACGGCCTCGTTGCTGGAACGACGACCTGACGCCTTGGGAATGCCCCGGGCTGTTCGCCGACGACGCCCCGTTTGCGGGCAAAGCGGCCGAACAGCTCCGCCTGCTTGAAAGCGAGATTGTCCCGTGCGTCGAGGGAGACGCGCCGCGCAAACCCGAGCAACGTGTGCTGGCGGGCTATTCGCTTGCGGGGCTGTTCGCCACATGGGCCTGCTTCAACAGCGCAGCGTTCGGACTTGTCGCGAGCGCATCGGGGTCGCTATGGTACCCGGATTTCACCGCCTATGCTGCCGCGAACGAGTTCGCGCGCAAACCATCCTGCGCCTACTTCTCGCTTGGCAGCAAAGAGGCGCGCACGCCCAGCCGGCTTTTGCGCAACGTGGCGCAAGGCACGCGCGACGTCGTCGAGCTGTTCGGGGCCAGAGGCGTGCCCACCGCCTTCGAACAAAACCCCGGTAACCACTTCAAAGATCCCACTCTGCGCATGGCGAAGGGCATCGCCTGGGTATTGGGCCGGTAGCCCACCTGAACCACCGGCGAAACAACGCGATAACGCGGCTTTCGCACTGGACGAGCACCGCAACCCTTAATCAGTCAGATTTGCGCTAACGCAAAAGCCGCTTTACCGGGCGCAGCTCCTTCACCGCCCGCATGCTTCGTCACACGCTGGACATGGTGATGGCGTAAAATGGCGTGCAACGCGAATCGCGCATTACGGGAGCAACACGGCAAAGGAGACGCAATGGACGCAAGCACCGCACGCATCGGCTTCATCGGGTTCGGCAACATGGCCCAAGCCATGGCGAAGGGGCTGGTGGAACACGCCGGCTTCGATGGCGGCCGCATCACCGCCTGCGCCGCGCACTTCGACAAGCTGGAGGCCAGCTGCAAGCCGCTGGGCGCGAACGCCGTGCACACCCCCGCCGAGGTCGCCGAGGCAAGCGACCTGGTCATCATGGCCGTGAAGCCCTACATGGTAGCCGACGTGCTGGCGCCGGCGCGCGAGGCGCTTGCCGGCAAGGCCGTGGTATCGGTTGCCGCGGGCCTGCTGTTCGACTTCTACGAGAATCTGCTGGGCGCCGGCAGCCATCACCTTTCCACCATCCCCAACACGCCCATCGCCGTGGGTTGCGGCGTGATCGCCTGTGAGCAGAAGCATTCGCTCAGCGACGACGAATGGGAAACGTTCGCCGGGCTGTTCGGCGGCATCGCGCTCATCGAGCCCGTTGCGGGCCATCTGCTCTCGACCGCCAGCGCCGTGGCCGGGTGCGGCCCCGCCTTCGCCGCCATGTTCCTGGAGTCGCTGGCCGACGGCGGCGTGAAGAACGGTCTGCCCCGCGCCACCGCGTACCGCCTGGCGGCGCAGATGATGGCCGGCACCGCACAGCTGTACCTGGCTACCGGCACGCACCCCGGCGCCATGAAGGACGCCGTATGCAGCCCCGGCGGCACCACCATCAAGGGCGTCGCCGCGCTCGAAGCGGCCGGCCTGCGCAACGCGCTCATCAACGCCGTCGACGCCACGCTGCAGTAGCGGGGAGACCGCCAGGAGGTCTCGCGGCAGCGGCGCGCATCGAAAAGCGTGGCTTCAGCCCCGACGAACCTAAAGCCACGCTCAACCCCAAACCTGCATATACGAGAAAAGCTCCCATTCCCGAAGTTCGGAAATGGGAGCTTTTATTCGCTCATCAAAGGCGCTTGGGTTTTGCCACGAAGCCCGATTCGGGAGTCGCTCAAACCAAAAATGCTAGAGGTTCGCCGTTCCTCGACTTGGCGAAAGGCTCAAGCCTGGCTCACCATCACGGTGCAATCCCCGCTTCCCCGTCTACACGTAGTAGCGCGGCATGCGCTGGGCGAAGCCGATGCACAGCTCGTGCGGGATGGTGTTCAGGGTTTCGCACATATCCTCGATGGTGACCATGGCGTCGCCCTGCTGGCCCACGATGAGGACCTCGTCGCCCACCTGGGGATCGACGCGGCGACGACGCGCGTAGCTGCGCAGGTCGACCTCGAACATGCACTGGTCCATGCAGATGTTGCCCACCTGGCGGCAGCGCACACCGTCGACCAGGAAGTCGGTGCGACTTGACAGCCCGCGGCGCAGACCATCGCCGTATCCGACGGGCACGGTGCAGATCTTCACGCTGCCGGGGCTGCGATAGTTCAGCCCGTAGCTGACGCCCTCGCTCATGGGAACCAGGCGCGTGTCGGTGATGCGCGCGTGCACGCTCATGGCCGGGCGCAGCTCGATGAGCGGCGTAGTTTCAGGGCAGGGCTGGTAGCCGTACAGGCCGATGCCCAGGCGCACCATGTCGAAGCGCACGTCGGGATAGCGGATGGCGGCAGCGGAGTTCGCGCAGTGCACGATACCGGGATTGATGCCAGCCGCTCGCAGCGCCTCGACGGCCTCGATGTAGCGCTTCGCCTGGATATGGAAGTCAAGCGTTTCCGGGCAGTCTGCCGTGGCGAAGTGCGTGAACACGCCCTCAAGCTCAAGCGCGCGATGGAAGCCGATCTGGTGCATGAAGTTCACCACTTCATCCCAGCGGACGCCGATGCGGTTCATGCCCGTGTTGATGGCCAGGTGATACGGCGCGCGCAGGCCCATGGAATCCGCGGCCTCCGCATATTTGATGGCGAACTCGGAGGAGTACACCGCCGGCATGATCTTATATGCGAGCAGCAGCGGAATGGCACTCGCAGGCGGCTCGGCAAGCATGAGAATCGGGGCGTTGACCAGGCCTTCGCGCAGCTTGATGCCTTCATCGACCGTGGCGACGCCCAAGTAGTCGGCGCCGGAGTTCAGCGCTGTCTTCGCAACGCGCACCGCACCGTGTCCATATGCGTCGGCCTTCACGACGGCCATCATATGGCGACCCGAGCCGATCATCTTCTTGACGGCGGAGGCGTTATGGCGAATGGCGTTCAAGTCGATTTCCAGCCAGGCCCAGCGGCGGTCCTTCTCAGGGATGGTTGCCAGCTTCTCGGGGTCGAACTCCACGCGGCCCTCGGGGTTTTCGCCGTCTGCGGAATAAGCGGCCGTTTCCTCGTGATCGCGGTTGTACTGGAACGCGCCTCGCACCTCGTTAGAGGCGTCGGATGCCGCTTCGCGCTCGGTCAGGAAGCCGTTCACCCCGCGGCGAGGCGTTTGCGCAGGCGCAGGCTGGCCGGCATGAGCCGCGCGCTGGGCTTCGCGCTCGCGGATGGCGTCCGCCGCGCTGGTACCGCCCGCCGGCTTGCGGAACGCGAAACCGGTGAAACCGTTGGGAAGCTGAGTATTGTCTGCCATGTTCTGCACCCTCTTGAAACCATTGCTTTGCCCGAATGCGCAGGTCGGCGATGCCGATTCGCGGCGAAGCCGCAACGCACGACGGGTCTTCCGTATAGCGAACACAAGTATAGCACTGGCATAACCGGCAGCCGCTTCTGCGCAAACCCTGCAGATACCGGCTGCAAGCGGGCAAATCGCCACCTGACACTTGGGGACGGAGGGTTATCTGTCCAGAATCCGACGCTTGGGGACGCAGACCCCTCCTTCGGAGAACGAAGCATGGGCCATCCGCTCAAATAGCGAAGCCCGGTAAGGGAAGCCGATTAGCGCGACCAATCGCCCCGCGGCGTGCCGGCGCGACGCGTGCTTTCGAACCCCACTCCCCTACGCTTACCGGGATTATGCAACGTTTCTCAAGCCTAACGTCCATAAAATCAGCATGCATAAGCTACAATAAGTACAAGTGGTTTACGGGCTGGCAGCGGTTCGCAATCAATCCATTCGCAAGGCCCGCCCGGGACAAGAGAAATGGAGTACCGCCATGCTATGCCCCAACTGCGCAACCGAGAACGTCGCCGATGCGAAATTCTGCGGCAACTGCGGAACGCCTCTGAACGCCGCAGCGCCGGAACCCGAAGCCCCTGCCGCACCCGCAGCAACCGCCGTACCCGAAGCTCCCGCAGCCCCTGCCGCACCTGCGGCACCTGCCGCGCCGGTTCCGCCTGCAGCTCCGGTACCGCCGGTCGCCCAGCAGCCTGCGGTTGCACCGCAGCAATACGCTGCCGCCCAGCAGCCTGCGGTTGCACCGCAATCGCCCTACGGCGCTGCACCCCAGCAGCCGTACGCCGCGCCCGTTCCAGTCAATGTAACCATGACACGCCCAACATATGCTGTAGACGGAACGAACAAAACTCTCCGTTTGATCAACTTCATCGTCTGTCTGACCCTTACTGTCAGCTTATGCTGGATGATCATCCCACTCGCCTGGATGATTCCAATGACTGTGCATAGCTGGGGCATTTACAAAGGCACGAAACCCAATACCGTTGCGTTCGGCGTTTGCACATTTATCTTCGTCAGCCGTATTGGCGGCATTCTCCTACTGGTAGCAGACAAGGATCAGTAATAACCCAGCGAATCAATTACGTTTACGCCCCGTATAACTAAGCAGGTCCTGCAGTTCATTGGAACTGCAGGACCTGCTGCTATTTGCGCCTATCAAACCAACTGCTAGTGGCCGCCGCCGGCCATCATCTTCACGGCATGCGGAAGGGCTTTCACGATGCCGTCCCAGTTCTCGCGGGCGGCCTTCTCGCTGCCCGGGAGGTTCACCACCAGGTGCGTGCCGCGCTGCATGCACAGCGCGCGCGAGAGCATAGCGAACGGGGTGATGGCCAGGCTGTGGGCGCGCATGGCCTCGGCGATGCCGGGCACGTTGCGGTCGCACACGGCCTGCGTGGCCTCGGGTGTGACGTCGCGCAGCGACAGGCCGCTGCCGCCGCAGGTCAAGACGATGTCGGCATCGATGGCGTCGCACGCCTCCACGATGGCGGCGCTGATCTGCGGCACCTCGTCCTTCACCACCACGTGGCTTTTGCATACCCAGCCGTTGTCGGCGATGAGCTGCTCGAGCGCCGCACCGGCGGTGTCCTGCTTCATGCCGCGCGTGTCGGAGCAGGTGATGATGGCGAACGTGATGGGCGCGGATGCGTGATCGTGCTCGGTCATTGGTTCCTCCTTATATAAAGGTTAAGCGCCGGCAAAGCGTGCGCCGGCTGTCTCAGCTGCAAGCCTTCCCGGCTGCAGCTGAGCTTGCTAAGCGATCGGACGCCTCCCGATCGTCCGGGCCGCAAGCCTTACCGCCTGCGGCCCGGTTCGCAAATCGACCAACGCGCACCGGCTACAGGCACACGTCCTCGTTGACGTCGAGCAGGATGCACTCGACCATGCTTCCCGCCGTGCGGCCTTCCCCACCCTCGGGCAGAACCGCCAAGCAGTTGCTGCGCTGGATGACGCCGAACAAACCCGAGCTCTGGTTCTTCGCCGGCTCAACCGTATAGGCGCCGTCGGCGTCCTTCGTGATGGTGGCGCGCAGGTAGATGCGGCGCGTGTCGCCCTTCTTCGCGTCGCGCGCGAGACGCGCCTTCACGAGCGGGCGCTGCAGGTTCGAATATCCCTGCATCTTGCGCAGCGCCGGACGGATGAGCATCTCGAAGCCGCAGTAGGCCGCAGCCGGGTTGCCCGGCAGGCCGAATACGGGCGTGCCGTTGACCAGGCCGAACGTCTGAGCCTTGCCCGGGCGCATGTTAACGCGGGTCATGAGCAGCTCACCGGTCTGCTCGACGCAAGGCTTGATGAAGTCGAAGTCGCCGTCGGAGGCGCCGCCGCTCGTGACCACGAAGTCGTACTCACGCACCGCTTCGAGCACCGCCACCTTCAAGACCTCGAGCGAATCCTCCACGATGGGCAACATGGTGGGAAGCGCACCCGCGGCACGCGCGGCCGCGGCCAGCGCATAACCGTTGGAGTTGCGGATCTTGCCCGCGGTGGGAATCTGGGTGGGAGGCACGAGCTCGCTGCCGATGGAGATGATCGCCACGCGCGGGCGACGCGGGGTGGGAACCTCGGTCACGCCGCAGCCGGCCAGGAAACCCACGCCCGCGGCGTTGATGACCTCGCCGGCACGCACGACGGCCTCGCCGGCACGCGCCTCCTCGCCCGCTTCGCGCACATTGCCGCGCAGCTTGGCGGGAGCCTCGAAGGCGACGCGGCTGCCGGGACGGCCGTCGCCTTCCACGTTGCGCACGATCTCGTACTTCACCACGGCGTCGGCGGCCGCAGGCAGCGGCGCGCCGGTCATGATGCGCACGCATGCGCCTTCGGGGATGTCGCCCTCGAAGGTGTCGCCTGCGGCAACCTCCGCAATGACGTCCAGCTCAACGGGCGATTCGGGACTTGCGGACTGCAGCTGGGCGGCGCGCATGGCGAACCCGTCCATGGCGGCGTGGGCGACCGGTGAGATATCGATATCGCTTTTCAGGTCGACGGCGGCGACGCGGCCGGCCGCGTCCAGCACGGGGACCGTTTCCGCAGACAGCTGGGAAACGTGCGATAACACCAGGTCACGCGCTTGCTCGACCGAGATCATCTCCGGCATGGCATGTCCTTTCGATTGCGAATGATATTGAACCACTGCATTATACCGCTTGCCGAATAAAACGGCACGGATATCGACAAGGCCATCGCAAAGGACAAGAAGCACGCAAACCCGTGCGGCGCTACTCCTTGGCGCCCGAAAGCATGCGGCAAGCCCATTGGGCCGCCACCATGCTGCCCTTGGCAAGCACGTCCTCGTCGACGGTGTAGTGGCAGCTGTGCTGCGGATGGTCGGCTCCCACCTGGGGATTCCTGGTTCCCACAAAGCAGAACACGCCCGGCACGATGCGGAGGTACTCGCTGAAGTCCTCGCCTGACAGCGTGCCGCGGTAGTCGGCCACGCCCTGCTCGCCCAGCGTGTCGATCACCGCCTGGCGCGCCACCTCGGCGCACGTGGGGTCGTTGGCAAGCCCGGCGTTGCCCGGCTCGAACGTGAAGCGGGCCTTCGCGCCGAACGCATGGGCGATGCGGCTGACGATGCGCTCCAAGCGATCGGGCACCTCGGAACGCAGGCCCTCGGACCACGTGCGCACCGTGCCGGTGAGCCACGCGTGGCCGGCCATGATGTTGCGCGCCTCGCCCCCGTGGAATTCGCCCACGGTGACCACCACGGGTTCAAACGGGGAAACATCGCGGCTGACCAGGACCTGAAGCGCCGTGACCATCTCGGCGCCCACCACCACGGCGTCCACGCCCTTGTGCGGCATGGAGCCGTGCGCCGAAACGCCGTCGATGTCGATGCGGAACCAATCGGTGTTGGCCATGCGCTGCCCGGGCGCGCAGGACACGGTGCCGGCGGGCACCTCGCTCCAGATATGCGCACCGTAAATAGCGTCCACTCCGTCGAGCGCGCCGGCATCGATCATGGAAAGCGCGCCGATGGAGATCTCCTCGGCAGGCTGGAAGATGACGCGGACCTCGCCTGCCAGCGAATCGGCGGCATCGCGCAGGATGCGCACGGCGCCGAGCATCATGGCCATGTGCGCGTCGTGGCCGCACGCGTGCATGACGCCAGAGTTCTCGGAGGCGAAGGGAAGGCCCGTCTGCTCGGTGACGGGCAGCGCGTCCATGTCGGCGCGCAAGGCGACGCGGCGCGCCGGATGCCCATCGGCATCGTATGCCCCGGGCGCGGTGCCGGCGATGGTTGCGATGATGCCGTTGTTGTCGAGCTTTCGATACGGGATGCCCAGCTCATCGAACTGTTCGCACAGAAGCTTCTGTGTGTTGGACTCATGACCGGACACCTCGGGGAAGCGATGGAGCAGACGGCGCGCGGCGACGATATCGGGCTGCGCTGCGGTGCCCAAGCTGCGAACGAGATCGGCGGTTGCAGCACCCGCCTGCGGGGTTTGCGCGGCGGCGTAAACGGCGGGAAGCGTGGATGCGGCATCGGTCATGACGGGCCCCTTTCGAAGGAGTGCGTTCTCTTTGGTCCGCTAGCCTACCACACGCGGCCCCGCCCGCCCGCCGCGTGATGCGCCATCGGCGAGAAGTAACCGAAACCGCACATGAAAGCGCAGGAAGGCGAGCTATCGCCCGTCAAGTTCCTTCAGCATGGCGTCGATATGCTGCTCGGCTAGCTCGAGCTCGCCGCGTTCGGCCAAGGCGTTCGCCACCTGAACCTGGTTGCGCAGGTCGTGGCGCAGGCGCGCCGAGCGCTGAGCCATGTCGACCGTTGCCTGGTAGTCGGCCAGATACCGATCGAGCTCGCCGCTCAAATCGGCGGCGCGGGCATCGTCGCGCACCTTGCCGCGGAACCTGCCCACCGCAAGCAGCAGCACGGTGTCCACGCCGAAGCACAACAGCATGAGCAGGCCAAACAGACGCAGCAGCAGCGAATCGCCGTCGCAGGGGCCCACCGCCAAACCGAAGCACAACGCCAGCAGCAAGGCCTGGACCACGGAGAACAACGCGAACGACGAGGCGATGACCGACGCACGACGCGACGACGGCGCGGAAGCGTCCGCCCCTTCTTCCGGATAGAATCTCCGAACCAACGCGGTAAGGCCCCAGAACAGCGTCATCTCCACGAACACCTCGAGCATCGTCGCACATGCGAACAACGTGGTGTTGGCCGCAACCGTTGCGTAATCGTGAACAGTGGCACCCGCTAGGATATCGAAGGCCATATCGAGGAACAGATCGCCGGGCAGCACGATGACCAGGCCGAACGCCGATAAGGTGACGCGCCGCGCCAACGTCCCCCTTCCGAACAGCAAAGGAGCCGCAGCCATGAGCACGCCGAGCAGCAGATCGGCGAACTCGGCCAGACCCCCTCTCACGACCAGGGCGAACACCATGAGAGACAGGCCCACGGCCCAATATGCCCACCGATTCCGCAGATGCAGGATGTGGGACTCGAACCCCAGATAAACCAGCCACGTGGGCGCGACGACGGACAGCACCACGAACGCGCCCGCGGGGATGCCGAAGATCATCGGCTCCATTCGCCATCACCTCCACCCTGTGCGGCCCGGTCCTGCTTCAAAATCACACGCGCACGGTACACGCCGTCGACTTTTCCCGCCTCGAACGTGCCGTCATGGCGCCGTGCCACCTCGCGCACGATGCCCTGCCCCCAGCCATGCGGCACGGACAGGTCGGGAAACGGGCTTGCCGTACCGTCGTCGCCTTGACGGCCGACATCGCCCGACTGATGACGGCTCGAACCGCCGCCGCTTGACGCCGGAACACCCGCAGCCCGTCCCCGCTCCTGAGAAGGCGAGCAGCTGTTCTCCACGCCGATGACCAGGTACGTTCCCCACAAGCGTGCGGTGGCTTCCACGCGACGCTCCCCATCAGGTGATTTCGCACAAGCATTGAGCGCGTTGTCCAGCAGGTTGGAGAACACCGCGCATAACTCCACGCCGGGCAATTGGATATCCGCAGGGATGTCGAGCTCGGCATGGAAGCATACGCCCGAATCGCTTGCCGCGCGGGCTTTCTGCTCCAGCAAGGCATCGACGGCGGGGTGCTGGCAGAATCGCTGGGGCCGCGTTCCGATAAGGGAGATGATGTCTTCCAGGCTTTCGCCCGCCTTGCCTGCTTGATCCGCCCGCAAGTCGGCGCGCGCCTGCTCGAGCCGCTCGCGAAGCTGATCGCGCAACGCGCTGGCCTGGTCGCGCTCGCGGCGGGAACGCTGCCGCAAGGCGCTTTGCACCTGCAGCTGCTCTTGGAGCATGTTCACCTTGCTGGACGAATCGAACCATCGGCACGCCTGGTCGAGCGCGCGGAACAGCAGCAGGTCGACCGGCCCGCATACGATACCGAGCACGATGAGCGACGCATACACCCCAGCCGGCAGCTCGTAACTTGCAGAGCACGCCAAGGGATACGCGATCAGGCAGATCTGGCTTAAGGGGAACAGCATGCACAGCAGCTTCTGCATAAGCCGCGCGCTGCGGAGCTTCGTTATGAAGTTGAAGGCGACGACCAGCAGATACGCCGCCAAAACGCAAAGGACGGCGATCTTGAGCGAGGACATGCTGCCGAACGCCTACCGCGCGTTGAGGCCGACGTAGTGGAAGAACGAGTCGCGCACCGACGTGCGTTGACGCTGGCTGACGGGCACTTCCCTGCCCGAACGAAGCAGCACGCTGCCCGGGCGCAGCTCAACGATACACGCCATGTTCACCAGGTAGCTGTTATGACATTGGACGAAGCACTCGGGCAGCATGTCGAGCATCTGGCCGAGCGTGGCGTACGTTTCGATGCATTCCCCGCGCACGGAGTGTAGGCGCACCTTGCGGCGCTCGCTTTCGACGAACTCCACCTCGGCGGGGTCGACCATGGTGACCGTGCCGTTGTGCTGGATGGCCACAGGAAGCTGGCGGCTGTCCTGCAGGTTGGACAGCGCCTTGTCGAGCGCGGCGTCGAAGTCGGACTGGTTGATGGGCTTGAGCAGGAAATACGTATGCTCGGTCTGATAGACCGACGTGCAGTACTCGACATGGCCGGAAATATAGACGACCTGGGTGGAGCTGCCCGCGGGAAAATAGCGGCTGACTAGCTCGATACCCGAGGGGTTGCTTTCGCCTAAATCGATGTCGGTAAGGAAGATGTCGACGCGATCATCCGAGGCCATAAGCGCCTCGAACGTGGTGACCCCGGAGATGATATCGACATCAAGCCGTGACCTGCCGGGGTATTTGGACAGCATGCTGCGGAGCACCTTCTGGTACTCCTCGTTGTCCTCCAATGCAAGAAGGTGAAAAGTCCCCATCGTGCACCCCGATCCCGATTTCCCTAATTCCCGAATTCGCAACAGCGGTCACCCGCTGCTCCTATTGTTCACCTCAGATTATATACAATAAGACAGAACCCCCCCCCCTCAAATTTTGTCCAAATGCAACAAAACACCTGGTAGAAGGAGCAAACGCAGGTTTTTCCGTAGCAAGCGCAGGCATTTTGGAAACGAACGCAGCACGATGCGACAGGGCGAACGGAGCGGATGATTGGCGAACGGTTCGAGTGTCGCGATGCCGGCAGAAGGATTCCGCTCCTACCGGCCCGGAGGAGAATTATTCGCTTTCGCGGCTCGGAACACGAGTTTCCCGACCGTGAACACACCTCCGTCCCCTGTTCACGTGGGAGCGATGCATAAACGGCGGCGAGCGGCAAGTTACGGCACGGCATCGGCGGGGTGCTTGTGCTGTGAATATCAAACGCAGGGTCGGCCGGCTTCGAGCGACCTCACTATAATATGTCGGATGAACAATTACGAACATACCGGCTCCTCGGAGGGAAAGCACGCCGCACAGCGTCCCGATTTGGAACGCGTGCAGCTCAATGCCGCCGAAAGCCCTTACCCCACCGCCCCGCGCAACGTGCGCGAGGAGCAACGCGCCCAGGCGCAGCGCCAGCGCGCGGCGGCCGTGGCGGAACAAGCCGCGCAATCGGCCGCAACGACCCAGGCGATTCCGGGACAGCAGCCAACCCAAGCCATCCCAGGTCAGCAGCCTACTGAAGCCATCGGCGGCGCACGCCGTGGCAAGCATGGCCGCGCGCGCAACGCGCAGCAGGTGCGCAACGGATGGGATGCCCAGCAGACGCAGGCAGTTTACGAGCAGCAGCCCACGCAAGCGATTCCCGGTCAGCAACCCACCGCCGCCATGCCGGGCGCCCAGCCCACCGAGGCCATGCCGCGCGGCAAGCACGGCAAACGCTCCCGCAACGGCAAGCCCCGCAAGAAAAGCTTCGTCACCCGCAAAGTGGAGGCCTGGTGCTCGCGCGTGCTGGGCGCCGTGAGCGGCGACGGCCTGGCCGAGCAGGAGGCTAAGTATGCCTCCGGCCGCACCACGCGCGACTACGCGTGGAACACGATTGGCGTGGGCCTGTGGGGCATGGTGTTCCCCGTGCTCACCATCGTGGTCACGCAGCTGGCCGGCGCCGAGCAGGCCGGCATGTTCTCGCTGGCCTTCGTCACGGCGCTTCTGCTCATGTTCGTGGGCAACTACGGCGTACGCAACTTCCAGGCGTCCGACCTTGACGAGGAGTACTCGTTCGCCGATTACCAGGCCAACCGTGTGCTCACCGTGGTCATCATGCTGGTGGCGGGCATAACGTACTGCAAGTTCCGCGGATATACCGACCAGATGTGGCTGATGAGCCTGGGCGTGTACCTTTATAAGGCAGTGGACGCCTTAGCCGACGTGTACGAAGGCCGTCTGCAGCAGGTGGACAAGCTCTACCTTGCCGGCATTTCGCAGGCCTTCAGGTCGGCGGCGGCGCTCATCGGATTCTCGCTGGCGCTGCTCATCACGCGCAACGTTGGCGTGTCGAGCATCGTGATGGCCGTCATCGCCGCGCTCACATTCGTGGTGTTCACGTTCCCGCTGGCCCAGCTTGAGACGCCGAAGTCGCGCCGCGCGAACGCCAAGCGCGTGATCGGCCTGCTCAAGCAGTGCTTCCCGCTGTTCGTGGCGCTGTTCATGTACAACCTGATCGACAACATGCCGAAGTTCGTCATGGAGGGCGCGCTGTCCTACGACAACCAGCTGTACTACAACGCGCTGTACTTCCCCGCGCATGCCATCCTGCTGACCAGCGGTTTCATCTACAAGCCCATGCTGCTGAAGATGGCGAACGCCTGGGCGGACCCCAGCAAGCGCAAGAAGTTCGACCTGATCATCATAGTGATGTTCGTGATCATCGTGGGCATCACCGTGGTGGTCGCCGGCGCCATGAGCTGGTTCGGCCTGGCCGTCATGAGCTTCCTGTACGGCATCGACTTCGAGCAGTACCGCGGCCTGTGCTTCGTGATGCTGGCGGCGGGCGGCGTGACGGCCGGCATCGAGTTTCTGTACCAGGTTATCACCGTGCTGCGCCGCCAGCGCGCCGTGACAAAGCTGTACCTGATCACGTTCGGGTTCAGCCTGTTCGTGCCCGTGCTGCTGGTGAACTTCACGGGGCTGCCCGGCGCTGTGATCGGATACCTGATCGTGATGTGCATCCTACTGGTGCTGCTGGTCAGCGAGTACGCGTCCATCCGCATGGACCTGCACCGCAAGCTCACCGGCAAGGCGGCGCCCGACGCCGAGATGCCGCGCGCCTCACGCACCGGGGCCATGGCGCCCGTGCAGGTCGCGGGTGCGGGGGCCGCGGGCGCGCAGGCGGTGGCTGGCGTGCCGCAGGCTGTCGCGGCGACGCAGGCGCAGGTGCAGCAAGCTGCTGCGGCTCAGGCCGCCCAAGCAGCCGCCATGCAGCAAGCGAATGCCGCCGCGCGCGGGGCACATGCGCCTAAGGCGCCAGTGGCGAACGCACCTGCCGAGGCGTCTGCTGCTGGAAATCCGACGCCCGATCGCGGTACCGCCGCCGGCAACGTCGACCGTCAGGCTTCCGCGCCCGGACGCCGGTTCGTTCCCGAGGTGTACGACGCCGCACCGATCTCGTGGACCGCAGGCGGCACCGTGGGCATCTCCCAGCCCGAGCCCGAAGCGCCGGAACCAGCCGACGAAGAGGGCGAAGGCGACAAGGCATAACCCACGCGATTTCGCTTTCTTTGAGGGGCTCGCAGAACAACGGTTCTGCGAGCCCTTTTCTTTTCCCATTCAAAACGCTTTGGACACTTGGGGGCGTAGCACTAAGCGTCCGAGTTGCAGCACCCGAGGCAGCAAGCTAAGCAAAAGCGTGTAACCCGCGTTCAGCTTGTCGTGCATAAAACGGCTGAGGAGACCTGGACAGATAGTGCTACGTCCTCAAGTGTCTTGTAACCTGTGGTGAACTTGTGGTATATAGTTTTCCTTGGAAAACTATACTGCGATCCCTTGCGGGTGCGACCGGCACTCGCGAGGCTCCCGCATACCGCGAAGGAGCGAGACA
>JAUNWR010000107.1:0-4562 GCA_030540215.1 Coriobacteriia bacterium | reverse complement strand
GTTCATCAGCGCCGGCGAGAAGCCTGATTCGCTCGAGGAATTCCATCCCGACCGCATGGCCCGCCGCATCCTGGGCATGGGCGACATGCTCAGCCTCATCGAGTCGGCGGTGAAGGTCCAGCAGCAGGAAGAGGAGCAGGCCGAGACCGAGCGTCTCATGAAAAGCCAGCTCACGCTCAACGACTTCGTCACCATGAACCGCCAGATCCGCAAGATGGGCGGCGTCTCCAAGCTCATCAGCGCCCTCCCCGGCGGCGACAAGGCCTTAGGCCAAGGCCAGGTCGACGAGGGCGCGCTCGATCGCATGGAGGTCATCATCAACTCCATGACCAAGGCCGAGCGCGAGAAGCCCGACCTACTCAACGGCAGCCGTCGCGCCCGCATCGCCGCCGGCGCCGGCGTGTCGGTCACCGAGGTCAACCAGCTCATGAAGAAGTTCAATGAGACGAAGAAGATGATGAAGCGCATGATGCCGGCCGTCGAGGAGATGGGCGGCAAGGGCAAGAAGGGAAAGAAGGGCAAGCGCCGCCGCGGCATCCCGGGCATGGGCGGCATGAAGATGTCGGACCTGAAGAAGATCCAGGACATGATGGGCGACATCAAATAGCCTTGTCTGCCTGGTCGTAGCCGGAACCTCTCGATGGTGCGGCTACGGGCGGGTCTTCGTTGTATGCGAAACTAATACCAAACAATAGGCGCACAAGGGGAGCGCCCGAAAACGAAAGGGGAAACCAATGGAGCTGCAGATCCGTCCGTATACCGCAGACGATATCAAGGCCATGGTGCGCATCTGGAACGAGGTTGTGGAAGCGGGCGATGCATTCCCGCAGGTCACGCCGCTGACCGAGCAGAACGCCGACGAGTTCTTCTCCGCCCAGACCGCTACCATGGTGGCCGATGTGAACGGCATCATCTTCGGCATGTACATCCTGCATCCCAACGGCATCGGGCGCTGCGCGCACATCGCCAACGCCAGCTTCGCCGTGGCATCCGCCTCGCGCGGCCTCGGCCTTGGCCGCAAGCTGGTGGAGAACTGCATCGAGACCTGCGGCAAGAAGGGCTTCCGCGGCCTGCAGTTCAACGCTGTGGTCGCCTCCAACGAGGCAGCCCAGCACCTGTACGAGTCCATGGGCTTCGCGAAGGTCGGCATGATCCCCGGCGGCTTCATCAACGGCCTTGGCGGCTATGAGGACATGTTCATCTACTACATCGACACGCTCGACACCGCCCAGCCCTGCTGAGGCTAGCGAATGCAGCCGGTCTGGCCGTTGCGTGTCCGCTTTATTCGTGAACACCTGGTGATAACCGAACCGAAGGCTTGTCAATCGAGGCGTTTCGCCTTATCATAAACAACTGCTGTTTTGCTGCGCGCTTTTTTGCGGGCTGGCAAAGAGGATTCAAGTAAGAACAAGAAGGAGTTACTCTTCATGGTTAAGATTCGCCTGGCCCGTCACGGCGCCAAGAAGCGTCCGTACTATCGTATCGTCGTTGCCGATGCCCGTTGCCCGCGCGACGGCAAGTTCATCGACGACATCGGCCGTTACAACCCGCTGACCGAGCCCGCAATGATCAAGATCGACCTGGAGAAGTGCGACAAGTGGCTGGCCAACGGCGCTCAGCCTACCGACACGGTTGCCGCCCTCATCAAGAAGTTCCGCGAGCAGGCGTAAGCTTATGGCAGCGCAGACCGAGGAAATCGCTGGGCTCGTAGAGTCCGTGATCCGTCCGCTCATCGATAACCCGGACGACTTGGTCATCGATGCGCGCGAAACCGAAGATGGCTCCATCTTCGTCGAGGTTCGTGTCAACGAGGAGGACGCGGGCAAGGTCATCGGCCGTCAGGGCCGCGTGATCAAGGCCATCCGCACGCTCGCGCGTGCCGCGGCATCTTCCACGAACACCCATGTCGACGTGGAGCTGCTCGATTAATGGGCGCTTGGGTTCGCGTAGCCGAATTCACGAAAGCTAAGCACTTGAAGGGAGGGCTCGTCGCGCGTAGCGTGGCGGGTCTCCCTTTTTTGCTTGAAGAGGGCCTCTTTTGCGCTTTCGTGCCTCCGGTGATCGATGTTCCGCGTCAAGGCACCGTGGTGGAGGTTCGTCCCGAGGCCCGGGGCGGCGCTACGGTGTTCTTCGATACCGTCGTCGATGCCAACCAGGCTGATGCCCTGGTGGGCTGCTATGTTCTTGCGCGCCGGGAAGACCTTCCCGATGACGTGCTCGAGCTGCAGGAAGGCGGCATCGAGGGCTTCACGGTGGTGGATGCCGAAGCCGGCACCATCGGCACCGCCGTGGCCATCAACGAAATGCCCGGCCAGCATCTGCTGGAAGTTGCGCGCGAGGGCCAGGAAGGCACCGTGCTCATTCCCGTTGTGGACGAGTTTCTCGAAGGGGTGGATGAGCAGACGCGCTGCATATACGTCAACGTGCCGCAAGGCCTGCTCGATCTGTAACCTGTGGAGGTACCCATGATCATCGAAACGTTGTCCACGTTTCCCGATATGTACGAATCCGTCATGGGCGCTTCCATGATGCGCATCGCCCAGGAAAAGGGCATCCTGGATTTCAAGGCGCACGATCTGCGCGATTGGACGCACGACCGCCATCGCACCACCGACGACGAGCCCTACGGCGGCGGCGACGGCCTGGTCATGAAGTGCGCTCCCATCTTCGAGGCTTACGAATCGCTGTGCGCATCGCCGTGCGGTGGCTTCGATGTGGCCGATAGGGCATTGGGGGAGGGCGCTGCCGACGTTGCCGGCCAGATGGCCGGCAACAACTTCGGTGCCGCTCAGGCGGCCGGCGAAGGTTCCGATTCCGTCGCCGCCGAGCAAGCGCTTAGCGCCGCCTCCGTCGCTGCCGAGCATGCGCCTTCCAAGCCCTACACCATCTTCCTGGCCCCGCAGGGCCGCCGTTTCGACGACGCGTGCGCCTGCGAGCTTGCCAAGCAGGATCGTCTGCTGTTCATCTGCGGCCACTACGAGGGCATCGACGAGCGCGCTTACACGCTGGCTGATGAGGTCATCTCGCTGGGCGATTACGTGCTCACCAGCGGCGAGCTGGCATCCATGGTGGTCATCGACGCCGTGGTGCGCAAACTCCCCGGCGTCCTGGGTGCCGAAACGGGCGCCCTGGGCGAAAGCTTCGCCGACGGCTTGCTGGAATACCCGCAGTACACGCGCCCTGCCAACTTCAACGGCATGGAGGTGCCAGCGGTTCTGCTGTCCGGCAACCACGGCGCGGTCGACCGATGGCGCCGCGAGCAAAGCCTCGAGCGCACCTATCGCCTGCGCCCCGACTTGCTCGAGGGTATGGAACTGCCCGACGACGACCGGGCATTTCTGCAATCTTTATCGACCGAAGGCCGCCAGTAGCCGCAGCGCGGTATCATAGGCAGCTAAGCGCTTATCGGGCGCCGCTTGCGCGGGCCCTGTAGAAAGGAAACGTACAGCATTATGGCCGCAGGTCAGCACGCCACGGGGGAAAAGGGCGGAATACTGCGCTCATTTATGAGCCTTCTCATCATGATCGCATTCGTCCTGGGGCTTTCCTGGGCGCTGCGCACGTACGTCTTCACTGCTTACGAGATCCCCTCCGGCTCCATGGAGGAGACCATCATGACCGGCGACATGGTGTTCGCCGAAAAGGTCAGCTACTATTTCCGCGACCCGCAACCCGGTGACATCGTCACGTTTTCCGACCCCGAGATCCCGGGTCGCACGCTCATCAAGCGCTGCATAGCCACCGCCGGCCAAACCATCAACATCGACGGCGACGGCTTCCTCTACATCGACGGCGTGGCTCAAACCGAAACCTACACCCACGGCAAGCCCACGCTGCCGCTCACCAATTCCACCATCACCTTCCCGTATACCGTTCCTTCCGGTTACATCTGGGTGATGGGCGACAATCGCACCAACTCACAGGATTCGCGATACTTCGGCGCAGTCCCCGCAAGCTCGGTAACGGGCAGGGGCGTGCTGGTATATTGGCCCGTGCCCGACTTCGGTTTGCTGGAGTAGGGGCGCGTCGCCCGACAGATTTCAAGTAGGCAAGCAAGGACCAGCGGAACCAGACAAGGAGAACCATGTCAACCGAAACCTTCGCCGCGAACGCGACAACGGGATGTGCCGGCTCGCAGCCGCCCACGTTCCAGGACATCGTCATGAACCTGCAGCACTACTGGGCCGCCCAGGGCTGCGTCGTTTTGCAGCCGTACGACGGCGCCGTGGGCGCGGGCACCAACCACACCGCCACCACGCTGCGCTCGCTCGGCCCCGACACGTGGCGCACCTGCTACGTGCAGGGCTGCCGCCGTCCCACCGACGGCCGCTACGGCGAGAACCCCAACCGCCTGCAGTACTACTACCAGTTCCAGGTGCTCATGAAGCCCAGCCCGGACAACATCCAGGACCTGTATCTGGGCAGCCTGCGCGCTATCGGCATCGATCCGGACAAGCACGACGTGCGCTTCGTCGAGGACGACTGGGAGTCGCCCACGCTCGGCGCATGGGGCCTTGGCTGGGAGGTGTGGCTCAACGGCATGGAGGTCACGCAGTTCACCT
>JAUNWR010000106.1:0-4569 GCA_030540215.1 Coriobacteriia bacterium | reverse complement strand
TGGTGTGGTCGGCGATGGTGACGCCGGAAGCGGAGGCCTGGGCGTTGTTCACCAGCGCGTCGATACGTCCGAACTCGGCCATGACCTGGTCGACGGCGGCTTGCACAACGGCCTGGTTATCAGCCTGGGCGTTCACGTCGGCCTGGATGGGCAGCACGCGGATGCCGTACTCGCCCTCAAGACGCTCCTTGGCGGCTTCGAGCTTCTTCACGTTACGGCCGGTGATGGCAAGGTTTGCGCCCTCTTTGGCGAAGGCGGTGGCGATGCCGAACCCGATGGAGCCCGCGGAACCGTCCTTCAGCGCTGCAAAGCCCGCGCCGGTGATGATGATGGTTTTGCCGGTGAAGTAACCCATGTTCGTCTCCCGTCTTCGTGTGCCCTTGGCGTAAATGAAAATGGCCGCAACGGCCAAGGAATCGTTGCGGCCTGATTTAATGAGCAACAAAAGTGTAATCGCTATTTGGTTTGGCCAAAAGAACCAAAACAATGATAGTTTTACGTACCAGATAGACCAGTTGCAGTGGTGCGTTCAACCGCTCAAACCAGCCGTTCCCTTTGCAAGCGCACCGAAAAAGGCGCTTTTGGGGCCGTACGCGAAAGGATCAGCCCATGTCGGCATCTCAGCAGGCAGGTATGCTTACGTACGATTTGCGCTCGCGCGGCACCAGTTCGCTTTACGAATTCCTATACCAGTCCATTCGCGAGGACATTGCGCGCGGCCGAATCCCCTGCGGAACGAAGCTGCCGTCCAAGCGCAACCTTGCCCAGCACCTCGACATCGGCGTTGCGACGGTCACGGCAGCCTACGACCAGCTGATCACGGAAGGGTTCGTACGCACCGAGCAGCGCCGCGGCTATTTCGTGGAAGACGTTTCCGAGTTCCGGTGTAAACCGGTGGCATCGCAGGTCAAAGATTTAAATGGCGAAGACCCGGAGTACTTCGTCGACTTGAAGGCTAACCGCACGAGCGTATCGTTGTTCCCGGCTACGGTGTGGGGGCGGTATATGCGCGAGGCGCTTTCGCTTCCCAGCGACAACCTGCTGCGATCGATTCCGTTCAACGGGCTGCCCGAGCTGCGGCGTGCCATCGCATCGTACCTGCGACGCACGCGCGGTATGGATGTTTCGCCCGACTGTATCATCATCGGCGCGGGTAGCGAGTACCTGTACGGCCGCCTGCTGCAAATGCTCGGGCCCACCACCACGTTCGCCATGGAAAACCCCGGCTATCGCAAGTTCGCTGCCATCTCCAAGGCGTTCGGCAACCCCTGGCGGCCGGTCCCCATCGATGAATCGGGCCTGCGGGTGGATGAGCTTGAGGAATCGGGCGCCGACGTGGTGCACGTTTCGCCGGCAAACCATTTCCCCACGGGCATCGTCATGCCCATCAAGCGGCGCCTGGAGCTGTTCGAGTGGGCGAACCGCGCACGCAAACGCTACATCATCGAGGACGACTACGACAGCGAGTTCCGCTATAGCGGCCGCCTGATCATGCCGCTATTTGCCGACGACGCATCTGACAAGGTGATTTACCTGAACGCTTTCTCAAAAACCATGGCGCCCAGCCTGCGTATTAGCTACATGGTGCTGCCGCCGAAGCTGCTGGCGCGCTACGTGGACACCATGAGCTTCTACTCGTGCACGGTTTCCAGCTTCGAACAGTACGCGTTGGCTCGCTTCATCGACGAGGGACACTTGGAGCGGCACATCAACCGCACGCGCAACTTCTATCGTCGCCAACGCGAGGCGGTTTTGCGTGAAATCGCACAATCGCCGCTGGCGGAGATCTCGCACGTCGAGGAGCGAAACGCAGGCACGCACTTCTTGCTGTATGTGCGCACGAGCCTTACGCACGACCAGGTCAGACAGCGCGGCGCGGAGCAAGGGCTGAACATCTCGCTGTTCAACGACTACCTGCTGCGCGACGGCGACGGTTTGAGCGAGCGCACAACGAAGCGTTTTGAGCAGTATTCGAACGGCGAAACCGCGGTGGTTCTGAACTACGCCGGTATCGAGCCGGAGCGCCTGCCGGAAACGGTCCGTCGCCTGGCATGCGTGTTCCCGGAGTGTGAGTAGCACCTCCGTCAACAGCCCCTCAACGCTCCGTTAACGACGGGTAAGCATCCTGCGCAGGTTTCGTGGCCGGCATTTTCGCTTGCGAAACGCGCCGTACAATGGCGGCGAAGCGAAGGATACGGAAGAAACGCGCGGCGCATGGGGCGCCACGGAAAAGGAGGCAGCATGATCAAGCTCATCGCATCGGATATGGACGGCACGCTTCTGGACGGCGAAGGCAATGTGCCGCCTGAGACGTTCGACCTTATCAAGCGACTGAAAACCGCGGGCATCGGCTTTGTAGCGTCCTCGGGCAGGCGCTTCGATACGCTGCAGGAGCTGTTCGCCCCCGTGAGCGGCGAAATGGATTTCGTTGCCTCCAACGGCGCGCAGGTGGTGGTTGCGGGCCAGCTTGTCGACCGCGAGGTGTTCAGCCATGCCGCGCTGCGCAGGCTCAAGAATGTGACCGACCTGTTCGACGGCCTACACTTGGTGGTGTTCGACCGTAAGATCTCCTACCTGCTCGACGACGAGGAGCGCTTCGAGCGCGAGCTGGACAAGAACCTTCCGAACCCGCTGCGTGTGCGCGACCTGCCGTGCCCCGACACCAGCATCATCAAGGCCTCGATCTACGTGGACGACGCCGTCATGGATATGGCCTACATCCTGGAGCGCGAGATGGGCGAGGACTTCGTGTTCGCACCGTCCGGCCGCAAATGGATCGACGTCATGCAGCGCGGCGTGAGCAAGGCCACGGGCATCAAGCAGGTGATGGAAGCACGCCATGCCCGCGCCGAGGAAGTGGTGGCGTTCGGCGACTCCATGAACGATTACGAGATCATGCGCATAGTGGGCACGAGCATCGCGATGGGCAACGGCCGCTCCGCCATCAAGGAGATCTCCACCAAGGTGATCGGCCCCAACACCGAGCACGCCGTGCAGCGTGAGCTGGAAGCGTTGCTCAGCATGATGGGGAAGTAGCGGCACTTCGCACACCCTTCGAAAACCACCCTGGTCACAGGCTTAAACCACCCTTTTCGGATGTGCTGCATCAAAGGGTTTCCTCTTACTATCTTGCTTGTCGAGAGCCGCTCTACGGCGGCAAATGGGAAGCCAAGAAGGAACAGGAGGACCTTATGAGCGAAAGCGAGCACACGGGCAAGTTGTCGCAGAACAAGCGCAATCGCACCATTGCCACGGTGTGCGTGGTCGCGGCCGTGGTGGTTGCGGCAGTAGGAGGGTTTGCGGTTTGGCATAATCAGCCCAGCTTCTGCAACAGCATCTGCCACACGCCCATGAACGCGTATGTGGAAAGCTACTACAACACCGATGGCACCATGCTTGCCAACGCGCACATGAAGGCGGGCAAGGACTGCCTGACGTGTCATGAACCCAAAATCGACGAGCAGGTGGTCGAGGGTATGCACTGGGTGACCGGCGACTACACGTTCGACGAGGACACGCAACATCTGGTGAGCCGCAGCGGCGAGTTCGCCACCCAGGAGTTCTGCCTTAACGAATCGTGCCACAACATGGACCTTGACAAACTTGAGAAGAAGACCGAGTGGATGGCCTGGAATCCGCATGACTTCAGCGAGCACGGCGTCACCGACTGCGGCGACTGCCACAAAATGCACAGCCAGTCCGTCATCACCTGCTCGGAGTGCCATTATCAGGCTGCCGAGGATGTGCCCGAGGGCTGGGACAGCATCCCGTATCGCGAGAAGAAATAGGGAAGGGGAACGATTATGGACGTCAAGGGCAACGATGTTTCCCGTCGCGGTTTCCTCACGGGCGCGCTGACCTTCGGCATGGGCGCGATGGCGATGGGCCTGACGGGTTGCGGCACGCCGCGAACCCTTGAAGCGGAAGCTGCGCAGAACACCATCGATGGCGGCGAGTACGACATCGTCGTGGTAGGCGCAGGCGGCGCGGGCATGGCTGCAGCCGTGGGCGCGGTCGATCAGGGCGCAAAGGTGCTGCTTTTGGAGAAGATGCCGGTAGCGGGCGGCAACACCTGCTTCGCCGAGGGCGGCATGAACGCATGCTGCACGAAATTCCAGAAGGCCGCCGGCATCGAGGACAGCGTAGATCTCATGTCCTCCGACACCTACGCGGGCGGTCACGAGAAGGGCAACATGGAGCTCATCCGCCACATGTGCGCCGGCTCGAGCGACGCTATCGACTGGCTTGATTCCATGGGAATCACGCTGTCGAAGCTGGGCACGTCTGGCGGTGCTTCGGTCAAGCGCATCCATCGTCCCGAGGACGGCGAGGCCGTGGGTACCTACCTCGTGCGCCACATGAGCGAGCAATGCGAACAGCGCAACGTTGCCGCAGTGACGCAGATGCGCGCCGATGAGCTCCTCGTCAACGACAGCGGCGCCGTGTGCGGTGTGCGTGCGACCGACCTGCGCACCGGCGCCAGCGTCACCTACAATGCCAAGGCCGTCATCGTGACCGCCGGCGGCTTCGGTGCCAACCAGTACCTGCGCGAATTGCACGATCCTCGCG
>JAUNWR010000105.1:1790-4661 GCA_030540215.1 Coriobacteriia bacterium | reverse complement strand
TATGGAAACTATGAAACGAATCTCAATCATCGGGGCCGGCCTTGCAGGAAGCGAGGCGGCCTTGCAGCTAGCGGACCGAGGGTTCTCGGTCCGCCTTGTGGAAATGCGTTCCGAAAAGGGTACGCCCGTGCATAAAACCGGCATGTGCGCCGAGCTGGTCTGCTCGAACAGCCTGAAGAGCACGAAGCCGGACTGCGCGGCGGGTATGCTGAAGGCCGAGCTTGCCGCGCTCGGCTCGCGGGTGCATGCCGCCGCGCTTGACAACGCCGTGGCAGCAGGCGGCGCCCTTGCGGTCGATCGCGAGGCGTTCGCTCGTCAGATCACGCAGCGTATCCAGGAGCACCCGTGCATTTCCTTGGAGCATGCGGAGGTGCGCTCGGTGCAGCAAGCATGCGAGGATGCCGATGCCGTCATCCTGGCGTCCGGTCCGTTGACTTCCGATGCTTTGGCGAAATCGCTGTCCCAGATCACGGGGTCGGACCATATGGCGTTCTACGACGCGGCGGCACCTATCGTCATGGCCGATTCGTTGGATATGGGCAAGCTGTTCCGTCAAAGCCGCTACGAGGATGCTGGCGGACAGGTGGGCGATTATCTGAACGCGCCGTTTTCACGCGAGGAATACGAGGCGTTCATCGAACAGCTGGTCGGCGCCGATCGCGTGATCCGCCGCGAATTCGAGACGCGCGACCTGTTCCAGGCTTGCCAGCCTATCGAGGAGATCGCTCGTAAGGGCGTCGATGCGCCCCGCTTCGGCACGCTCAAGCCCGTCGGTCTGACCGATCCCGCCACGGGCAGGCGTCCGTGGGCGGCCTTGCAGTTGCGCGCCGAGGATGCGCATGGGGAAAGCTATAACCTGGTGGGTTTCCAAACCAATTTGACGTTCCCCGAGCAAAAGCGCGTGTTCCGCATGATCCCGGGTTTGGAGCACGCCGAGTTCGCGCGTTATGGCGTCATGCATCGCAACACGTTCATAAACGCCCCGAAGCTGTTGACACCCGAGCTTAGGCTTCGTAGCACCGGTGGCGTTGATGTGCCGGTGTTCGTGGCGGGTCAGCTGGCGGGCACCGAGGGCTATTGCGAGGCAATCCGCTCCGGGCTTCATGCGGCGCTGCATGTCGCCGCGTTGCTCGGCGGCGTAAAGGCTCCGCAGCTGCCGGCGGAAACGGCCTTTGGCGCATTGCTGGCATACGCTACCGGTCCTGACACTGTGGATTATCAGCCCATGCATGTGAACTTCGGCATCATGGAGCCGCTTGAGCAGCGAATCCGCAACAAGGGGCAGCGCTATGCGGCCTACGCCGAGCGCGGGGCTCGGGCCCTAGAGCGTTATTGCGACGAGCTGCGAGCATGCGGGCTTTTGAGCTGCGCGGGGAAAGCTGCCGGGCATGACGCCTAAGGCCGAATCCGCTTGCGACGATAAGGCGCCCAAGGACGTAGATGCAGGACTGTTTGCGGCCATCGAGCGATTCATCGGCTCGTGGCGTACCGAACGCAACCCCTCCGAGAACACGTTGCGCGCGTATCATATCGACTTGCTCGATTACGCCCGATGGGCCAAGCGCACGCGCATCGACGGGCTGCATCCCACTCACAGGCAGCTTCGCCGCTACTTAAGCCAGCTTGAGCAGGCACAGTACTCGCGTGCCACGGTGAACCGCCGCTTGTCCGCCGTACGAACCTTCTTTCAGTGGCTTAACGTGAACGGGTTGGTGTCTGAGGACCCCGCCAGCGCGCTTTCGGGCCCCAAGCAGCCGCAGCACCTGCCGCATCATCTTCGTCCTCAGGATGTTGCCGCGCTGCTGAGCGTATACGGCAAACGACTTGACTCCCAAGGGCGCGATGAGCGCACGCCTTCGGAGATGCGCAATCAGGCGCTGCTCGAGTTCCTGTATGCGTGCGGCGCGCGCATATCGGAGGCTTCGGGCCTATTGCTTTCCGCAGTTGATTTCGACCAGGGCCAGTGCCGTGTGCTCGGTAAGGGTGCCAAAGAACGCATCGTCCCCTTGCATGATCTTGCGCTCTCGAGCATGCGCACGTACCTGCTGTTCGCCCGGCCCTTGCTTGTCAAGGATAAGGAATGCCCCTACTTCTTCGTTTCAACGCGCGGTAACCAAATGGGCACCGATGCGATGCGCAAGATGTTCAAGCAGGCGCTTGCCGCTGCGGGGCTTCCGTCCACCATCACGCCGCACGACCTGCGCCACACCTTCGCCACCGATGTGTTGGCTGGAGGCGCCGACTTGCGCAGCGTTCAGGAGATGCTCGGGCACGCCAGCTTGTCTACCACGCAAATCTACACGCATACCACTCCCGAGCGATTGGGCGCCGAGCATCATCGAGCGCATCCTAGGGGATAGTCGCACGATTCAGGCGTTTTGCTTTGAGATCGTTCGCGTTTGCCGGGAAGTGAACAAGATTGCGCTAGAGCGTGAAAACGGGCTGTATCGAATTCGTTTTCGACACAGCCCGTTTTCGTGTGCTTTCGATCAATCGCGTTTGAGAGAACTCGTCATCGACGGGACTATGGGAATGGAGCACGTGCTGGCGAAGTTATCTGAGCTTATTTCCCAAGCAAATGCCTGATGGCGGCAATGGGATGCTTCGTCATCATGCGCGGGCCGCTGTAGCGCATGACTTGGCGGATGCGCTCGCGCATTTCCGGCTTGTAGCAGTGGTTCTCGCAGGCATCGCAGCTGGTCTTCACATGCATCTTGCGGCAGCGACGCGTGCGCAGCGCCGCGTATTCGTCAAGCTGGGCGCATTCCGGGCACACGGCTTCGCCGCATACCGCGGTTTCGGTCCTGCTGGCGCGCTCGTGATTGCCGGCGCAATACAGCGCCACCATCTGCGAAATGGTCTTCTCTTCGC
>JAUNWR010000105.1:0-1780 GCA_030540215.1 Coriobacteriia bacterium | reverse complement strand
CCGCCTTACATGGCCGTCAGGCGGATGCCCACGTATGCTGCGGTGCTCGGCAGGCTCTTGATGTCGTATTTGTCCGACAGCGGCGCCGCGGACACACGCCAGGTATAGGTGACGTCATCCACATCGACGGTGCCGGTTTGGAAGGTGTTGCCCACTTCGTCGGTGTCCATGGACGTGCTAGAGGCCTCGAATCCCTCGGCGGCGACGGCTGCCTGGATGGCGCCCTCGAGCGTGCTTGAGGAGAAGTCCGCGTACTTCACCGCCATGGTCAAGGTGTCGGAGCGGTCGACGGAAAGCGTCCAGCTGCCGTTGAGCAGCAGGGCGGCTTGGGATGCCGAAAGGCTGCCGACGCCCTTCGCGTACATGGCGGCGGCATCGGCCACGGTGACGTCTTCGGGAAGTTTGACCAGGTCAAGCCCTGCGGTGCCTTCCGCGGTTTGGTTGTACACGGTGTAACCGGCGGCGGTGAGCGAATCCAGGATGGCCTGGTCGTCCATATCGGCCATCTGCGTGAGCACGGGCAGGTTGTAGCTTACCGCGCGAGAGAGGTTCTCCTCTACGCTTGCTTGGCTCTGGGCGTTCGAATCGTTCACCGCGGTGATGGCCCCGGCAGCCAGGCGAACGCCGATGATCACGGCTATGACGACGAAAATCGCCATGATGATCTGCTGGCTGCGCTGCATGTCCATGGGGCGCAGCAGGCTTGAGCCGTCCATATAGCGTATATTGCCCTGCTCAACGGAGTAATCGGTATGGCGATGGAATAACGACATGGGTACCTGCCTGTCGGTTTTTAGTCGGTTTGTGTGCGTGGGTAAGTATAGCATTGCCCCGAGGGGGCGCTCATGGTAGCCTACGGAATGCCCATGGGGGAGTAGCTGGCAGGACATACCTGCGGTGCGTTCAACATCGTGGCCGGCAACGGTCTGGCGTACCTGAAATTGCAAGACTCATGGCGCAACGTTTTCAAAGCGTTGCGCCATGAGTCTTTTTTATTGCGCAGCTTTTCCGAGGAGACGGGGTAAACCGCGCGCCGTGCGCAACGGCGCGCTTTGGATTGGACGAAACGACGTAAAGGAGCAATGTGTATGGACTTTTCCATCTTCGCCACACCTGAAGCTTGGATCAGCTTGCTGACGCTTATGTTTTTGGAGGTGGTGCTGGGCGTGGACAACATCGTGTTCATCTCCATCACCACCAACCGCCTGGCGCCCGAGCATCAGCATATCGGCCGTAAGCTCGGTTTGCTGGGCGCCATGATATCGCGCTGCATCTTCCTGTGCTTCGCCAGCTATCTGGTGCATATGACCAAGCCGCTGTTCACCTTGGACCTGGGCTTTTTCCAGCATGCGTTCAACGTGCGCGACCTGGTGCTGCTGGCGGGCGGTACGTATCTGATCTATAAGGGCATCGAAGAGCTTCGCGACGTGCTTGCCCTGACCGAGGAGAAGGCTGCGCATTCCGAGGAGCACAAGGAGATGCATCGCATCGGCCTTGGCCAGGCTATCGCCACCATCATGGTCATGGACCTGGTGTTCTCCATCGACTCGGTCATCACCGCGGTGGGCTTGGCGGAGCATCTGATTATCATGGTCATGGCGGTCATCTTCGCCATTATCATCATGATGGTGTTCATTGACGCAATCGCCGACTTCATCAACAGGCACACGGAGATGAAGATCTTGGCTTTGGTGTTCATCACCGTCATCGGCTTGCTGCTGTTCTTCGATTCGCTCGGCATCAACTCGGGCATCGAGGTGCTTGACATGCACATGGAGAA
>JAUNWR010000104.1:0-4707 GCA_030540215.1 Coriobacteriia bacterium | reverse complement strand
CAGTTTGGTAGCGCACTTGACTGGGGGTCAAGGGGCCGCAGGTTCAAATCCTGTCAACCCGACCAGCTTACACAAGCGGGTCTCAAGATTTCTTGAGACCCGCTTTTCTTTTCCTTCGACAGATTCGGTATTGCATCCCGATAGGCCCCATCCGCATGTTGCGGCCGTAAGGTTTGCTTTTCGCGCACCTCGCATATCGCAGCCTCGGCTTTTGCCTTGCGAGCACATCGCATATGACAGCCTCGGCTGTTGTATTTCGAGCGCTTCGCATGGCGCATGCTATCTACCGATGACGCTACATCTTTGTATCTGGGAGCGGCCCTACATTTCGATCTTACGGCGAGTTATGCGATTCGCCGTTTTTCCGAGGTAACACCCATGATTCGGTTATACTGCGTAGGGGGTGTCAGCGAGGTAAGGATGCACATGGGTAGCAAGAAGCTGTTCGCGCTTATTGCGTTAATCGCCGTTTTGGCGTTATCGGCGTGCGCGCTTTCTGCCTGCGTTTTCCCAAGTCCAAGCGAACCTTCGGATTCAAACGAGCTGAAAATCCTTGTGGTCGGTACCGATCCCTATCCGCCGTTCGTATCCGATGATGCGGAAGGCAATCCCAGCGGTATCGATGTCGATATCCTCACGGAGGCGTTCGGCCGTATCGGCTATAAGCCCGAGTTCAAATATATCGCTTGGGGGAAGAAAAACGAGATGCTTTCCAGCGGCGAGCTTGATTGCATCGCCGGCTGCTTCTCGATGACGGGGCGCGAGGCCGACTATCGTTGGCCTGGTCCGTATATGAAAAGCCGTCAAGTGGTTGCCGTGGAGCCTTCGAGCTCGATAACCTCGTTTGCCGATCTTGAAGGCAAGAACATCGACGTGCAATCCACCACCAAGCCGGAAGGCATCCTGCTGAATCGCACGAACCCTGACGTGCCGGAAGTGGCAAGCGTGCTGAGCTTCTCCGATCGCTCGTACCTTGTTCCTGCGCTTTTGAAGGGTTATGTGGATGCCATTGCAGCTCATGAGACCTCCATCTCGCAATATGAGCAGGACTATGGGGTCGATGTGCGAATCCTGGATGATTCCCTGCTCGATGTCGGCCTTGGGTGCGCGTTCGACCTCAACGATGATCGAGGTATCGATGTTGCGCTTGCGGGCGCGTTTCAGGATATGATAGACGACGGCACCATGCGCACGATCCTTTCGAAGTACTTCGAGGATCCCTCGCCGTATCTGCGAGTAGGCGATGTGCGTGGCTAGAAACAATCATCCCGGCAGACGCTTTTGGGCAATCGTCATCGCCGTCGGGGTTGCTTTGGCGTGCGTGAGCGGCCTGATCAGCTTCGGCACGATGTTCCGGCAAGCCGCCGAGCGCTCCGACAACGTGGTCGCCTTCGCGAAGTCGCAGAGTCTGATCTATGACTCATTCAATGATTCCGCTGCTATGACCAGTCAGGTGCTTGCGCTTGAAAACGCGGCGCAACTTGCTCGTAATATCTCCTACAGCATTGACGGCATCGATCAAGCCGGTCTTGAAGTTTCCGCGCGGCAGCTCGGCTTGTCGAACGCTTTCGTGTTGTCCGCCGATGGTCAGCTTGTGTGGTCATACTCCAACAATGACGTCACCTTCGACATGGTGCAACGGGAGGTGACGAACGAAGTCGCCCTCGAGGTGATCGATGATCCTAGGAAAATGTACGCTACGCGTATCGTTTTAGATGACGGATCGTACATCGATGTGGGTTGTGCGGCGCGTATCGATGAGCCGGGCATGGTCGTTGCGGGTTACTATACAAGCGAGGCGTTCTCGAACCGCTATCTGCTGTCGTTGCAGAATATGCTGGCGGGCTACGATGTGCGGGGCAGCGGCGATATCGTCGTGGAATCCGAAGGCAAGGTGGTTGCTGCCAACATGCTCCCGAATCAGGTGGGCGGGGATATCAAGCTTGATTCTGTTGATGCGACGGTCGTCGAGGACATCAAAAGCCGCTGCGCGCTTGGCGAGATCACGCTGTTGCTTTCGGGGTCGAAGCTGTATATCGCCTCCCTTGACAAGGCACGTGATTATTACGTTTACACATTCATGCCCGTTTCGTCTTGTTTGGGCGAAGTCGCCGGGTTCGTAGCCGTTGCCCTTGCGCTGTACAGCGTCGTGGTCGCTGTGTTCGCTCTTTCGAGGCGTAAATCCGAGCACGAGCACCTCCATGAGCTCGTGGTGCAGGAGCGCGAATATGCGGAACGCCTTGCGAAGTCGGCGTATCAGGCGCAAAGCGCGAACAGAGCCAAAACCGAGTTCCTACAGCGCATGAGCCACGATATCCGTACGCCTATCAACGGTATCCGGGGCATGGTGGAAGTCGCCAATGCTTACGACCATGATCTTGCCAAGCAGCGCGATTGCCGGCAGAAGATTTGGGCGGCATCGGGCATCCTTTCCGATTTGGTCAATGAGGTTCTCGACATGAGCAAGCTCGAAAGCGGCGAAGTGGAACTTGATCTGCGCCCCGTGAATCTTATAGAGCTTATCAACGAGGTTTGCCAGATCATGGAGCGTCAGGCGCAGCAACTCGGCGTGACCATCAGCTGCGATTTAAGCGGGGTTGTTCATCCTTCTATAGTGGCAAGCCCGCTTCATCTGAAGCGGCTGATCATGAACATCGCGAGCAATGCGGTGAAATACAACAAGCCGGGCGGCGCGGTACGTGTCACCTGCACGCAGCATGCGAATGAAGGCGAAGTCGCCGTGTACGATATCGTCATCGCCGATACCGGTATCGGCATGAGCTCGGATTTCCAGGCGCGCATGTTCGAACCGTTTGCACGTGAGCAGCAAAAGGGCGCTGAGCACGCGACGGGCACGGGTTTGGGAACCGCGATCGCCAAGCAGCTTGCGGAGCTTATGGGCGGCGGCGTTGCATATGAGAGCAGCTTGGGCGTCGGCACAACCTGCACCATCACCTTGCCGTTGATCCTTGACCTTGATGCGTCATCAGGGCCGCGCGATCGTCATGTGTCCGATACGGTCACGTTAGAGGGTTTGAGCGTGCTGTTGGTCGAAGATAACGATCTGAATCGTGAAATCGCGGAATTCGTGCTCTCCAATGCCGGAGCGAAGGTGACGTGCGCAGATGACGGTGTCGAGGCGGTAAGCGCGTTCGAGCAATCGGGTGCGGGCACGTACGATATGATTCTCATGGACATCATGATGCCCAATATGGACGGATACGAGGCAACGCGCGCCATTCGCTCGCTTGAGCGCGACGACGCGCGCAGCATTCCCATTGTTGCCATGAGCGCCAACGCCTTCACCGAGGATAAAGTCCGCTGCCGAGAAGCCGGTATGGACGAGCATCTTGTCAAACCTATCGATTCGCAGAAGCTCATCGAGGCCTTGTCGAAGATCTTGGCGGCGAAGGGGAGGTAAGCTAGCGCGATAGGTGTCGTTCTCGGCACGTTATCAGCTTGAAGCCGCCTAGACCTGTGCGTTGCTCGGCATTCAATCCGCCTTCAGGGGTATCGATTCAGCTTCTGTACAAGACGGCCCGTATTACAGTTCGTCGGTTCTGTAATACGGGCCATTGCGTAAACTGGGCGGGAACGCGTTGCGCTATTCGGCGTCGGCGCGCAGCTTGCTTACAGCCTTCGAACGCTCGGCTGCCGTGTCGCGAATCACATGAGGCTGCTGTTGCGTCTCCTTTGAAACGCGGATCTTTAACACGCCGAATATCAAAGCAACCAAGCCGATAGCGGCGCATGCCATATAAGCTGCGCTCGTGCCGGCAACCGTCGCCTCGATGGTTGCGACGCCTTGCAGAGCAGCGTTCGAGGTGACCGTGGTCATAAGCGTGACGATAATGGCGGTCCCTAGGCCGCCCGCAACCTGGCGCCCGGTGTTGGCGATGGCGTTTCCGTGAGCAATCTGGCTGTTCTCAAGCGCGTTGATGCCCCAGGTGTTCACCGGCATGTTCGCCAAGGACTGACCTGCTGCCTGGGCGGCGCACAACACCGCCACCATCAAGATCGAGCAGTTTGCATCCATGCGCGAAAGAGCGAACAACGCCACGGTCATAAGCGTTAAACCGCCCACGGAAATGGCTCGCGGGCCGAACTTGTCGAACACCACGCCCGAGATGGGGCTGATAAGGATGCCGACCGCGGCGGCGGGAAGCATCGCCATGCCCGTTTGCAGCGCCGTCGCGCCCATCGCGGTCTGGAGCAGAATGGGCAGAATGGTGTTGGTGACCAGGCATGCTGCGTTGATAAGGGTGACGACGATGGCGGCAACGGCGAAATCGCTCGATTTCAGGCACCTCAGATCGAGCAGCGGGTCTTCCAAGCGTAGCTGACGGCGAGCGAACAGCACCAGGCAGGCCACGCCCGCGATGATGCATCCGAGCACCACCGGGCTCGTCCATCCCATCGAGGATGCGCTGGAGAAGCCGTAGAGCATGCCTCCAAACGCCACGGTGGAAAGCGCGATGGACGGCACGTCGAGATGCGGTCGCTTTCCTTCCCCGACGTTATCGAGCAAGAACACCGCGCACACAAGCGCCGCCAGCGCCAACGGCACGATGCAGCCCAGGCATGAGCGCCATCCGTAAGCGTCGATGATGGCACCGCCCACGACGGGCCCGATCGCGGGACCTGCCGACATCACGATGCCCGCCATGCCCATGGCGGTCCCGCGCTTCTCCACGGGAAACACGAGCA
>JAUNWR010000103.1:0-4720 GCA_030540215.1 Coriobacteriia bacterium | reverse complement strand
GGCAACCCATCATGTGGGGCATCGGGACGATCTCAAAGCCCGGAGCGTTGTTGGGAACCAGGAAGCCGGACAGACGGGTATCCTTGTCGTCATCGGGGTTGGTCACGGCGATGACGTAGGTGTAATCGGAGCAGTCGGTATGGCTGATCAGCCACTTCTCGCCGTTCAGGACATAGTTGCCGTCGGCGTTCTTGATGGCGGTGGTGTGCAGGTCGGCGCCCGTGCCGCCGGTCTGCTCGGTGATGGCGAAGTTGCAGTACACGGTCTTGTCCTGGAACTTGCTCATCAGCTCGGCCTTGACCTCGTCGGTGCCGTAGTCGTCAAGGATGCGCCAGTTCATGTCGGCGGCGTGATGCAGGTGCATGCGCATGCCGCCCGGGCCGCGGGAGAACTCTTCCTGGACGCGCAGGATCTCAAGCTCGTCGAGATCCCATCCGCCGTACTCGCTGGGCAGGTAGAAGCGATACAGGTCGTTTTTCTTGGCCAGCTCGTAGAACTCCTCCGGGAAGGTGTTGGTGACCTCGACCTCTTTCTGAATCTCCTCGAACGGACCTTCGGCAAGCTCGCGGATCTGCTTCAGATACGCTTCGAATTGCTCGTCGGTGATCTTTGCATTGGGATTCATGTGAACCTCCTTAGACTTTGCCCGCCTATCTGCGCTCACGTTTTGCTCAGGTAGGCTGTATCGGCTTTCGACACCATCGATTATGCGACCCTGTTCATAAGAAATCCAATTCAGCGTCCTAAACGATTCGGACGAAAGTATTTGGAAAACGAATAATGGCGGAAACGCTGTCGAAATCGGTTCTGATCTACTCCATAGTCCCAGGTGAAAAGCGATTTTCAACCAAACGAAAACACCCCCGCAGCCTCAGAGGAGGCGGCGGGGGTGCAAGATGTCGGGTGTTTGCGCCGTTATTTGATCTGATCCATGTTCAGCATAGAGATGCGGTCCATGGAGTGTTTCACGATGCCGATGCCCTCGATCAGCGCGTAGAGCTCGAAACCGCTCTTGCAGCGGAATGCGCACTCCTCGCAAGGGATCTTGTTGCAATAGGCGAAGGCGTCTTCAGCGGCCAGCGCGAACACCAGGGGAGGGAATTTCTTGGGCATGATGTATTTCAACTGCATGCCCGTGAACGTTTTGAGGGCGACCCAGCGGATGCGGTAACGTGATGCATCCTGGATCCTCCACGTGACGATGACGGCATTGTTGTTGAAGCCTCCGTCGATGTGGTAGTCGAACACAACCCCCTCGGGCAGCTCATCAGCATCCACGAACGTCATATGCTCGTTATCGGTGTCCGCATCGTCGTTGAGACATGTGTACGGCGGCTGGCCTACCAGCGTGCGTCCGGTGCCCGTATAGGAAGCCTCTGCGTCGCCGTTGAGCGCGATCAGCACGTTTCCGGCCGTATCCTTCACGAAGGGAAGGTCATTGGCTGCAACGCGGGGCTTCCAGGTTGCGCGGGTGCGGGTGATGCTGTATTGCTGTTCGATCATTGTTATTCCTCAATACCCATACGATGCTTGATTTCCTTTGCCAGCACGAAACGCTGCACCTTGCCGGTGGCGGTGCGGGGGATCTCGTCGATGACCTCAAGGCGTTCGGGCCACAGGCGTTTAGCGATTCCCTTGCCATCCATGTATTCTAGCAAGTCATGCAGGCACAGTTCTTCTCCATCCGGGTCGGCCGGCACGGCGAACAGGCAGATCCTCTCGCCTAGACGCTCGTCGGGCATGCCGATCGTCGCATGATCGACGATCTGGTCCCAACCCATGACGTCGTCGTCGACCTCGCGAGCGGAAATATTCTCGCCACCGCGGATGATGATCTCCTTTTTGCGGCCGTTGATCTTCACGCGGCCCTGCTCATCGATGGTGCACAAATCGCCGCTGTAGAACCAGCCTTCATCGTCCAACGCCTCGTCGGTGCGTTCCGGATCGTTCAGGTAGCCTACGAACATATGCGGCCCGCGGCTTGCTTCTTCTCCTTGGACGCCCGGCGCCACCTCTTGGCGGTGCTCGTCGACGGCCTTCACCTCGATTCCAGGATAGGGGACGCCCGAGAAGCGGCCGTTCCACTCCACGCACTTGTCGCGGGGAACGCGCAGGTGAGGGCAGCTTTCGGTGGAGCCGTACAGCTCGCAGAGCAGAAACCCGTGGCGGTTCGCCATCTCGATGAGGCTGCCCGGCACGGGCGCCCCTCCGCACAAGAAGTACTTGAGGGTGGGGATGGTCTTGCCCGATTCCTCGAGATATTTCAGCAGGTCGTGCACGAACGGGGTAGCGCCGCAGGACCAGGTGACGTTCTCTCGGTTGATCAGCTCGACCGCCTCATCGGCCTTGAATCGCAACTGCAGTACGCAGCGTCCGCCCGTGAGCATCGGCGAGATCAGGCCATGGAAAAAACCCGTTGCGTGGTTGAGCGGGGAAGGCATCCATACGGTGTCGTCCGGACCCAGCTCGAGGTCGCTTGAGAACACCCGCTCCGAATACAACAGGTTGTTATGCGTGAACAAGGCGGCTTTCGGTTTTCCGGTCGTGCCCGATGTCGACAAGATGCAGGCGACATCGTCGGAATGCGCCGGGCAAGGGCCGGTGAAAGGTGCAACGGATTCCAAGACTTTTGAAAGGGTTGCGGCATTCTCGTCGTGCGCAGGTTGGACTTTGTCCAAGAGCAGCAATGCGCGCAACGAGGGGATTCGATCCTTGAACTTCTCGAATTCCAACTCGTAGTCCGTTTTATACGAGAATGTGGGGCAGATATATGCCGTCGTGCCGACCTGATTGAAGATAAATTCCAAATCGGCGGCGTTCATGGCGGTTGCAACGGGATGCATGACGGCGCCGATTTTGACGCACGCCACATAGATCATGCAGAATTCCGCCCATTTGGGAACCTGAAAGGAGACGACATCGCCGTTTCGCACGCCCTTTTCCATGAGCCAGGCGGCGATGCGGCTTGCTCCCTCGTCCACCTCGCGATACGTGAACGAGCAACCTAGGTCGTCCTGAACGTAAACACGATCGGCGAATCGAGTGCTGCGGTCCTGCCAGACGTCTGCGATGGTGTCGGTTCCCCAGGCGCCGCTTTCGTAAAAGCGGCGCTTTTCAGCTTCGTTGATTTTGACGTCGGTGATCATAGGACCCCTCCATATGATATGGGGAAGGGGCGAACGGCGTCGCCCCTTCCCAAGCAACTCTGTCGCTATGCAAGAAAGCTATTGGGTAAGGATTTTTTACTTGCCCTGAAGCACTGCCAGGTCGACGGGGCCGGAAACGGCGCCCTCGGCCTCGGCGGCCTTGATCTCATCCTCGCTGTAGCCGAGCTCCTTCATGACGTCCTCGGTGGCAGAACCCAGCTTGCCGCCCGGGATCAGATCCTCGGTCTCGCCAAGCTCGAACTGAACGGGAGCGGTGGGGCACCAACGCGGGCCGGCGGGGTACTGAACGGGCTTGATGTACTCGTTGATCAGCGCGTTCTGGTCCTCGTAGATGTCGTTAGGCGTCTGAGCCGGCTCGCAGGGCATGTCGTTCTCGGAGAACATCTTCAGCAGCTCCTCGCGCGTGAACTGCGCGAAGCCGTCGTCGAGGATCTTGACGACCTCGGGGGCCAGGCCCTTGTCGTTGACGGTCTGGCAGCAGCTGTAGTCCGGATGCTCGGCAAGCTCGTCGCGGCCGATGAGGTGCATGACGCGCGGCCAATCGCGGTCGTACTCGGGGAGGCACAGAACGACCCACTTCTGGTCCTTGGAGCGGAACACGTTGTTCAGCGGGTTGTTGACCTCAAGACGGCTCTTCGGGTAGGGGTTGCCGTACTGGGCGGAGATCATGCCCGTAGCCAGCGTGTAGATGCCGGCGTGCTGCAGCGCGCAGGTGACGTAATCGCCCTCGCCGGTCTTCTCGCGACCCTGCAGCGCGGCCAGGATGCCGGCCACCAAGAACACGGAGCACTGGTAATCGCCGTAGCCGTTGGTCGGGATCATGGGGGAGTCGCCCTTGTTGACGGTGGTGCCGAAGACGCCGCCGCGGCCCATGTAGCAGGTCACGTCGAAGCCGGCGGCATCCTTCTCAGGACCCTTCTTGCCGTAGCCCAGGCCATGGCCCATGATCAGGCGCGGGAACTTCGCATGCAGGCTCTCCCAGTCCAGGCCCATCTTGGCCAGGGACTTGGTGCGGGTGTTGGTGATGAAGACGTCGGCGTCCTCGAGCAGCTTCATCATGACCTCGTTGCCCTTCTCGGACTTGAGGTTCAGCGCGACGAAGCGCTTATGGAAGTTGGCGACGTCGAATGCGAGGTTCTCCTCGTCGCTGGAGGGCATGCCGAACACGACTGCCTGGTTCGTACGGCACGGATCGCCCTTGAACGCCTCGACCTTGATGACATCGGCACCCCACTCGCCGAGGATACGGCCGGTGGTCGGGGTTGCCAAGAACGTGGTGAGGTCGACGACCTTCAGACCCTTCAAAGGTTGCATACTAAAATCCTCCTTGCTTAGATGCGTTCCCGGTTTATCCGGGGTTCGAGCGTTTCAGCGTTCTGGCTCGCCTATAGCTCGATAGCGTTTCGCTGGTAAGGAAAAGAGGGCCATCCACGCAATGGCAGACGACCCTCCTCTCGAAGTGAATTTGTTCCTGCGATCGACGCCGATCAAAGGGTGATTACAGCTGGTACTCGACCTTGCCGCCGAACTTCTGGCAGTTGCGGGCAATGGTG